>NZ_JBHTFN010000066.1:0-1823 GCF_042666195.1 Bradyrhizobium sp. GCM10028915
CAGCTCAAGCTGTCCACCGGCGTCAACGCCGACCTGTCGATCACCGGCACCGGCAATGCGCTGAACTCGCTCGGCTTCGCCGGCAACACCGGCACCGCGACCGCCTTCACCGCGGCCCGCACCTCCGGCGTCGGCGGCATCAGCGGCAAGACCTTGACCTTCTCCTCCTTCAACGGCGGCACGGCGGTCAATGTCACCTTCGGCGACGGCACCAACGGCACGGTCAAGACGCTCGACCAGCTCAACACGAAGCTGCAGGCCAACAACCTGTCTGCGACGATCGACGCCAACGGCCTGCTGACGGTGTCGACCACCAACGACTACGCGTCCTCGACGCTTGGTTCGGCGGCGGCGGGCGGTGCGATCGGCGGCACGCTGACCTCGTCGCTGACGTTCTCGACGGCTTCCAGCCCCGTCCAGGACTCGGTTGCGCAGACGGCCCGTGCCAACCTGGTGTCTCAGTACAACAACATCCTGAACCAGATCGACACGACTTCGCAGGACTCCTCGTTCAACGGTGTCAACCTCTTGAACGGCGATCAGCTCAAGCTGGTGTTCGACGAAACCGGCAAGTCGAACCTCAACATCACGGGTGTGTCCTACAACTCCAAGGGTCTGGGCCTCGCCTCGTTGACCAGCGGCGTCGACTTCATCGACAACGCTGCGACCAACAAAGTGCTGACCAACCTGAATGCCGCGTCGAGCACGCTGCGTTCGGAGGCCTCGAGCCTCGGTTCGAACCTCTCGGTGGTGCAGGTGCGTCAGGACTTCAACAAGAGCCTGATCAACGTGCTGCAGACCGGTTCGTCCAACCTGACCCTGGCTGACACCAACACCGAAGCGGCGAACAGCCAGGCGCTGTCGACCCGCCAGTCGATCGCGGTCTCCGCGCTGTCGCTGGCCAACCAGTCGCAGCAGAGCGTGCTGCAGCTGCTCCGCTAACAAGCGGACGACATCGCAAGCAAGACATCGTTAAGCAAGATATTGCGGCGGGGCTTCGGCCCCGCCGCTTTCTTTTTGCGCAAGCGTTCGCAGACGTGGCGTGGGACGAAGATGGTGCATTCAGGTGCAGCCGTTTGCCCACTCTGAGTTATGGTTGACAAGTAGCAAACGTCCCGCGATTGCGCGAAAAAGCATCATTCCATCATGGTGATAGGACTGAGATCGATTTCTCTTCGGCCGCGCTTATGGTGAATCCGCGCAAGGACTGGCGCGACGCACTTCATGCTTTGTTAGCCACCTACGTTCACCTTCCCGGCATCGATTAATCCTAATCGAAGTTTGTTGCGTTGCGTACCAGAAGGGTAACAGCTTATGTCCGGTATTGTTCTCTCCTCCTCGGTTCGTCAGAACCTGCTCTCTCTCCAGTCCACCGCTGATCTTCTCGCCACCACCCAAAGCCGCCTGTCGACCGGCAAGAGCGTCAACTCGGCCCTCGATAATCCGACCAACTTCTTCACCGCCCAGTCGCTCGACAACCGCGCCAGCGACATCAACAATCTGCTCGACGGCATTGCCAACGGCGTGCAGGTGCTGCAGGCTGCCAACACCGGCATCACCTCGCTGCAGAAGCTGATCGACAGCGCGAAGTCGATCGCCAACCAGGCGCTGCAGACCACCGTCGGTTACTCCACTAAGTCCAACGTCTCGGCCACGATCTCGGGTGCAACCTCTGCCGACCTGCGCGGCACGACTTCCTTCGCCAGCACGGTTGCCACTAGCAACGTGCTGTATGACGGCACGGCGGGCGGCACGCACGCGGCGACCTCGGCGATCACCCTGGGCGCGACCCAGGGCGTCAACACCGGTGCGACTGCAACGGC
>NZ_JBHTFN010000067.1:0-1139 GCF_042666195.1 Bradyrhizobium sp. GCM10028915
GTCCGCGCTGACGCCAGAGAGTTTATGCTGATGAGCCAGCAAGCGACGGACATAGAAAAGCGCGAGCTGTTTAAGCGCTTGGCGGATGAACTCGCCTTCGAGGCTCTCGAGCTTGAGCTAATCGTCAAGAAAAATGAGCGAGCTAATCCGTGCGACCAGCACGAGGTCGTGGAGTTTAAGCCGCCCTCTCAGCGAACGCGTGGCTGATGCGGAAGAGGTCAAGCCGGCTAGATCGGCGTGACAACGGAACTTTGCGCATGGCTCCGCCAGCGAACGCTGCTCCGCCTTCGCCGCATCGCATTGCGGTTGGGAGGGGCCCAATCCGGAAGCGGTGATGTCATTGTACGCCGCCAGCAGTTCATCCATATGGTCCTTCCGTCGATTTCGAAGAACAGCGGGGTTTCAGGCAAGACGCCCAGGCTACGGAAGTGATCGACTATTTTTCGGCGAACCTCGATCGCAGCCCACGCGAAAGCTGAAGGGACCGGACCAGCCTCAGTAGAAGGAGGAAGCGTTCCCCTGCGTCCGAGCCGGTCGAACTCGGCCGCCCCTTCTTCGGGCCCGCTGTCCCGCAACGCCCGCTTGTGGCATCGACCTGACTTTCAGAAGGTTCGCCGCGCTTTCGCGGCTGAGACAATCCGTACGAGCGCTCGAATCGCTGCCGTCAGAGTACAACATCGTAGAAGATCGTACTTTAGCGTACAAAGTCGTTGCCATGTTGGGGGCGATACGACTCGAATCCCGACCCGAATATTCTGGTTTTGGTTCTGCATCAACGGTATCTTTCTGCGACAGACAGAACAGATCGTCCGTTTTGCCCGCTGCAATAGCCCCGCACGTCCGAACAATCCTTGCACCGCATGTAACGCTCCAACTCGTGGATCGGCGTCGTCTTCGTTCGTCGCACGAGTGCGCTCACACCGTCTAATGGGACGTAAGCTCTGACAGATTACGACGCGCGCAAGCAGGAGCCAGCGTGCAGCTTTAAACGTTTATGGGCGTCGATCGATCTGGAAGGTGATCGACATGGATCGAACCGAGCGCTTCTTTGCCGGATGACTGTCGTGGGCACGATCTGCCTCTGCGCCGCGTTTACGATGTGGATGCTCGTTTGAGCCGCCACTCATGCCGCCAACGGA
>NZ_JBHTFN010000068.1:0-709 GCF_042666195.1 Bradyrhizobium sp. GCM10028915
GAGCAACCTGCTCGCGGGCCGATTTCAGATCAAGTCGGCATGGCGGCTACCGGCTGCTTGTACACGCCACCCGATATCATCAGGCGCCAAGCGATGCGGGCAAACTTGTTTGCCAAGGCCACCGCGACCAACTTTGGCGGCTTTCGCCCCAGCAGCGAAGCGAGCCATTGTGTGGGCTTATGACGGCCCTTTCGGATATGCCTCAGCAGTGCGGTTGCACCGACGATCAACGTCGATCGCAGTATAGAATCTCCGGCCTTTGTAATGCCGCCGAGCCTTTGCCGGCCGCCAGTTGAATGATCCTTGGGTGTCAGCCCGAGCCACGCCGCAAAGTCGCGACCCGATCTGAACGTCTCGGGCGGCGGCGCTTTCATGCTGAGCATCGACGACCCAATCGGACCGACGCCTGGAATAGTCGCAATACGCCTGCTGATGTCATCCTCGCGATGCCACTTCATCAGCTTGGCCTCGATGTTCGCCAGGCGAGCTTGGACCGCGGCATACTCGTCAGCCTGAAGGCGGAAGAGATCCCGCGCCATTTCCGGCAGGCTTTCGTCTTCGAGCACACGTTTGATGAGTGCCGCGACGTTCTGCTGGCCGGCGGGCCCGACGATACCAAACTCAGCGGCATAGCTCCTGAAAGCATTGGAGAGCTGCGACTTCACGCTGACCAGGCGTTCCCGCACAGTCATCAACATGCAAGCCGCTT
>NZ_JBHTFN010000068.1:719-3615 GCF_042666195.1 Bradyrhizobium sp. GCM10028915
AGACTTCACCGGTACGAACCGCATGCTGGGCCGGGTGACCGCCTCGCACAGTGCCTCGGCGTCGGCCGCGTCGTTCTTGCCGCGCTTCACGTAAGCCTTCACGTATTGAGGAGGGATCAGCTTTACCTCGTGCCCGAAAGATTGGAGCAGGCGCCCCCAATGGTGCGAGCTGCCGCAAGACTCTATGGCGACTAGAACCGGCGGAAGCCGCTCGAAGTAGCGGATCATCTCAGCTCGCCGAAATTGGCGCCGGACAACCACTACCTCATTTTCATCAACACCGTGAAGCTGGAACACCGACTTCGAGGTATCCATGCCGATACGAACGGGAATATTCATTAGACTTTCCTCTCATTTTCTGTGACGCCGAGAGCGCCATCAAACCGTGGGGATGAGAGGCCGTCCACACCAGCACACGGGTGGTCAGGTCTCCGGATCAGGATGGCGGGCCCGCTGCGCCAGCTGCAGCAGCGTGGCCGGCGGCCGCCGCCCGGCCTTAGCACACTTGCTGCAGCGGAGACGGCTTGCGAGGTCGTGGACGAAGGTGGTGGGCGGATGGCGCAGCGCGGCCATGTCGACGTCCCGCTTGGTCCTGCAGCGTGAGCACTCGATCTCGATCCAGCGGTAACCGCCGCCGATGGCCTGGTCGATCGTAGGAGATGGATCGATTGGACCTCCATTGGCCCAAATACGTTCGTTCCAGCTTTCGCAGGCCAGCTTGTCCGCTGTCCGGATCAGCGCCTCGCCCTTGGCCCGGGCTTCCGCCGACTGCGCGGCCAGAATCGACGTCATGGCGCGGGCTCGGCCGAGTTCCTTGGCGAGCGCCTTGCGGTCTCCTCCGGACAGGGGCGTGGGGTGGTGCTTCGGTGCCATGGAGCATCCAGTTTTCGCCGCACCGAGGACTACTCGAATGCGGGCCAGCAGCCGTCTTCCTCATGGCGTCCCGTCCGTTGCGTGCAGGTGTTGTCCAGCAGCCGCTGGCCGAGCGCTCATGAGGGAACTGCAAGAGGAGTTGTCCGAGCTTGATACCCGCATTGCAGCCTATGACCGGCGGATAAGGGAAATCTTCCGTACGAGTGAGCAGTGCCAGCGGCTCGGCAAAATCGAAGGCGTCGGACCTGTGACAGCAACAGCCTTGGTCGCCGCCGTGGGCGATAGAAGCTGTTTCAAGAACGGCCGACAGTTCGCGGCTTGGCTTGGTCTGGTACCCAAGCAGCGATCCAGTGGAGGGCGGGCCCGCTTGTTCGGCATCAGCAAACGGGGCGATCGATACCTGCGGACGCTGATGATTCACGGAGCTCGCGCCGCTTTAAGCCGTGCTAATGGCAAGCAGGATCCGCGAAGCCTCTGGCTCGGCAAGATGCGGCAACGGCGCCATCCCAATGTCGCGGCCCTGGCTCTTGCCAACAAGAACGCGCGGATCGTGTGGGCTATGCTCACAGGCGGCGCGGCTTATGAGCCGGCGCTTTCGGTGAAGGCGGCCTGAAGCGAAGCGGCAATCAAGGAAAGGAGGTCTCACCGGCAATTGCAACAAATGGCAGGAGATGGCGAAACGGTCACCCCGTCGCTTCCCGAACCTGATGTGTGGACCGGCACGGCTTGCGCCGATGTCTCGGGGCCGTTGAGGTGGAAGCGGGCGAAAACCATCGAGGCTCGCGGCGGAGACGTTGTCCAGCCGCATCAAGAAGCCGGATATACGTCAGCAGTTGTGGCCGTCGATCCTGATCAAGCCAGTCGTTGCAATCGGGCGGGGTCCATATACGTCCACACATGGCCCGTTGCTGAGCTTCGCCCGCCGAGCTGCGACATCTGCTTCCCAGAGATGAGCCTACCAAGGTGCCAAGGGCAGCCTGTGACCCACTGCAGACATCAGCACTGCGTTGCCATGGGCGGCCGCGTAGCGATACCAAGGATTAATTTCTTCGGCAGGAGACGGAAAGAATCGATCTTCAAAGCTGGACTTAGCGGAGGAGATCGAATCATCGCTCCCGCCACAGCCCAATCCTGCACGCTATTATCGCAGCCGGCCTGTTTCTGGAGCCTCTATGCAGGGCAAGCCAACCTAAGCCAGCGCTTCATCAAGGGCCGACGAACGGCCCGCCAATTCGCGCCGGCGGGGCTTCTCGCTATGAGAGGCAAGCGACGATGGCGAGAACCACGTCGGCGCCAAAATCGCCCGAAAACAGCGAAAAGAGAATGCCGGCGCCAAGCACCACTGCAATCAACTGAAGCGCGATCATTTGAAATCCCCTCATTCCTCGGAAACGAGCAGAATTTAAACTCCGACCATTTCCGGACTACTTCGGGAGGGCAGCAAATGACTTCGTTCACCGAACCGTGATCTGGCTGCCCCGGGGGCGTCGATCTGCCCTTCGGCTCTCCTTAAAAGACCATTGACGATTTCATTGCATACCAGTGGGCATGGAGCTTCTGATCCTTGAGCTCGTGGTTGGGCTAGTCTTGTTTGCGACCGCGTACGTCGCTGCATTGGCTATAAAGTCGCGTGCGAAACGCAAACGAGCGGAAACACCCACGCGGCCCCAGCCTACTGCCTCCGCGGGACAGCGAACGCAATTTGGGCAGCGACCGCCGTTCAAAGAGTAGGAAGCCGGGGTGAGGCCGATCTCGCCAAGTACGAGAACGGCCCCGGCTTCAGGGGGCTTTGGAGGTAACGGCGGGGGCCGCTCCGCCCGCTCCAGCGAGCCAGCGCAACACTAAACCGAGGCACCATTGCTCGGTATCTAGCGGAGCGACGATTGCAATTCCTAGCAGTCGTCGTCCAAGCATGACATAATGATGGTCCATATTTGATTGCGTCTCGGAGGGGAAAGCCCGATGCGCCTTGCATTGCCTTATCTTGGAATTTGTCTCTGCGCGTCGGTCGCGGCGTGGTTGT
>NZ_JBHTFN010000068.1:3625-21692 GCF_042666195.1 Bradyrhizobium sp. GCM10028915
TCAGCAGATCATCTTGACCGGGACACCTCACGCCCGATTCGATATGCAAATGCGGAGCCCCGGTCACGCAGCACAACCAAACAGCAGGCGAACGCTAAAAGCCGTTCGCCGCCGCGCTGTCGCGCTCAGCTTGTTTTTGCCGAACAATCGCCAGGCCCTCGCTGCACGCAACAAATTCGTTGCTCCCCACACGCATTCCAAACCTTTCGCAAAACGAACGATTCTCATCCGTTAATGCTTGCACAAGTTGCTGTTGTGCCGCCGCGCGCATGGCGGGAGTAGCGATGAAAGCCGCATAGAGGCCACATGCCACCATCGCGCCAAGGAACAGCGGAAACGCAAGTGAACCTGGAGCAAGATTGATGACTGGAGTGCTGACTCTGTTTTCCATTGCCGTTCCTCCTCTTAAATATCTGCTGAAAATCTCTTTGGCGTACCGCAAATTCTAGGCGCTTTTGGCCAGCGCCCAATGTGAACCCGTTCACATTGCTGCACAACGAAAAAACGAGGGAAAAAGTGTCAACACCTCTAACGTACTCGGCTTGTTGCTCCAACTTGGTTGCGCCGACTGTTGATTGTTTCTTGATGGCGGTGGTTCGAGATTACAACTAACATCCGGAAGATTTTGATCAACGAAATGTAGCAGATTGCCGCAATCGGAGCCGTCATTTTCGCTGTTGCCGCTTCTCCCGCAGTCGCGCAAGCACCGGTCACAGACGAGATGATGGTCAAATCAGCTGATCCGGGGATCGAAATCTACGTCCGCAACAAGCGACCAGCAAACATGGCAACATTCCGTCCCGAGCAGACCGTGTTGTATGTTCATGGCGCGACGTATCCGTCAGCAACCGCGTTCGACCTGAAGCTCGACGGTATCTCGTGGATGGAGTATATGGCCTCGCGCGGATACGACGTGTGGCTTCTGGACTTGCGCGGTTACGGCAAATCGACCCGCCCGGCCGAGATGGCTGATAAGCCTGAAGCTAATCCCCCCATTGTGCGGGGCGACACCGCCGTAAAGGACATTGGTACGGCTGTCGATTTCATCGTACAGCGCCGCAACATACCAAGGCTCAACTTTCCTGAATGAAAACCACGGCAACTTAATGTGAGCAAATCTGGTCCGCTATGCCTCCGGTGAGGGGTCTCGTGGCGAGGGGCCAGCGCTTCGCCGATGGCCCTTCGGAAGTCAGCCGCGCGCGCACCCGCTATTTGGTCGCTTTCCGCAGCACCTCGTTCATTTGTGCTGTCCAGCCTGGGTTTTTTTCCCTCAGAACCGCCAAGACATCGCCCGGTTGCCTTTCAACTTCGGTCATATCGCGGGCGCATGTACGCGCTTCGTCCCATCTATCCAGGCCGGCATAACAGCAGGTGAGAACCTCCAAGGTGGTCCACCAATTCGGTCGAACCTGCAGCGCCCGGATTGCTGCGTCGAGCGCGGGCTCCGCTTTTCCCTCGAAAAGATCCGCCAGGGCCAACATATTGAACCATACAAAGTTTTGCGGATCATAGGGACTGAGCCGTAGCCCATGTTGCAAGGGAGAAATCGCTTGCGATGCGCGTCCGCTGAAAAGAAGGGCGATCCCGAGACCCAGATGACCGAGCGCAAAGCTTGGGCTGATGTCGATTGCCTTCCGTGCCGCTCGGATAGCCTGCTCGAGCTGTCCCGAAAAGATGCTGACGATCGCAAGCGCATAGTGCGAGTAGGGATTGCGCTCATCGAGATAGACAGCCTTGAGGGCGGCCTGCAATCCCTCTTGGAGCTCGAGCGCGGGATTTTCCGCCCATCCATAGGGAACGACGCCGCCGCTGACCCGGGCGAGCCAAATGTGCGCCTCCGGCAACTCGGGGTCGAGCCTGCAGGCCTCGCGAAACAGCTCGCGCGCTTTGAGATGGTTCTCGCGCGTTACTTGATGGAAAAACCAGGTGCCTCGACGCACCAGATCCCACGCCGTCATATTGCCGGTGTGGCGGGCGGCAGCCTGGGCACCTTCGGTCTTGAGCAGCTCCGGCTCAATTGCGCCAGCCACGCGCTCCGCGATCTCATCCTGAATTGCAAAGAGTTCTGTTAGTTCGAGGTCGTAGCTTTCCGCCCAGATATGACTGCCTGACGTGGCATCAACTAACTCCGCTGAAATACGGGCGCGGACGCCAGACTTGCGCAAGCTTCCCTCCAGCAGATAGCGAACGCCTAGCTCGCGTGCGATCTGCTTCATGTCGATCAACTTGTCCTTATAGGCGAAGCTGGAATTGCGCGCGATCACCAAGAACCATCGAAAGCGCGTTAACGCGATAATGATGTCTTCGGTGATGCCGTCGGCGAGATACTCCTGCTCTCTATCACCCCCTAAGTTTGTGAAGGGCAGAACTGCGATGGACGGGCGATGTTCCCCCGCGGTGCTCGGCGCATTGCCGGATCTGGTTTGTGCAGAAACGCAGCCGGTAAAGCGGTATCCAACGCGTGGGATCGTTGCGATCCAGTCCCCTCCGTCCGGCGACGACCCCAGCTGTTTCCTCAGGGCCGCAATCTGAACCGAGAGATTGCTCTCCTCAACCGCCGCATCTGACCAGACGGCCCGCATCAGGTCGGCCTTACTGAATACCTGACCGGGCGCCCCAAGAAGCGTCAGCAACAGCTGCAGGCCCTTGTTGCTGAGAGCAATCGGCCGGCCTTCCCGGAAAACCATTCCGCGATCCACGTCTAGAACGAACGGACCAAAGGCGATCTTGGTAACCATTGGCGAACTCTAGCAATGTTCGCAACATTTCGGAACTTTTCGGCAGATGATTCAAGACTTTTCGGGGCGGGCCAGTGATCTTCCTCTCGTTAATCCAATCACCCATCAGGAGGGTTCAATGACGGCCTTGAGTCATATCACCAGGTCGGAAGACAAGCGGGTCGGAGCCGCGCAGAAGGCGTCCGTTGTCAGGGCAGGCGCCAAATACAGATCGGAACAGGGATCGGACTACGAGCCGGGCGTCAGCGCGGAGACGGTGGGCTCGACGACCCTGTTTCTCGGGATCGTAACGCTCCCTCCAGGCGCACGAACCAGGGCGCATGTGCATGAGCGGCATGAGACCGCTCTGTACCTCTTGAGCGGCGAAATAGAGGTATGGACCGGAGACCAGCTGCAGTATCGAGAGGTGGTGCGGCCTGGCGACTACATCTACATACCGGAAAATGTGCTGCATGTTGCCGTCAACCGCGGAGAGCAATCCGCCGTCTGCGTCGGCACGCGCAACGAACCTACCGCCCAGGAAAGCGTGGTGTTGTACCCCGAGATGGACGCCAGAATACCGTAAGCACGAACCCGTCGAGCCTGCATTGAAGTGCCAACTCCTGTCGAGCAATTCGGCGGGCGTTGCTCTTCTCTCATCGTCTCGCGCGGGTCGGCTTCGGGAAAAGGGGCGGCTTGGCTCTCGGGTGCCAACTCCCGGTCTACTCCTATCAATCGACACGTAGCTGCACCGCGTCAACGGAAGCGATGGCCACATGCCGACATTCGGCCCTCCCTATCTCTGTCGAAGCCGGCGCTTCTGGCTACACACGATAGATCACGACGGCTGTTGCGCACGGTTGGTTACGGAGTGCCGCGGCCAAGGCAGACTTTCCAAACTTGGCAGCCCCCTCCGACAGGTTGTGCTATCGCAGCGCCATTATCTCGCATTGTGCGACACCTACGGTGCTGCGTCGCTTGGGTTGTACGACAGTATCAATCATGGCGCGAAATTAGCCCGCGACCGGGGACGCCTCGATGACTGCAAATCGTCCCGCCGCCGTCACCGACGTCACGTAAAATCCCGCCTTGCCGAGCAGGTCGCGATACTGTGCTTCGGTGCGCTCCCTGCCACCCGGCCCCCGCAGCATGTTCAAGTCGCTCAACGCGTGGGATCGATGCAGTTCGTTGGCGCCAGGAATGGCCGGCATGATCCGCTCGACCAGCAGCAGCATTCCGTTCCCTGGAAGCGCTTGCCGACAATTCTGCAGAATCACGCAAGCGCGCTCAGCGTCCCAGCGTCCCAGTCGTGGGTCACGCTCTTCAGGATCACACCGTCGGCAATGGCCGGGACGGACGCGAAGAAATCGGCGGCCATGAAAGCTGCGCGATCAGCCAGGCCGAGCTGTGCAAGATGCGCCGTTGCGGTTTCGGCGCAGCGAGCAAGATCGAACACAGTGCCGCGCATTTGTGGGCAACGCCCCAGAATAGCGCCGATCAGCTCGCCCGATCCGCCGCCGACATCCAGGACGTGCGAAATCCGGCCAAAATTGTAGGACGCAGCACGTCAGCCGTGACCAAGCGCGTCATGCTCGTCATCGCGGCGTTGAAGATGCGGACATTCTCGGGCACGCGCGCCATCAGATCGAAGCTGTTGTCGAAGCCTTGTAGTTGCGCAGCGGTCTTGCCGGACATGACGGTCTCGAGCAGGCCATTCCACGACTTCGAAAGCATTTGCCCTTCGAAGATCGCCCAGGCCTTGCAGGACGACTGAGCGTCGCCGGCCAGGGTCGCGCCGGTTTCAGTCAGGGCATACCGGTCGCCTCCGCCCGGGCCGCAGATGCCGATGGTGCGGAGCGTCGTGAGCAGTCGCGCCAATGCGGCCCGGTTCGCACCGGTCGCGTCAGCCAAATCGTCGAGCGATTTCGGTCCATCGGACAGTCGATCTGCGATTCCGAGCTGGGCCGCGACGTAGATCACGGCGGTGATCCGATGCGACTGGATCAGGTCGAGAAGTGCAAGGGCTTCCGGGGACGACATCGTTGGTTCCTCCTGCGTGTCATCTCGCGTCACGAATATCCACTAACCGACTTATGTCGGCGAGCCAGCTCTCTTGTCGGCTTCTTTCCGACCACACAGACCGTTGCCGCTCAGATCGTCATGGTCGTGGCACTGGCCCTCGGATTCGCGCTCAATCGACGTAAAGTCTAGGCGCTCAGCGCCATCGCCGGCGCGGCGGATAGCTCCGGAAAGTACCGGCTGCGCATGCGTTCCGCGTAGTCCAGGCAGCCGGGTTGCGATCGCAGATAGGTCCGTATCGGCGTGTCGATCGGCGTCAGCACGGTGGATGACAACGTCGCGAAGACGATAGCGTCGATGCTCGACAGCTCGGCGCTGAAGAAAAAGGGGCCGCTGCGCATCATTGCCAGCACCGCGCGCCCGTCGCGCAGCGCGGCCTCGACGATCTCTTCATGGCTGTTGCGGGCCAATCCTTGAAACCAGAGGTATCTTGGCCACCTTCTTGCGGACGAGGCCCGACACCAACGGCCGTACAAAACCCGCCAGCGCATCGCTGGTAGTACAAGCAGGGTGAGGAGCGTCGCCGTCTGAAGGCCGCTGATCACGACTGTGGCTAGGGGCTTTTGGACCTCCGCGCCGGTGCCGGTCGCGAGCGCCATCGGCGAACCCGAGCGAGGCGGCCCCAACATTCTGCGCCTCGATGGCGAAACGCCTTTCCGCCTTGTGCATTGATGTCCCGGCGTCTTGCACGTAGCCGCCCAGCCTATGGCATCTCCTACGAAGGAGCATTTTGCTTTCGGCATAGGGTGCCGCGCCGATCGCCAATGAACCTTCCTAGTCATCGTCCAGACCTAACCTGTAGTGCGGCTGAGCGCCGGGCCTGCTTTTTCGACCTGTGGTGCTCGGTGCAAAGGTGCTGAGAATTGTTAGGTGCTCGCATGGCTCTTGCCGCGCGAGTTCAACCGTCATCAGCCGCAGCCCGAACATCAGCTACCGAGCGGGGAAGGAGAACAGCGATGAGCACCAACCCAAACAAGGCGCTTTGGGAAAAAGGCGACTTCACGAGGCTGGCGGCGACCATGCGAGAGAGCGGAGAGGCACTCGCCAATTCGCTTGGCCCCACGAACGGAATGAAGATTCTCGACCTTGGATGCGGTGACGGAACGACTGCTATTCCGCAGGCCAAGCTTGGCGGCGACGTGCTAGGCGTCGACATTGCCAGCAACCTCGTGCAGGCCGGCAATAACCGCGCGAAGGAAATGGGTCTCCTCAATTGCCGATTTCAGGAGGGTGATGCCTCTCACCTCGATGACCTCGCTGACAAAAGCTTCGATCGCGTCGTGAGCATTTTCGGTGCCATGTTCGCGCCAAGGCCATTCGACGTCGCCAAGGAAATGGTGCGTGTGACACGGCCGGGCGGACGGATCATCATGGGAAACTGGATTCCTGGCGATCCAACCCTGGTTGCTCAGATCCTGAAGATTGCCGCCGCCTACACTCCGCCCCCGCCAGAGGGCTTTGTCAGTCCGATGACCTGGGGCATCGAGAGCAATGTTGTCGAGCGGTTTGGCAGCGCCGGCATCGCCAAGGAGAATATCTCGTTCTCTCGTGATACCTACAACTTCAACTTCCCGGGCACGCCGGTACAGTTCGTCGCTGTGTTCCGCGACTATTACGGCCCCACGATGAATGCATTCGACGCGGCAGAAAAGAACGGCCGCAAGGCCGAGCTACAAAAAGAGATGGAAACGCTGTTCACCAACCAAAACACAAGCAAGGAGGCGACGTCCATCCCCGCCACTTTCCTCCGCGTTAGCGTAGCGGTTGGGTGATATCTTGTAAGGCGGGTAGCCTCCGAGCATGTAAATCGGCGTAGGGTTCCAACGCCCCATCGGCGAGCTAAGGTGTTGATCTAGCAAGCAGCGATTGGGCTCATCCCGGACGCCTGTTCACATGCTGACCATGCCGCTGTACGTCTTCAAGGTTCTCAACCTAGACCCAAGCACGCCTGCCCCATTCGAGGAGTTCCTCGATGACGAAGCGGCGTGGAAAGAAGCGACACGTTTCGCAGCCGACCCGTTTAGCTGACACCGACAATCTGCATTTCACCCAGGAATTTCTTGCTGAGATGCTCGGCGTCAAGCGAACCAGTGTGACGTTACATGCGCGAACGCTTCAACAAGCTGGAATGATAAATTACTTCAGGGGTCACATACAGATCACTGATGTTGAAGGCCTGCAGGAAAGCGTCTGCGAATGCTACGCAACCGTCAAATCGTATTACAAGGCATTGCTCGGGCCGCATACGGTGTAGGTTCGGTCACTTCGGGCTTTGCAGCCAGCTTCGAGCTTGCTCCGTTCTCGCCTGGCAAGCAGGTGTCACTGCGGTTGAAAAATTGCGCCGAAGCGACCAGCAGTTTTGGATATCGATGTGTGCTCGGGTGGTCAATGCGCCGCTCGGCGTCTCGGGTGGCAGCGCTCTGCTCCTTAAAATTCCCGAGCGTGTTTGCTGCGATGCTTAAATACCCGAATACCCAAGCCAGAAAAACCGAGCTACTATTGAGTTTCCCTTTGGGGGCACCCCATGTTCGACACGGCAACCACCGCGCTTTTGCGCGCGGTCCTGGACGAAGTCTGCGAAAGCGTTTCGCACGGCGAGATCGGGGCACGTACTCATGTCGCTTCGAAAATCCTGGAGGCGCCACCAGAGGCGAGGTTTCGGTCGATGGCCCCAGGCAAGTCGGCCGTGACGCCCTGTCCCATGCACCCACGATGCGGCGCTGATTGATTGGAGGGGGCGCGAACTTCCAGGTGACGGTTCTCAGGATCCTGGTGAGCTATCCGGATGGCTTTGCCGTCATGGAGGACCTCAAACGCGACATGGCTATCCTGGCGACCAGTGGTCGCGATTGGGCGGACCGGACCAAGCGCCTCGCCGCACGGGTGCCCGATCTCGACATCTTTTCCCATGGACCAGTCGAACGCATCAGCAGCGGATGGCGGATCACTGCCAAGGGACGGGTGGTGCTCGAGTTCATGGAAGCCGGCCCGCTGCGACCGAACCGATCCAGGCGCCTTTGGTCGAGGAGGCTCCGGCTGCGATAGTCGCTGCGACGCAGGTTCCTCCGCTGCGGCAGCCCAAGCGGCGGCGCGAACATCGCGAACGTCGGCGCGAGGCGCGAGAACGAGCGAGGGCGAACGCCTCCTGACGTTTCCTACAGAGCCGGCAAGGCGCGAAATGGCGAGGACGGGAGCCGAACCCGCGCGCTATGGCCAGGCGGGACCTCTCCGGCGGCCCTGACCACGCCCAACACCCCGCATTTGCATGCAGGCCCCGTTTGCGCCGACGAGCGCACGTGCCGTTTCAAGCCCTCCTGGAAGCGGTCGATGAGGGCACAGGGGGTCCGGAGGCCGGTCAGCTGTCAATCGGCGTTCGACTCCGATTGGATGCCGATCACCCCGAAAACGGGGTCCTTATTCCATGCCGAAACACACCTTCCGGTGCTCAGCCGAACCGGCGTGCCTTTCCTGACGACGATGCACGGCCGGCTCGACCTTCCCGGTCTGCCGTAGCTAATCGGTGCCTTTGCGAACGCTCCGTTCGTCTCGATTTCCGCCGACCAGCGTCGGCCGCTTCCGGAGGCGAACTGGATCGCGACGATCCAGCACGGACTGCCCAAGGATATGTTTAGGCCCTCCTACGAACCAGGTTCGTACCTGGCCTTTCTAGGGCGGCTGACGGCCGACAAGGGTCCGGAGGACGCCATCCGCATCGCGCGCGCGGCGCGGATGCCGCTGCGGATCGCCGCCAAGATTCTTCGGGCGGAGACGACCTACTTCAAGAACAAGCTCGAGCCGAACATCGATGGCCAGACGGTTCAGCTCGTCGGCGAGGTCGACGATGCGAAGAAGCAGCCTTTCCTCGCGAACGCAGCGGGCCTGCTGTTTCCGATCAATTGGCCCGAGCCGTTCGGCTTAGTCATGATCGAGGCGATGGCATGCGGGACGCCCGTGATCGCCTATCGATCGGGCTCGGTGCCGGAAGTGGTGGAGGACGGCGTCACCGGCTTCATCGTCGATGGTGAGGAGCAGGCGATCAGCGCCGTGAAAGAACTGGGCCGGCTGGATAGACGAGTGATCCGCGCTCGGTTCGAGGAGTGCTTCGCCGCAAGCCGGATGGCGAAGGAGTATGACAGCCGATATCGCGATCTGGTCGCCCGCGGAGGACGCCTCAGGTGAGAGATCTATTCCGCGGCTGACTTGTGGGGGCGGCGCGAATTCGAGTCCTTGGCGACCCGTTCCGTATCGGGAATAAGTGGAAGTTCGGGGCGTTGAGGCCGGCATCCCAACCGGTGCGTCACGTTGGAGGAGATCATCGATGAAAAGCTTCCTTGCCGTCGCGTTGCTTGGCACTGCTGTGATCGGCGGCGCTGCTTTCGCGCAATCCACTCAGCCCGTCGATCGCACGGCGCCGGCGGCCACCGCCCACCCCGCCGATGCGAAGATGGCGTTCAAGGGAAATTGGCGCGCCTCGAAGCTGATGGGCCTGAACGTCTACAACGAAGCCAACGAGAAGCTCGGCGATGTCAACGAACTGCTCGTCGACAAGAACGGCAAGATCAACGCGGTGGTTATCGGCATCGGTGGCTTCCTCGGCATGGGCGAGCACGACATCGCGGTCTCCATGGACAAGCTGAAGTTCGTTGAAGAGCCGGTTCGAACGAGCTCGAGCGGCACGTCGACCCCGGCCCGCGACACCACCACGACCGGGACCGCGTCCACAACCACGACGAACCGCACCGCGAACGATTGGGTTCCTGACCACGCCGTCATGAGCGGCAATAAGGAGCAGTTGAAGGCGCTACCGCAGTTCAAATATTCGGACTACAACTAAGCGCGACGAGTGCTCTCGGCGAATTGGGGCCCCATTACGGGGCCCTTTTTTGTGCCCACAGGGCTAGTGTACCGATCTGGCGCAATGAAAAACGGCCCGCCCAAATCATTGGGCGGGCCGTTCATCCGTGCGGGGTCATCCGCTCAGTGCATGTGAACCAGGAAATAGCCGACGCCGCCAACAACCAGGACGGCTGGAACGGCCCACAAAATCAGTACGGGCATTTTTTCCTCCAATCGTTGTCAGAATGCTTAAACGGCTCTTACCGCCGTCGCGACTATTACTGCTCGGTGCAGACCTTCGTGGTCTTGACCGCGGACTCTGCCTCTACCTTGGTCTTGTAGACGCCGTCGCCCACGACCGTCGTGGTGGTTGTGGTCGGCTTGGTGTCGACGATGGTGCACTTCTTGGTGGTGGCATCGCGCACGATGTAGAACTCGGCGGCGCTGGCGGCCTGCGTGCCGAGGGCGAAAGCGGCAAGAGCGCCGCACACGATAAGCTTCTTCATGGTGTTCTCCTCAAAGTGAAAATGACTCGTAAGTAGTCATTGCCAACGACGCTGCGCGACCGAAGTTCCCACTCTCACGATTTGCACAATTTCGGTATAAAAGAAAATGCACATCTCGCGCAATTGCCTAGTTTTCCCCGAATGGAACCACGCGTCTCGCCCCAGGTTGTCCGACGTCCGCATTAAGGAGGTTCAGATGAACAAGCGTTTATTTTTGGCTACCACCGCTGCAGTCGCGATCGCGACTTCCGCTTTTGCCCAGTCGTCTCCGAGCACGTCGAACTCCAATCCGCCGTCTCGTCAGCAGGATTCCACATCCACGACGCCGTCCTCTTCGACGCCGTCGTCCAATTCGTCTTCGGGGTCCGCACAGTCCGCCACTCCTTCGGCGAATTCGGCCCAGACGCAGTCTCCGCCCTCGAGCGGTCAGAGCGCTGCAGGCCAGTCGTCCAATTCGGGCACGGGCACCAACACCACGCAGGCGCCGGCCTCGAACAACTCGACCAACCAGGCTCAGACCAATCAGCCGTCCAATCAGACCACTACGCCTTCGAGCCAGGCGCAGACCAATTCTCCTTCGAACACGAATACCCAGACGCAGAGCGCCAATCCGCCTGCTCCGGGCAACAACCAGGCACAGTCCCCGGCGGGCAGCGGTTCGACCAACACGGCGCAGCAGCCGAACAATCAGCAGAACACGGCCGATCGCTCCTCGAACACCAACGTGAACGCGTCGGTGAACATCAACGATCAGCAGCGGACTCGGATCAGCACGTCGATTTCGCATCTGAACGTGCAGCCCCTCAACAACGTGAACTTCTCGTTATCGGTGGGCACGGCGGTGCCGCGCGATGTCCGCTTGCAGCCGCTGCCGGCGGAGGTCGTCGAGGTCGTGCCGCAGTACAGAGGTTACAACTTCGTGCTGGTGAAGGACGAGATCGTAATCGTGGAGCCTTCGAGCTACCAGATCGTCGCGGTCCTTCCGTACTCGGGTCGTTCGACCGCGGCTGCGCCGGCCCGCACCGAACAGCGCAAGGTGACGTTCAGCGATCGCGATCGCGAAGTGGTCCGCAAGCATGCCAAGGCGCGTCCCGAGGCGCGTCCCGTTGAGCGCGAGCGGCAGACCACCGGCAGCACCGTGCGCACCGAAATCCGCAGGGGTGAGCGCCTGCCGGCGGACGTAGAAGTACAGACTTTCCCCGAGGAGGTCTATCGCGACGCACCGAGCCTGCGGGAGTACCGGTACATCAGCCGGGATAGCCGCACCTACATCGTCGAACCGCAGGAACGTCGCGTCATCGAAGAGATCGATTGATCTGGTCACATCAAGGAGAACGAACATGAGGACTATTGCTCTCGCAGCGTTTGCCGCCACCGCCATGCTGACGTCGGCGGCTTCGGCAGCTCCGCTCAATCCCAGTCCGGTCGGATCGGCGGAGGCGGCAAACGTCGATCAGGTTCGCCTGGTCTGCAACGAATACGGCCGTTGCTTCCGCACCCGTGGCCCCCGCTACGTGCAGCGTTACTACGGCGACGACGACAGCTACGTCGTGCGCAGGAGCTACGGCTCCTACGGCGGTCCGGGCTACTACGATCGCGGGTACGGCTATTACGGCGGCGGGCCGAGCATCGGCTTCAGCTTCGGTACCGGCCGCTGGTGATTGATGCGTCAGGCGTCGCCCTTTCGGCTTTGATCGACCAAGCCACTCTGCCGCGCCCAGACTAGCGCTGCGCTTCCGCTCATCACGCGTACGCCGAGGTTCTGAGAGCGCTACGTCGCTCCGGAAGGGAACGATCGGCACTCCACCGCGTCGAGTCCTTGCTCTCGGCACCCTTGCCCCCAAGCCCCCAGCCGGGAGCGAAACCTAGCCAATAGGTTGGCGGCCTCGACCCCGGTCGAGGTCGTTACCTTTTCCCCCTAGTCACTGGACCGTCGCCGCTGCGGGAGACGCCGATAGATACGCGATCCTCCGATCCTGGCGTCACGCCATTTCGACTTATAAGAAAGGGCCAGCCCGGATGGCTGGCCCTTGAGGTAGATTACGTGACTATGTAAGCCCTCAGTAACGAGAAGCCGACGCGGCGCCCCAATTGAACCGGTAGTTCAGGCCGGCCTTGATGGTGTGCTCGTCATTGCGGAAGCCGACGGCGGTCACAACGCCAGCGGCGCTGGTGAAGAGAGCGTTCCGCGTGCCGAAGTCATAATACTGGTATTCGACCTTGCCCGACCAGTTCTGGGCGAACATGTATTCGAGACCACCGCCCACGGTGTAGCCGTCGCGACCACCGCCGTTGTTGGTGAAGGTGCCGCCGCCGAAACCGTTCGTAAGGCGGGAGTCAGCCCAGGCATAACCGCCTTTGACGTACAGCAGCGCCGGACCCCAGGTATAGCCGATGCGACCGGTGACCGAACCGAGCCCACGATTGACGAAGGGATTGTTATTGGTGTCGAGGAAGCTGTAGTTCGCTTCAATGCCCAGCACCCAGTTCGGCGAGAACTGATGGTCGTAACCGACCTGCGCGCCGCCCATGAACACACCATCGTTGCTGCTGGTGCCGGTGAAGCCGGGGGCCAGAATGTTGTTGCTGCCGCCGAATGCGCCGCCGACGTGACCGCCGATGTAAAAGCCGGTCCAGTTGTAAATCGGCGATGCCTCCATCGCTGGGGCTTTGGTGTAAGGACGCGCGGCCATATCAGCTGCCGATGCTGTACCCGCTAGGGCTGCAAAAGCGACAGTAGCTAGAAGGAACTTTTTCATTTCGAGTCTCCCGGTTTCAAAGATGTTCAAACGCTATTCCAATCCACCAAATTTGCTGTAGCGCGGAAGACACACCGCAGACCAGATTGCTGAATCAACACCAGTTTTTCGTGCACAATGCGCCCAAAGGCGCCGGCGTGTGCGGAACATTCCGCCTTGCAATCGGGTGACAGTACGCGCTTGCGAAGATCAGAGAATAAGGCCTGCCCCTCCATGCCTCCGGCACGCCCTATCGGCGGAATGAACGCTCGATGTCGCGCACGAGAATCAAGGCCGCGTCCGTATAGCGCCCGTAGGACAACTGCTGGTCTGCAAGACTGGCCGCCGCCGGTACAGGAGGGCCCGCCCTCGTCTCTGAACTGTCCGCTTGGTCCTGCGTTCATGTCCACCGCTTAAGATCGAGTGAACTCAGTGAACCTCACCGTTCCGAGCCGTGGAACCAATTCCACGCCGCACAGTAAGCTAAGCGGAGACGCGCCGGCCGAACCATTGAGGTCAAGCGTGGCGAGGCCGAGATGCTATGGCGCCGACTGCGGTCGCCAAAATCCGTCGACACACGCGCTAAGTGGAGGATTAGGAATGTTGCAAGGAATACGAAAACATGCGTTCGGCGCCGCAGCGGCAGCTGCTCTTTCCGTAATTCCAGTCTCGGCCTTTTCCCAATCCATTGAGATTGGTCCGGGAGGCGTCCGGATGCGAGGTGAATGCGAGCAATTGCGGCAAGCGTGCGAAAACAAGGACGCGCTAGGTGAGCGGGGGGAAGGAAATTGCCGGAGATACCGGGAGACCTGCCAACGGCCGGTTCGGAGGGATGCGTGCGCCGAATTGCGACAAGCCTGCCTCAACAAGAACGAATTGGGCGAACAAGGGGAAGGAAATTGCCGCAGGTATCGCCAGACCTGCAGAGGGCGTTTGTAAGGGCACTGTTTGCCGGTGTTGTAGAGTGATCCGCCATCGCTCGGGCACCGCTCTCGTGCACAGCTCACCCGAAGGCCGCCTCAATCGGCGGCCTTCGTTCATATCGGACCCGGCCCGCGACGTCGCCTTCTGACCGATCCTGTTGAAAAAGGCAGCGGTTGCGACGCAGATAGTTCAGTGATTCAGTCTGTCTAGTTGGCAGGATTGAAGATCATAATGGACATCGGCAAGTCGAGCAGGCCGCTTAGTTCTACGAGTTCTCACTTGAGAAGCATATTCCCGCCGATCACCTGCTCAGGTCGATCGACAGGTTTGTCGACCTTCAAGAGATTAAGCGGGACCTGGCACCTTTCTACAGCAACATCGGTCGACCTTCGATCGATCCGGAACTGATGATCCGGATGCTGCTGATCGGTTACTGCTTCGGCATCCGGTCATAGCGGCGCCTGTGCGATGAGGTTCACCTTAATTTGGCTTACCGATGGTTCTGCCGGCTCAGTCTCGACGGGGCGGTGCCGGATCACTCGACGTTCTCCAAGAATAGGCACGGCCGCTTCCGGCAGAGCGATCTCTTCCGACGCGTGTTCGAGAGCGTGTTGCACCGCTGCATCGAGGAGAGGCTGGTCGGCGGTGAAGGATTTGCAGTCGATGCGAGCCTGATCAAGGCCAACGCCAATCGGCAGAAGGGCATCGAAGGCGACAAGGGACTTCCGCCGGCGGCTGGCGGACGATGAGTATCTAGCTGTCCTCGACGATGCAGCCTTCGGGGCAGCGACAGAAGTCACCCCGAAGTTCGTGTCGCCCCCCGACCCGGCGGCGCGCTGGACGGGGGCTCACGGCGGCCAAGCCTTCTGCGCCTACTCAACGAACTACCTGATAGACGTCGAACGCGATCATCGTCGATGTTGAGGCGACGACGGCAATCCGGCAGGCGGAGGTGCTGGTTGCCAAGCGCATGATCGAGCGCTCGCTCGAACGGTTCGATCTCTATCCAAGCCGGCTCCTCGGCGACAGCGCTTATGGCTCAGCCGAGATGCTCGCCTGGCTGCTCTATGAGCACGGCATCGAGCCACACGTTGCAGTGTTCGACAAGTCGGCCCGCACGGACGGGATCTTCTCGCGCGACGACTTCACTTATGACCATACCGGAGACGTTTATCGTTGCCCCGATGGCAAAGTTCTTACCACGACCGGAACGCCGGTAAATGATGGTGCCACCATGCTTTACCTCGCCAGCAAGCGCGATTGTGATCGCTGCGCATTGAAGTCCAGGTGCTGCCCCACGCAGGCCTCACGGAGGGTGCCGCGCTCGATCTACGAGGGCGCTCGCGACATGGCGCGCCAGATCGCAAGATCGTGGGAGGGCCGCACTTCGCGTCGGCTCCGCAAGAAGATCGAGCTGCTGTTCGCGCACCTCGAGCGCATTCTCAAGCTCGATCGCCTGCGACTAAGGGGTCCGAACGGCGCGCGCGACGAGTTCACCCTCGCAGCCACCGCCCAGAACCTCCGTAAAATGGCCAAGCTGATCCCAATGGCAAGCCCAAGGCTCGCATAAGAACTGGTGAGCCCTTCGCCCGCATCGGCGCTCACACCATTACAACAAAACTACTCCGGCCTTTTCAACAGAATCGGCCCATAGCCGACCTGCCGTACGCATCCGCCCCAGGACCGCTTGTGACCGGCCGTGCGTTGCAAGTGGTTTGGCCGAGTTGGCGGTAAGCGGTCTTGCATCAATGTATCCGGCCTCTGATTGGAGTATTTGCTCCGGGCCATCATGGATATCAGCGCGCGTGCTTTCTCATTAGCGGACAGGCCTCGATTGGGGCCATTTGGGTCACCAGTGTTCGAATGCGCCGGAAAGACCGAACCTCCATCTCGTCTCATCCCCTCGCAGACCTCGGCTGGGAACGATTGATAGAGTTGCGTCATCGCTTGCTCCTCTTATCGCTCAGTTCCTTTGTTCGAGCCGATGGCCGTTCCTTCGTCCCGGCCCGCAGAGCGTCGATCGCGTCGCGCGCCGGGGCGGTCAAGGCCGGCCGTCGCGCTTGGCTTGCGGCCGGCTCCGGCGCTGCCAGGCTGCGCCTTGACCGCGCCGAGCACGGCGCGAGGATCAAGCGGGTCGGACGCCTGCATCGTCGGTCCTGGTCAGCTCGAAGGCGCGTCCATTAGCCAGCACCGCCCAGGCGATGCGGGCAAGCTTGTTGGCGAGCGCGATCGCGAGCACGTTGTGGTGCAACCGCCTCTTGGCGGCTTCGATCCAGGCTTTGAGCCCGTAACGTTCCCAGTTCTTGATCCTGACCAGCACAACCCATGCCGCCTGCACAAACAGAACGCGCAGGTAGCGATTGCCGCGCCTCGAGATTTTGCCGAGGATCGTGCGGTCTCCCGTCGAGATCTGCTTGGGCACCAGTCCGAGCCAGGCGCCGAAGTCGCGGCCTTTGGAGAAGACGTCTCCAGTGCCGATCGCGGCCACCATGGCGCTCGAAATGATCGGTCCGATGCCAGGCACCGTCATCAGGCGCGAACATGCCTGATCTTGACGGGCCAGATCTTCGATCTCGCCGGACAGGCCATCGATACGCTGATCCAGCCGGCGCCAGTCACCTGCCAACTCCTCGATGACACGCAACATGCGCGGCGACAGGGCATCGGTGCGCGTCGCAAGGATGGTGGGCAGTTCCGTGCGGAGGAAGCCGATACCCTGGCGCACGGCGATTCCGCGTTCCAGCATGAAGGCGCGAATCTGGTTGATGATGCCGGTGCGTTGCGACACCAGCCGCTCGCGCACCCGATGCAGCGCCTGCAGATCCAGTTGCTCCGAGGTCTTGGTCGCCACGAACTTCATCGTCGGGCGCTGCACGGCTTCGGCAATCGCTTCGGCATCGTTGAAGTCGTTCTTCTGTCCCTTGCTATAGGGGCGGACATATTTAGCCGGCATCAACCTGGCATCGTGACCAAGCGATGCGAGTTTGCGGCTCAGGTGATGTGCGCCGACGCAGGCTTCCATGCCGATCAGGCAAGACGGTATATTGGCGAGCCGCGCTTCAACCTGGCCCGCGACCACTTTTGCCGCAGCACGATGGCGCCGCGCGTGTCGTGGCCCACGACGTGGAACGAGTTCTTGCCGATATCGATGCCGATCACGGCGATTGCGGTATTGGGTGTCTGAGACATGGCGAGCTCCTTGTTTTGGCGCCCCTGGCCAGCTTATCGCTGGCGGGGCAGGAGCACGGCCGGACCATCCCATTCTGATGTCCCCAGTCAAGCACACAGCGCACGGTTTCTCATCTCCACGAGGACTCATCGTGAAGTTCTTGTGCCGATGGATCGTGCAGAGGAGAAGGCGGGACTCAAAGACGTCGGTGAACAGGCTCTGATGCGCGGGTTGGATACCGCATTTCCGTTTTTTCGTCTGGGGCTGTCCCTGGTCTAGCGTCGGGCGTCGATCGGATGATCGGCCACATAATGGATTTCAGGATTTCCCCTGCCGTGGTCCCGCCTTCACTTCTGCACGATTAATGTCTGCGACTGCCCCCTGATCTTGATTGCAACAAAGGGGGCTGTGGGCCGGTCGAGCGCACCTCACGACTCGAGCGGTCCACAGCCCCCAACGATGTCACGCCTGTCGAGGTGGCATGAGCTCGCGATTGATCGCCCAAATGAAGGCGGATAGCTCTCGGGCAATCGCCGTGACGATTACGGTTCGCCGCTTGCCCTTCCGCTCGAGTGAGCGGAAGCGTCCGCACAGCCTGGTTTGCGCTTTCCACGCAATCTCGCGCGCGACTCTCGGTGCGGCCTCCACCTTTGGCTGCTTGTCTCGGCTCACGCGCGGCGGATATCGATAGCTCCAGGTCGCCTCTACAAGAATACGTCGCGCCCGCCCATTACCGGCTTTGGTGATGCCGCCTCGCTTGACTTGGTCGCCAGTCGAGTTTTCTGTGGGCACCAGACCCAGATAGCCCATCAGCTCGCGAGGATTTTGAAAGCGGGATAGATCACCGATCTCAGCCAGCCCCCCCCACAGCCGCAATGAGATCAATCCCGCGCACCGCCTGCAGGGCCGACACAACCTCGGCGAGCGACCACTCGGGTACTACCTCGCGGATGGCATCTTCCAAACGCTCCAGCCGCTCACTTTCCTGGCGTATCCCCTCAAGTAACTCTTCGAATGCGATGCGCTGCTCGCGATGCTCGAGCTTCTGCGACATGAGCCATCTCATGTGGGCTGGTCCCCACGTTGTCTTGCCCGGAT
>NZ_JBHTFN010000069.1:0-1005 GCF_042666195.1 Bradyrhizobium sp. GCM10028915
TCTGATGTCCCCAGTCAAGCACACAGCGCACGGTTTCTCATCTCCACGAGGACTCATCGTGAAGTTCTTGTGCCGATGGATCGTGCAGAGGAGAAGGCGGGACTCAAAGACGTCGGTGAACAGGCTCTGATGCGCGGGTTGGATACCGCATTTCCGTTTTTTCGTCTGGGGCTGTCCCTGGTCTAGCGTCGGGCGTCGATCGGATGATCGGCCACATAATGGATTTCAGGATTTCCCCTGCCGTGGTCCCGCCTTCACTTCTGCACGATTAATGTCTGCGACTGCCCCCTGATCTTGATTGCAACAAAAGGGGGCTGTGGGCCGGTCGAGCGCACCTCACGACTCGAGCGGTCCACAGCCCCCAACGATGTCACGCCTGTCGAGGTGGCATGAGCTCGCGATTGATCGCCCAAATGAAGGCGGATAGCTCTCGGGCAATCGCCGTGACGATTACGGTTCGCCGCTTGCCCTTCCGCTCGAGTGAGCGGAAGCGCCCGCACAGCCTGGTTTGCGCTTTCCACGCAATCTCGCGCGCGACTCTCGGTGCGGCCTCCACCTTTGTCTGCTTGTCTCGGCTCACGCGCGGCGGATATCGATAGCTCCAGGCCGCCTCTACAAGAATACGTCGCGCCCGCCCATTACCGGCTTTGGTGATGCCGCCTCGCTTGACTTGGTCGCCAGTCGAGTTTTCTGTGGGCACCAGACCCAGATAGCCCATCAGCTCGCGCGGATTTTGAAAGCGGGATAGATCACCGATCTCAGCCAGCACCCCCACAGCCGCAATGAGATCAATCCCGCGCACCGCCTGCAGGGCCGACACAACCTCGGCGAGCGACCACTCGGGTACTACCTCGCGGATGGCATCTTCCAAACGCTCCAGCCGCTCACTTTCCTGGCGTACCCCCTCAAGTAACTCTTCGAATGCGATGCGCTGCTCGCGATGCTCGAGCTTCTGCGACATGAGCCATCTCATGTGGGCTGGTCCCCACGTTGTCTTGCCCGGAT
>NZ_JBHTFN010000070.1:0-32074 GCF_042666195.1 Bradyrhizobium sp. GCM10028915
GACTCGCCCTCCTTGTTTGAGGCTCTACCCGGTCCATCCGGGCAACCCTCGTCGCAACATCGAGGGTGAGTCGCCTCATTTTGTGGGGGGACATACAGTCTAGCGGAAGTTCGAGCCGAGGCACGCGGAAAACAAATGGTCAGTAAATTGGAACCTGCCTCCTGGGCGAGGGTTTGAGCCGCGTTGTTTCTGCGTGCTTGAGAGGAATACCGGCGATTTCGCTCCAGAATGGCCTTGGGAATAGGCTGCTGGCGGCAACGCCGCCAGCGGACCTTAACTTGCTCGCGCCCTACACCCAGAAAACGTCGTTCGACCTTGATACTGTACTGGTGCGAACGGGAGATGAGTTCAAGCTGGTCTATTTCCCCCTCAGCGGGGCCATAGCGTTCCTAGTTGAAATGTCGGACGGACGCATTGTCGCGTCAACTCTCATGGGCTCGGAAGGGGCGGTCGGCGCTCTCTCCGTCCTAAGTCCCTCACGCTCCCCAGTCACAGCAACTGCCTACGTCCTTGGAGCCGCGCTCCAGGTCCCTGTTTCGCAATTGCAGCTTGCTTATGAGCAAAGCGACACGATCAGGCGTGTTCTACGGCTCCATCTCCGCACACAATTGTTGCAGCTTAACAACGCGGCAGCTTGCAACGCGGTGCATCCGGTGGAGTGCCGCATGGCTCGATGGTTGCTTGCGATTCACGACCACACCGCAGAGAGCGGAATCCAGCTAACGCATGAGGCGCTCGCACAACTTCTCGGGGTCCGCCGAACGACCGTGACGCTAACGATGGGCAGACTTCAGGCCGCGGGCGGCGTCTTATCGGACCGACGCGGAATGCTAGACATCGACCGAAGGCGGCTCGAGAAGATCGCTTGCGAGTGCTACGCCGTGATGCGACACAGAATCAAGCGCATGTATGACAAGGAGCTGGTGGCCGCCTGATCCGCGAAAGTGAGCCGCCGCTCTTTGTTTGACTGGACCTTCGTGCTTGCCTGCGGCTCAGTAACGGCCGACGGTCGCGGTCTAGCGGTAAGTAGCTCACGTTCACCACGCCCCGACAAGCATTAGACCGATAATGGTCAAACACGAGACGCAAGCCACCGTTACAGTGTAGCATTCTGGGGTGTTCATAGTTGCCTCCCGAGCTGTTGCCTGTCACTGCTGCGCCGGGAGAGGCCGCCTGTCTCGGGGCCGCTGTTCGGCACGCCTGTGACCGGTTCGGTGCGGTGTGTTGGTCCTGTCGTCGCTGCTGTGATCCGCAGGATTGTAATCCCACATGTCTGGAGCTTCAGGGCGTTCAGCTGGGATCAGAAGCTGCTTTCGCATTTCAGCGAGGCAGGCGCGGCAATATTCACGATAGAGCAGGTCGAATATGGCGGGCATCGTCACCCCCACCGTTTGAGTGTCAGTGTCAGATCTTTCCACCGCGATCTTCGCGTGATTGTAGCCACTTCAGACGGCTCTTCGATGTGAGCCCGTTCGCAGACTGCACCAGTTCCAAGCTCAACAGCCGATTGGTTGACCTGATTGTCTGCCCGAAAAAACAAAGTCACGCTAACACAGACTATAGCAGCTCATTGTTTCAGGAAAACTTCGTCAAACAACTCCAGGGCGCCGAACGCCAACGAAAATCCAACCACAGCGCGAATAACTTTACCACTGAGTGAGAGCAACATTCGTTGCAAGCCGACCGAGTATGAGGACAGCATTCTTCCACGCGTTGGCCGACGGCGGCTTCGTAGCCAGCGGCACGCGTGACGCCGCGCTCACCACCGCCTCGGCAGAAGTGAAGTGTATCAGCGGCTGGTCCGGCGTGGCGACGTCGTTTTCCGACGTGAGCCGGTGCTATGCCGGGCAGGGCGTCGTTCCTCGATTTCCGGTGTTGGCCCATCTGCGACCTCGGAGCCCACCCGCTCTTTGGCCGATGTTGGCGGCAAACCGGACATCAGGCGGCCGCCGCTTCATGAGTACGTGCCCTAGTACGGCGCCGGCGAAATAGTTTGAGCTTGTGCATGTGAAACTTGGGGCGTGCCGATTACGGCCGATTGCGGCACGTGCAATGGGACACCGGCCCCGGCTGTTTCTTCCCAACCTGGCTGGGGTCTACGCGCCCTGCAGAAAACTGTCAGCACTGTTGGCTGTTTATTTCGAGCGACGCCGTAACGCAGTTCGCTATATGGTTTCGTTCCCGGTTTTTACATCACCGACTGCCGGGCGATCATAAGAAAGCTGCTCCGCAAGTTTATGCTTTGGACTTTGCCGTCGTCGCCGGGTGTTCCGGGATTGTATGAAATACATATTCATCGCGGTCGGCTGCTGGCTGCTGCTGAACCTGCTCTACATTCTCATAGTCACTCCGCCACGTAGGTCGCTCTGGCCTAGACAGCTCGCTCGCACCATTGCTGCGGTCAAGCGACTCATGCAACGCTGACGGCAGCCACCTACCTGAAGGGAGTGAACTCGGGAGTGGCGCCATTCCACCCATAGATCGAATGCATCCGACATACGGCTCACCTCCTTGGCTTGACGCGAAATGGACTGTCGATGGAGAAGGCGTCCGGCGCGATCCCGCTCTCGATGCGCTTCCAGGTCACGGGCGCTGCGATCGGAAATCCCTCGCGCGCTCGCGGGGAATAGGTGCCGATCGCCGTCGTCCCGCGGCCATTGCGCAGATAATCGAGGAAGATGCGGCCGCGACGTTTTGATTGCGCAGACAGAAGGTAGCGGTCTGGATGACGCGCTGCGAGCGCGGAGACGAGCTGATGCGCGATCCGATGCGCCTTGTCGTGCAGCATCGGCTGAGCCAGTGGCGCCATCAGATGAATTCCTTTGCCGCCCGTGAGCTTGGGCCAGGTCTCGAAACCCTCGCACTTCATCAGCGTGCGCAGATCGAGCGCGGTCTCCACGACGGCCTCCCAGCCGACGCCCTCGCCGGGATCGAGATCGATCACGATACGGTCGGCATGTTCGAAGTCCTCGACGGTCGCATTCCACGGGTGCAGCTCGACAGCGCCGATCTCGACGAGACCAAAGAGGCCATCGAGGCTGTCGACCCACAGGCGCGTTCCCTGGCCGCCCTCCCGCTTCTGAATACGAAGCTGGTGCACGGCCGCCGGAATGTCCTTCGGCAGCGGCCCCTTGTGGTAGAAGGTGGTGCCTTGCACGTGGCGCACCAGCTTGAGCGGGCGATGGCCGAGGTGCGGGAGGGCCTTCTTCCACACCCTGCGCCAGTAGTCGGCGAGTTCTTCTTTGGACGGTGCAACGGCTTCGGGCAGAAGCTGCAGGATGTTCTCTCTGGGGACGCCGAGCTTCGGGCGGCCGGCCGCGCAGGGCACGAGGCGCGGCGCCTTGACCTTGCGCACCGCAAGATCATCGCGAAAGCCTTTGAACACGGCCTCGCGAAGCAGGCCATCATCGGTAAGCGCGCCATACCGGACCTCGATTTCGAGGATCGGATCGACCCAGGTCGCCTTCGGCTTTTTGACTGGCACGTCCAGGGGAGACGTCTTGCGGATCAACGGATCGAGCCGCTCGCGCAATTCGCGCGCGGTCGTCTCGGTGTAGCCGGTCCGCACCTTGCCGGCATAGAGCAGCTTGCCGTTCTCGCGCCGGCCGACGTAAAGCGAGGCCACTTTCCGGGGGCGCGCCCCTAACTTCTCCACGAACGCGACGATCGGAAAGGCGTCGCTCTTCTTGCACTTGAGCTTGATCCAGCTCTCCTGTCGGCCCGAGCGATAGGGCTCGCCGAGCCGCTTGCCGATCAGGCCTTCCAGCCCCAGCTGGCACCCTTTTTCGAAGATTACGTTGCCGTCGCCCGCAAGCGCCTCGACGTACATGAACGTCTCGGGCGCGTCCTTCAGAAGCCGCTGCAGCAACCGCTTGCGCTCTTCGTACACGACGCCACGCAGGTCATAGCCGTCGAGGTACAAGAGATCGAAGGCGTGATAGCGCACGCGCTCGCTTTGCTTCGGGCCGAGCTCTCGCCTGAGCTGCTGGAAATCCGGCAGGCCGCCACTGCCGTACACCACGGCCTCGCCGTCGATGACCAAGCTGTTTGCTTTGAGTTTGGCCGCGCCCACCGCGATCGAGGAGAACTGTTCCGTCCAGTCCAGGCCGGTCTTCGAATAGACCTTGGCGTCCTCATCTCCCCGGTGCAGTTGAGCGCGGTAGCCGTCGGCCTTGATCTCGTAGACCCAGTCCTTGCCGCGCGGCGGATTCTCGCGCAGCGTGGGATCACACGGCTCGATGTAACCAGGAATCGCAACTTTGGTGGCGCCATGGACACGCGATACTCCCCAACGAGACTGACGCAACGCCACGGCACACATGGCGATTCAACGCCGTCGCGCTGATTCGTTCCGTTCCGCGGAGGCCGCTTGACGGCCTCGCCAGCGCGGCAGGTCGAGGAGGCCAAATCCGACGAAACCGGGTGGTCGCGCTACGTCTGCACCAGGATATTCCACTTGCGCGTCGGTCTCCCGACAGGAGCACCGGGCCTTCGGCGGAGCTCATGATCGTACCGGCAGGCCGAACCCGCGCCCCGAGCAGGTGCGCTCGATGTTACGGGATGAGTTCGTCGGGCTCTGGACGCGGCGCCGCCGTGTCGGCGCGGCGCAGCGGCGGGCCACGAACATCGCCGCGCTCGCGGGGTGGTGGGCGCGTGGACAGGTCCCGGCCGATCGCGGCTCGCAGCTCCATCAGGTCGGTGAACACGTCCGCCTGCCGCCGGAGTTCGTCCGCGATCATCGGCGGCTGGGTCGCCATGGTCGACACCACGCTCACCCGTACGCCTCGGCGCTGCACCGCCTCCACCAGCGAACGGAAAGTGCCGTCGCCCGAAAACAGAACCATTTCGTCGACGTCGCCGGCCATCTCCATGGCATGCACCGCGAGTTCGACGTCCATATTGCCTTTGACCTTGCGCCGTCCGAACGAGTCGACGAACTCCTTTGTCGGTTTGGTCACGACGGTGTAGCCGTTGTAGTCAAGCCAATCGAGCAACGGCCGGATCGAGGAGAATTCCTGATCCTCGATGACAGCCGAGTAGTAGAAGGCGCGGAGCAGGATACCTCGGCTCTGGAATTCCTGCAGAAGGCGCTTGTAGTCGATGTCGAAGCCAAGGCTTCGGGAGGTGGCATGAAGATTGGCGCCATCGATGAACAGGGCAATCTTGCTGGGCGAGGACGACATGTTGGCAGGCCCGAATGATCCCGGCGGAAGCACCGCTCCCGCTTGGCGGATGGTTTGCTCAAAGATGGAGTTTGGGCACGGGGCGGCCTTGGCCCGCCGCTCACTCGCATTCTGCGTTGCGGCAAGAACGTGAGCTCCGACGGAGCAAGGCTATATCCAAGAATTCGAGCTTTCAAATCCTTTTTCATGAACAGTTGAACCAGGAGCCTGCTGCAAAGACAATGCAGTAGGGGACGCCGTGAATGCCGCACGAATTGCCGCTCTTCGAAATCCACCTCAGGCGGCGCCGCCGGGCATGCAGATGGTGTCTCTGCACGACTGATGGGCAAACCATCATGCAAGGCTCGGAAGCCAACCGGCCGGCTGCCCGGTACCAGGCCAATCGGGCGCTCTTTCTGATGCTGCTCGCTTCCGGGAGTCGCTCGGCAGGCCGCGAAGACCCGTCGCGGAGTCGCTCGCGCCGAAGCGCCTGATCACCCGGGAAATTGCCCGCAAGCGGGCCGACAGCTCGTTATCACGCAATCGCCCGTCGAGCGACGTTCATCGTCACTTGAACGCCCTTGTTCGGCGCGGACTCGACCTTGAAGTCCGGTTTCGCGTTTTCCCTCAAGGTCTGCACGATCAGCGCGCCGATCTTTCCCGGGATCGGCCATGTAATGCCCTCAGGCAACCCGACTCCGTCGTCCGCGATGACCACGCGATACCGGTCTTCGCTCTGGCGCAGACATTCGATCGTGATCACGCCGTGGCCGCGGCCTTCGAAGGCATATTTGAAGGAGTTGGTCAGCACCTCGTTCACAACGAGCCCCACCGACAGCGCGGTGTTGACCGAAACCGGGGCATACTCCGTCTTCTGCTCGAGCCGAATTCCCTGGACGGCGCAGGTGTTCATGACCGCGGCGGCGATCTGGCTGAGGTAATGGCCCAGATCGACCTCGTCGCCGGCGGCCTCGTTCGACAGGGCCTGATAGAGCAGATGCAGGGATTCGATGCGGCCGGCCAGCGTGTGCAAGTCGACCCTCTCGCCCCGTCTTTCGTTGCGTGCTTCGAGCCGTATGAGGGCGACGATCAACTGAAGATTGTTCTTCACGCGGTGCTGCAGCTCGCGCAGCAGGATGTCCTTGTCGCGGATGCGGCGCGCATACTCCTCACGCTCGGCACGCGCCCTGTCGGTGATGTCGATCAGCGCCGCGATGCGATAGTTCTCGGTCCCGTCCTCGTTTTGAATGAGACCGGAGAAGGCCTCGACCAGGAGCGGTCTAGGCCGCTCCGCCCGGAAGGTGCCGAGAAACTCTCCTCCGTCCTTCAGCACGGCCAGATCCAGCGAGACGTTCGGATCGCTTTCGTCCGTGAACCCGGCCAGGATCGACCAGCCCTTGCCGGCGCAGTCTTTCGCGTCCTGGCCGAAGAGCGTTTCGAATTCCTTGTTCGCGTAGCAGATGCGCTGGTCGCCGCGGAAGAATTTCGAGACTGGCATCCTGCTCGATGGACGGCGCATTGGTATGATGCGCTCATCGTCAACATGGCCCTACCACCCTGCTGGACGTCTTCGAGGGCCACAGCATCTCGGGTGGAATTCCTACGAGGTCGAATTGCCCCAACAGCTTGTTGTCGGCCGCCAGCTCGCGTTCGCCCTGGAACACACGTACCGTGACGGCATTCTGATTGTCCTCTGCCGTCGAGAACACCTGGCTGCGTTTTGCGGGAATTGTGGTGTTGCGGTTGATCAGCTTCGTCATCACGCCGCCGAGCGTCTCGATACCCAGGGACAGGGGAGTGACGTCGAGCAGCAGCACGTCCTTCACGTCACCCTGCAGCACGCCGGCTTGAATGGCGGCCCCGATGGCCACGACCTCGTCGGGGTTGACGCCCTTATGCGGCTCGCGCCCGAACAAGGCCTGGACGGTCTCCTGCACCTTGGGCATGCGGGTCTGGCCGCCAACCAGCACGACTTCATCGATCTGACCAGGCTCCAGACCGGCGTCCTTCAGGGCAGCCCGGCATGGTGGAATGGTTTTCTGGATGAGGTCGTCGACGATCGCCTCCAGCTTGGCTCGCGTCAGCCTGATGTTGAGGTGCTTGGGTCCGTGCTGGTCCGCGGTGATGAACGGGAGATTGACATCTGTCTCTGTGCTACTCGACAGCTCGATTTTGGCCTTCTCCGCAGCGTCCTTGAGACGCTGTAACGCCAGGCGGTCGTTCCGCAGCTCGATGCCACTTTCTTTCCTGAATTCATCTGCGAGGTAATCGATAATGCGCTTGACGCCCCTGTGCTGGAACTCCTCGATCTCTTGCTCGCGGCACGAGCGGCATCGGCCTCGCCGGCGCGATGAGGACGGCGCGCCGCCGATCGCGCACGCCCAGACTGTCTCCCAGCCCTACATTGTCGCGCTGATGACCGAAGCGGCCGCACTGAAGTCCACGGACAAGGTGCTCGAAATTGGAACCGGTTCAGGCGCGCGGAGCTCAGTGAACTGCGCGGATCGGACGGCGGACGGGCTTCCGCATCACGCAGCCCGTGCACTTTCTCCGGGTCTTGCAGAGCATACGGTCGGAAGCTTGGACAAGGGAGCCGTGCCGCCGTCGAGATCGATCAGCGCATCAATGGCCTCATTGAGCTCCGAGGCCGCATCCGACTGCATGCCTTGCTTCGCGGACGCTACGAGGCGGTATGCGTCTAACGCCCACCGGCGGAGCAGATCTCGCTTCTGCTCCTCGCATAATGTCGGGTCGCGCAGAACCTCGCTCGGTCGCGTATAGCGATCGCAAGTTCGACCTGCACGCTCTCCTCGGCCGCTAGGCCTTTTGCGGCCGCAGGTTGAGGTGGCTTTCTGGCGACGGCACTCGCCGAAGCGCGTAGCGCGTCTTGCCGGTCGCCACACCCACTGCCGGATTGTCTGACATTTGGGATCTTGTTCGGCATAGAATCCTCCCGATACAGCGGGAGCAGGGGTCAAATGGTATCAGTCCCAATACACCTCCAATGGCGTTGCGCCGCTGGGTGTCTGAGCCAAACGCCGGCGAAGGGCGACAAGCAACTAGTGAGCAGCCAAGGAATTTCAAGAAGGACACCAAGCCTCATTACTCCACAAGATTTCCGAAGCCTGAGGAGTTTGCCTGCAGAAACTTCTCGGGAGCGGGTTGGCTATGCCGTCAGCCGCCGTGCCTTTTGGATGAGCAACTGCCGCAGGCGTTGAGGGTCAGGCATCCCCACAGGTCCGTCGTCCCCAACATGATTGGGCTGCCATCCAGGACCTGGAGGGCGCGTCCGCAGCGAGCGGCCCCTTCAGCCGCCGTGCGGCGGAGCCGTCTGCGAGTTGGCCCCGAATCCACCTAGGATCACGCGGGGGCGGGCGCCCCCTGCGCACCGGCAAATGATGGGTCCGCGATCCAGCCAAAGGTCACTCCTCATACTCTTGAATCGGTGTCGCCGTAGGCGGGTGCTCGCCGACGCCCCCCGTTACTACCCCCAACTTGTATCGTTGTGTTGGGCAAGAGCGAAACGCCCGGGCGGCCGGCAGGCACGGCGAGGATCGCAGGATACGTGAGGTGTAACTTAGCGTGCGATAAATTCGCATCTAGAATTTGCGCGGGTTGTCGTTCTAGGTCCTCGTTTGTCTCAGCCACAACACACAGTTCGTACGCGCGGTGCCGATTACTGTTCTCGGCCACGAATCGGATCGGAGTTCGAGTCCCTCCCGCCATGCCAGATTGAACAGCCGACGGCATTAGGGACGACAAGGTGGGTGCAACGGACCAAGACAATCGATTGGCGGCGCGTCTTGCGCATTGTCTCACGGACGTGTATTACAGCCTCAGCAAGGCAGCGTGAAAAGCACGATTTTTCATAGGGTTACGTAGGAGTCTTCGGAGGTTCGATCCCTCCCGCCCCAGCCAGATGTCAAGCTGTTGAGTTCATTCGGTAAGCAGTTTCACTTTGGGCGCGTTTGGAAACACAGATTTTAAGGCTCGGTCCAGAATCGAACTAAACGGCGTGGCCATGCTGGCTTATCTCCGAGGCTTCCATCCGAACATATACCGCGGAAGCTGGTCGGGCAGGCCTGTTTTGCCCTCATCGTAGAATAGGGTGCTACGGCGAACGAAGCGGACAACCGGTCCAGATGCGCATGTGCGGAATTGCAGCCGTGCCGCAGTCGGCCCGGCCGGTGGCCTCGGGCGCGGTCGTTGCCCCGTTACCGGGGACCATTACGACTGCAAATCGCGTGGCCTTCGTTTCCTTGGCCGACCGGAACGATATAGACCCCGCACTTCCTGCTGTTGAAAGAGCTCCGCGCAGACGCCACGCAGCCATTGGCTTGCCGGGTCATGATGGAAGCGGGCGTGCCAATATTGCTTCACGGTGAAGCCGGCAATCGGCAGCGGGCAGTCGAGCACGCGCAGTCCGTAATAGTGGGCCAGGGTTTCGCCAATGTGCCTTGGAAGCGTGGCGATCAGGTCAGTCGTCCCGACGATTGCGGGTAGTCCCAAAAAGCCGGGTAGCTCAAGCGCAACGTCAAGGACTATTTTCTGCTCCTGCAGCGCGCCCGCGAGCAACTGATGTCCAGTGCCGGAGCGAATGAGGACGTGTGCCTCACGCCTGAAATCCTTTGCCGTGATGCGGTTGCGGATCCGAGCATGTTTTGCGTTCGCAAGGCATACCCAATCCTGCGGAAACAGCGCCTGTTGGAAGTGTCCAGCATCGAGATCCGAGATGTAGCCGAGCGCCACATCGGCTTCACCGGATTGCAGCATGCGTGGGGTGTCGGCGCCGATCTGTGTCGCCTCGATACGAACGCCTGGGGCAACACGGCGGACGTGGGCGAGAATGGACGGAAGCAGCGTGACGTGGCTTCCGTCCGTCATGCAGATGGCAAAACGGCGCTTTGCGGTTGTCGGATCGAAGTCGGTGCGAAGCTCGGCAAGGCGACGCAACATTTCCAGCGCCTGCCTCGCGGTGCCGATGAGAGCCTCGGCGCGCGGCGTCGGCAGCATGCCCTTCGCTGACCGAATGAAGAGCGGATCGTCCAACTCCTTTCGCAGGCGCGCCAGCCAGATTGAAATGGTCGGCTGGCTTTGACCGAGCCTCTCGGCTGCTTTGGTGACGCTGCCCGTGGCGAACAGTGCGTCAAAGAGCCGGAGGAGGCGCGGCTCCAGCAGGCTCGTCTCGGAAAGGTCCTGATGCTTCATTGCGAGCTACAATAATGGATATAAGGATCATAGCATATCCAAATACAGGGCAGCCTGCTAGCACGCTCCCGACTCCGAGAATGGCGCGGGAGAAGCGTTCGGATGAGGATCTGCTTTATCGGAGCGGGAGCCTTGGGCTCGACCATCGGCGGTACGCTGGCGTGCGGCGGGGCCGAGGTCTGGCTGATCGATCCGTTCCAGGCCCATGTCGGCGCAATCAATGCAGGTGGCCTGCGGATACTCGAAGATGGCGCCGAGACCGTCGTGAAGGTCACTGCTTGCACCTCCGCGGCTCAGGTCGGCGTAGAAGCGGACCTCGTCATTATCCTCGTCAAATCCTACCACACGCGGGATGCCATCCGTGCCGCGGCGCCGATCATCGGGCCCCGGACGGTCGTGATGTCGCTTCAGAACGGTCTTGGTCACGAGGACATCCTGTCGGAGGAGGTTGGTCGTGACCGGGTCATGGCGGGCAAGACCTACGTCGGCGGTGTGCTGCTCGGCCCTGGGCATGTTCGTTCCGGGGTCGTCGGCAAGGAGACCATCATCGGCGAGCTTGATGGGCGCTTGACAGAACGTGCGCAGCGAATCTCCGAGACCTTTAATCGTGCCGGCATTCTCACGCTGCTCAGCGACAATATCTTGGGCACGATGTGGGACAAGTTGTTCATCAACGTCGCCGGAGGAGGAATTACCGCAGTTACCGGGCTGACTTATGGCGGCCTGTATTCGCTACCGGTTCTGGAAGATTGCGCGCTGGCCGCAATCTCGGAGGGCATCTCGGTCGCGCAAGCTGCCGGCGTGAAGATCTCGATTACCGATCCGCGACGCGCCTGGACGATGGCGTCCGCCGGACTTCCGCCCGAGTTCAAGACGTCGATGCTGCAGAGCTTGCAGTCCGGCAATCTGACCGAGGTTGACTACATCCACGGCTCCGTCGTGCGTTGGGGCGCCAGGCTCAACGTGCCGACCCCCGTCAATTCCACCCTCGTCGCGCTGGTCAAAGGCATCGAATACGCCCGCAGCGACTATCCTGGAAGGTCTTGAGACAATGTCATTGCCCCGCGCTTATGTCGAACACGTCGCGATCCGTGTGCCGGACGTTGATCGTCACGTCGACTTCTTTCGTGAGGTGCTTGGTCTCGCCAATCGCGATGAGCAACCCGCCGATGGTACGCGCCCGCGTCAGGTTTGGGTGCTCGGAAGCGTGCAACTCATTGAAGATCCGAATTTCGTCGGACCAGAGGGGCGTCTCGCCCATCTCGGCATCATGGTCGACGATTACGAAGGTGTACTCACCCGTGCCGCCGCCTGGGGCGCCAAAGCGTTGCCCGCCGGGCCGAACTGGCTCGAGCTGCCGGGCGGGCTCAACGTCGAAATCTTGCAAGCCAGCGCAGGCGCCGTGGAAGCCGCCCTGGCGATCAATCCCCGTGCCTAGAGGAAGACGCGATATGACAGATGAGCGCTACTGGGACGATGCCAAGGTCGGCGATGAATGCGTTACGCCACCGGTGACGGTCACAGAAGGAATGGTAAATGCCTACGCCGAACTGACGGGCGATTTCACGCCGGTCCATGTCGACGAGGAATACGCCAAAACCACACCGTTCGGCACGCGCGTCGCGCACGGGCTGTTTGGTCTGTCGCTGGCTGACGGTTTGAAGACCCGTGCCGACTACCGCTTCCTTCCGGGAATGTCGCTGGGCTGGACGTGGGATTTCAAGCTGCCGATCAAGCTCGGGGACACCGTGCATGTGAAGTTCCGCGTTGGTTCAATGCGCGGCACAAAGAGGGATGGGTGGGGCATCGTTGTGCTGCCTTCGGAACTCGTCAATCAGCGCGGCGAGGTCGTTCAGCTAGGTGAGCATCGACTGATGATTCCGATGCGCCCGAAGACCAGCGCCGGAGGAGAGCGGGGATGACCGCGCAAGATCTGCCGCTCAAGGGCATTCGCGTCATCGACTATAGCCATTTCCTGGCGGGTCCGTTCATGGGCCGTTGCCTCGCCGCGATGGGCGCGGAGGTCATCAAGGTGGAGCGTCCAAAGGGCGGCGACGCAGGCCGGGCCCATGGATATTTCAAGGACGGACAATCCGGCTATTTCCTGCAGCAGAATATGGGGAAGCAGGGACTTTGCATCGACCTGCGCGACGAGCGTGGTCTCGATATGATGATGAAGCTGGTCGAAACGGCCGATGTCTTCATCGAGAATTACCGACCCGGCGCACTCGAACGTCTCGGGCTCGGCTACAAAGCGCTATCGGCGCGGAATCCGAGGCTGATCTATTGCTCGGTCTCCGCCTATGGCCATACCGGTCCCTATGCCGATCGTCCGGGCTTCGGCTTGATCGCTGAGGCGATGTCGGGTGCGCTGGCGCAATTGGGCGATCCCGGCGAACCGCCGCCGCTACTGCGGATGCCGCTGGCCGATATGTACACTGGCATTCATGGCGTCGCTGCTATCAATGCGGCGCTGGTTGGCCGTGCGTCGTCCGGGCGCGGCCAACATATCGATCTGGCGCTGTACGATTGCATGGTCTCGATGCACGACTATGCGGTTCAGCGTTACTTCCTCTCGGGCGGCGCTGACCTGCCGAAGCAGACCGGCAGCGGACAGCCGGACTCGACCGTTTACGGGGTCTTTCCGGCCAAGGACGGCAATCTTGTCATCGCTGCGCAAGTCGATGATGCGTGGCGACGATTGGCGAGCCTGATTGGAGGAGACACGCTGGCATTGGACGAGCGTTTCGCCAAGCCCGCCGCGCGGAACGCCCATTATGCTGAAGCCATAGAGATTGTGCGCAACTGGACGCTATCGCAGCCGTCTCGAGATGCGTGTCTTGCGGCACTCGAGGAAGCAGGTGTGCCGTCCGCTCCCGTGCAGACCATCGAAGAGGTCGTGAGGGATCCGCAGATCCATGCGCGCGGCATGCTGGTGGAGCAGGAGCATCCGGTGCTCGGCAAGGTAACGCTGCCGAACCTGCCGTTCCGGTTCTCCGATTGCGACACCACGGTGCGCACTCCGGCCCCGCTGCTTGGACAGGACAATCGCAGCATTGCCGCATCGCTGGGGCTGTCGGCCGAAGCCGTCGACGCGATGGTTCGCGACGGCGTGCTTTACAACGAAGTTGCAGTGCAGGAGTGAGCGATGAGCGATCGTTATGCGGTGATCGGAAATCCGATCGGCTTCAGCAAATCACCCCTCATCCACGGCACTTTCGCCAAAATGACGGGACAGGATCTCGTCTATGAGGCCATCGAGGGGCCCACCGATGGCTTCAGCGGACGGGTTGATCAATTCCGGACAGAGGGCGCCAAGGGGCTGAACATCACCGCCCCGTTCAAACTCGATGCCCTCGCTTATGCAAATGAGCTTTCAGAGAGCGCCAGACGGGCAGGTGCCGCAAACTGCCTGAAATTCGACGGCGATCGGATCATCGCCGAGAATTTCGATGGAATCGGCCTGGTGCGTGACATCACTGCCAACCTCGGCGTCAAAATGGTCGGTCGGCGCGTCCTGATGCTCGGCGCTGGGGGAGCGGCACGCGGCGCGTTGCTGCCTTTCCTGCACCAGCAACCGTCCGAGCTGGTTCTCGTCAATCGAACGCTGTCGAAAGCTGTGGCATTGGCCGAAGAGTTTGCCGGCTGTGGTCCCCTGATCGTCAGCGGCTACGCTGAACTGGCCGACCTTGCCGAGGGCTATGACGTCGTGGTCAACGCGACTTCTGCCAGCCTGCGAGGTGAAATGCCGCCGCTTCCAAGCAATGTCTTGCATGGCGCGGAGCTGGCGTACGAACTTGCCTATGGCAAAGGATTGACTCCCTTTCTGCAAGCGGCCCGCGCCGAAGGCGTGGCCAAGCTGGCTGACGGCGTCGGCATGCTGGTGGAGCAGGCGGCGGAAGCCTTTGTCTGGTGGCGTGGCGTCCGACCGAGCACGGCCCAGGTCATCGCCGAATTGACTGTCCCATTGAGCTGACGGGCGACGCCGATAATGCATCCAAAACCCAGCTTTCTCGTCGGCCTGATCGGCAGCGGCATCGCGGCCTCTCGCACGCCGCCCATGCACGAAGCGGCCGCCGACGCCGCTGGCATCCGCTATCTCTACAAGAAGATCGATTTGACCGAGTTGAAACTCGGCGTCGAAGCGTTGCCGGAACTGCTCACGGCCGCAAGGCGGATGGGCTTTGACGGATTGAACGTGACCCATCCCTGCAAGCAGGCGATCCTTCCGCTGCTGGACGAGCTTTCGCCCGACGCGGAGGCGCTTGGCGCCGTGAACACCGTGGTCGTCAAGAAGGGCCGAATGACCGGCCACAACACCGACTGGTTCGGCTTTGCCGAGAATTTTCGCCGCAACATGCAAGGTGCACCACTCGGTCGCGTCGTGCAATTGGGCGCAGGCGGCGCGGGCGCGGCGGTTGCTTTCGCGCTCATGAAGCTTGGCGTGCAGGAACTGACCATCATAGACGTTGACTCGGCCAAGGCGCAGAGCGTGGTCGACGGCTTGTCCTCTCGATTTGAAGAAGGGCGCTTGAGGGTCGGCCGGGATGTCGCAGCGGCCGTGGCTGCCGCAGACGGAATTGTAAACGCGACGCCGATCGGCATGGACAAGTATCCGGGAACGCCGCTGCCGCTGGCGATACTGTGTTCCAGGCTCTGGGTCGCTGAGATCATCTACTTCCCCCTCGAGACCGCGCTGCTGCGCGCGGCGCGTACCCTCGGCTGCCGCACGGTCGATGGTGGCGGAATGGCGATCTTCCAGGGCACCGAAGCATTCCGCCTGTTCACGGGCGTCTCGCCTGATCCAGACATCTTCGTCGCAACTTTCGCATCCCTGGGAGGATGACATCCGGCCGATGGGCGAGCGGTACGCACAACGCCCGAGAGGAAACGCAAGATGGGCTACACGCTCGATTTCTCGGTGGTTTGGCACGCAATGCCCGCGTTGCTGTGGGGTTGCGTGGGGACGTTGGGTTTGGCGCTTGCTGGCATGACGCTCGCGATGATCATCGGCGTCGCGGGCGTCGCGGCCCGCGATGCGAAGGCGGCCTGGTTGCGAGCCATCGTGATCGGCTTCGTCGAAATCGTGCGCAACACGCCGTTCCTGGTGCAGATCTTCTTTCTGTTCTTTGCACTGCCGCTCGTCGGGGTAAAGCTCAATCCGACCGCCACCGCCATTATCGCACTCGGTGTCAACGGAGGCGCGTACGCCATCGAGATCATCCGCGGCGGCGTGCAATCGATTCACAAAGGGCAAATCGAGGCTGGCTACGCGCTCGGACTGCACAAAGGGCAGGTATTCCGTTCCATCGTACTCAAGCCCGCGCTTCGCGCGATCTATCCCTCGCTCACGGGACAGTTCATCATGCTGACGCTGACCTCGTCGATCTGTTCGGCTGTGTCCGCCTATGAATTGACGTCGGTCGCGCAGCGAATCGAAAGCGACACATTCCGCAGCTTCGAGGTCTATTTTTTCGTCACTTTCCTCTACCTCGCGATCTCCTGGCTGCTGATGGCGGGCTTCGCAATCATCTCTCACCGCTTCTTCTCATATCCGACGCGCTGAGGAGCACAGATCATGACACCGCATTTCGGCGTTCCCGAGTTCGGCTTCCTCCTGCGTGGTCTGCAATGGACGGTACTCCTGACGCTGGTTGCATTCGTCGGTGGCTGTACCGCCGGCCTGGTCGTCGCATTGTTGCGCACCTGCGGTCGCACGACCGTGGAATGGATAGTTCGGATCTATATCGGAATCTTCCAGGGGACACCGCTGCTGCTGCAACTGTTCGTGGTGTATTACGGCTTGGCGCTCCTCGGATTGAAGCTGTCAGCATTCGTTGCGGTCGCGATTGGGTTCACCGTCAACGCCTCGGCTTTTCTGGGCGAGATCTGGCGCGGCGCAATCCAGGCCGTGCCTCGCGGTCAGACCGAGGCCGCGATGGCGCTCGGTCTACACTATTCCGCGCGCATGCGCGACATCGTGCTGCCGCAAGCCATTCGCATCGCGCTGCCGGCGACCATTGGCTATCTCGTGCAGCTCATCAAGGGTACCTCGCTCGCTGCCATCGTCGGCTTCATCGAACTCGCCCGCGCCGGTCAAATCGTATCGAACCAGACCTACCAGCCGTTGCTCGTCTTCGGTGTGGTCGGCGCGATGTATTTCATCCTCTGCTGGCCACTCTCGTGGTGGGGCAGTCGGATGGAGGCCAGGCTCGCCCTGGCCGGTCAAAGGTAGGTTCGGCGCACCTACTCAATCAAATACAGCCATCACCAGGAGGAGATACTCATGTTGTTTTCGCTCAATCGCCGCCAACTCGGCGTTACGCTGCTGACGCTGTCGGCCATCGTTGTCGCAGGCGGCTCGCAGGCGGGCACTCTGGAGGACGTGAAGAAGAAGGGCGTCGTCGTCATCGGCATTCAGGGCGATAATCCGCCCTGGGGCTATGTCGATAGCTCAGGAAAGCAGGATGGGATCGATGCCGACATGGGGCGTGCCTTCGCTGAATATCTCGGCGTGAAGGCCGAGTTCGTCCCGCTGGCGGTGGCCAATCGTATTCCGGCGCTGACCACAGGCCGCGTAGACATTCTGTTCGCGACCATGGCCATGCTGCCCGAGCGTGCGAAGGTGGTACAATATTCCAAACCCTATGTTGCCAATCAGATTACACTTGTCGCTGCCCAGGCAACGCCGATCAACAGTAACGCCGATATGGGGAAGTACGTTATCGGCGTCCCACGCTCCTCCACGCAGGACACCCAGGTAACCAATAATGCTCCTGCGGGCGCCGAAATCCGCAGGTTTGATGATGACGCGGCCACGATCCAGGCACTGCTCTCGGGTCAGGTGCAGGCGGTCGGGGCAAACAGCTTCTACCCGCAGCGTCTGAACGCTGCAAAGCCGGAACTTGGGTTCGAGCCCAAGCTTCACTTCACCGCCTTGTACAACGGGGCCTGCACGCGCCTCGGAGAGAAGGAGTGGAACGAGACGGCGAACAAATTCGTCGACCAGATCAAGTCCAATGGCAAATTGGCCGCTTTCTACGCCAAGTGGATGAAGGCGCCCGTGCCGGTCTTCCCCGACTCGGTCCCCGGCGTTCCGTTCACAGTTCAATAGTCACTGCAAGCGGCCGACGCGCTGGGCGCGTTGGCCGCCGTCCGATAACGGAGGCCGAATCCATGCAGGACCAGATCCTGATCGAAATGAAGGGCGTGCAGAAATGGTACGGCGGGTATCAGGCTCTCCGCAACGTTGACCTCACTGTGCGCAGAGGGGAAAAGATCGTGCTTTGCGGTCCGTCCGGTTCGGGCAAGTCGACGCTGATACGCTGTATCAACCGCCTGGAGGCAATCCAGCAGGGCAGTATCGTGGTGAACGGTCATCGGTTTGACGACAGCATCAAAGCCATCGATGTCGTACGCCAGGACGTCGGCATGGTCTTTCAGAGCTTCAACCTTTTTCCGCATATGACGGTCTTGCAGAACTGCATGCTCGCGCCCATTCGCGCGCGCCGCATCAGCAAGACCGAAGCGGAGGCGAGCGCGCGAAAATATCTCGAGCGGGTGCGCATTGGCGAGCAGGCCGAGAAGTATCCGGCGCAACTCTCGGGCGGTCAGCAGCAACGTGTCGCGATCGCGCGTGCTCTCTGCATGCAGCCCAAGGTCATGTTGTTTGATGAACCGACTTCGGCTCTCGATCCGGAAATGGTCAAGGAAGTGCTCGACACGATGATCGGCCTCGCCAACGACGGCATGACCATGATTTGCGTCACCCATGAAATGGGTTTTGCCCGCCAGGTTGCGGACCGTGTCATCTTCATGGCTGAAGGGCAGATCATCGAAGAAGGTGTGCCCGACGCTTTCTTCCGCAATCCGCAGCACGCTCGCACCAAGCAGTTCCTTGGCGAGATCCTCGCCCATCACTGAACGGAGTTATTCCATGAGCCGTCTTGTCTACGTCCTCAACGGGCCAAATCTCAATTTGCTTGGCAAGCGTCAGCCCCACATCTATGGCCACGAGACGCTTGCGGATGTGGAGCGAGATTGTCGGGGGCTAGCCACGGAGCTGGCTCTGGAGATGCGCTTTCACCAGTCGAACAGGGAATACGAGCTGATCGACTGGATCCACGAGGCGCGCGAGACGGCTGTCGGCATCGTCATGAATCCCGCGGCTTTCACCCATACCTCGGTCGCCATCCTAGACGCTTTGAACACGTTCGAGGGGACCGTAATCGAGGTGCACATTTCCAATGTGCACAAGCGCGAGGAATTCCGCCACCGCTCGTTCGTTTCCAAACGAGCTGATGGCGTTATTGCAGGCTTCGGCACTCAGGGTTATCTGCTCGGTTTGCGTCGGTTGGCCAAGTTGCTCGATGAGAAGGGATAGAATCGTATGAGTGCACCCGTCCGCCTGACGGTCATGGGAGCGGGTCTCATCGGCAAGCGACACATTGAACATATTCTCGCGCGGCCGGAGGCGGTCTTATCGTCAATCGTCGATCCGATGCCGGTTGCACGGGAGTTGGCGGTATCGCTCAAGGTGGACTGGTTTTCGTCCGTTCAGGACATGATCTCTGAAAACCGGCCGGAGGGGGTGGTTGTCGCCCCCCCCCAACCAGATGCACGTGGCCAACGGCATGGATTGTATCGCTGCGGGCATCCCGGCGCTGATCGAGAAGCCGTTAGCGGATGATATCGTGGCGGCACAGACGTTGGTCGAAGCCTCCGAGCGGGCGGGCGTGCCGCTGCTAACCGGCCACCACCGTCGCCACAACCCGATGATCCAGAGCGCCAAGGCGGAGATCGACAGCGGCAGGCTCGGTCAGATCGTGTCAGTGCATGGCATGTTCTGGCTGATCAAGCCGGACGATTATTTTGAAGTGCCCTGGCGCCGCGAGAAAGGAGCGGGTCCCGCTTTCGTGAATCTCATCCACGATGTCGACCTGCTGCGGTACCTGTGCGGGGATATCGTGGCGGTACAGGCTGCCCAATCCAATCGGCTGCGTGGAAATGCGGTCGAAGAGACCGCGGTGATCATCCTGCACTTCGCGTCCGGCGCGCTGGGAACGGTCAATGTCTCCGATACCATCCAGTCGCCTTGGAGCTGGGAATTCACCACCGGAGAGAATCCGGCCTACAGCCATACGCTGGAGACCTGCTACCAGATCGGCGGCACGAGGGCATCGCTGGCCATTCCGCAACTCGATCTGTGGCATCACCCGAGCAAGGCCAGCTGGTGGGCGCCGATCGAGCGCGAGCGGCTGAGGTTCGAGAAAGAAGACCCGCTTGGCCTGCAGATCGCAAATTTCTGTGGCGTTATCCGCGGCACGGCCACACCTGTGGTGAGCGGGCGCGAAGGGCTAAAAACGCTCAGGGTGATCGACGCGGTCAAGCGCGCAGCGGAAACCGAAGATCTCGTATCGTTTTGACTCTGGTAAGCACAGGTGTCTACGCTGAAGTATCGATATTTTATTTGGCGAACCATCAAGGTGCCGCTGATAGACAATGCTGGGAGCACTATGATCCTGCCACGAAGGCCCGTTTTCGGCCGGATAAACCCAGTGGTGCGATCGGTAAGTCATTGATTGTTCTCTACCCGTCGCTATCTCTTAATCAGCGGGTCCCAGGTTCGAGCCCTGGTGCGCCCACCAAATAAATCAAGACCTTAGCAAGAGAAACCGTTTGAGACCGACGGACTAAAACGGTTTTTCAAACGGTGTTCTTGACGGCCAGCCGGCGAGTCCACTCTCGGCATTGTGATCTACTCTGTCCGTCTCGACGGAGGCCAAGGCGACTCGAAGGCCGTACGGCAGAACCACTTCCTTGATGTTGTATGTAGATCAGAGCCGCCCGACATAGCCGGCATTTTTCCACTTCTGTTCAATTTCATCAGCGACGCATTGGGCAGCTGCGCAGCGCCTCCACCGAAATAGTGCTTGAAGTCGATGTGAACTCTTATGTTGTCTGGCCAATAAGCCGCCATGCGGTCACAGAGGAGAACCGATCCCGTCTCGAAGCGCCGATAGACCGATTTGTGCATCGGCGATTTTGATCCGCCATTCGGAGGTTCGATCCCTCCCGCCGCAGCCAAGCAGTCACTCAATTATAGAGAGTGGGACCGTATTGGCTGAAAGTGCCGCATTTTACGGGATTTTTGTGCGGCTCTTTAAAGTCTCTGCTCCTCTGAAACCGGCAACCTTGGCGAGAAGTCGTCGAAAGTCTCCAGCCCAAACCGCAGAAATTACCTTTTTCCGTGGAGACGATTGGCAGAGACCGGTTCGATCACCACTGGACAGTGGGGGTGGCAGTGAATTTTGACGGTTTCAAACCGCTCGACGACTATTGGCTCTGCGATGGCGATAGCTATTCTGCAGAAGCGGAAAACGGAACTCGAAATTGCTAAACGGCTCTGTCGAACGGTTGCTATCGCATGCGCGGCAGGGCTCACAGGGGACAGTGGTGATGCGACAGCGCGTTCGCTTTGAAAGCGAGTGCAACCACACCCTTTAAATTCATCACTTCTCTCTCCAGAGGCACGCTTCGCAGTCGATAACCGCTCCGAGTGGGGGCAAGTGGGACGGTCGGTAAGGTTCATGAGCATACTGAACCAATCTCATTATATACTGTCGAGCCGCGGAAGCCCTTCCCACCAGCACCGATCGTGTCCCGTGGCGTGGTGTAGCTGGCGGCGGGTCACCGCGTTCGCCGGCTGGAGAGCCGGGCTGGTCAGCTGGCGATAGCCGTGATGCTGACGCTCGGATCATCGCTCAACGGCGCGATGGTTTCCAGTGTCATGTAGCGGGCACGCTGGACGGCCCATTCATCATTCTGTTCGAGCAGGATCGCGCCGATGAGGCGAGTGATGGCGTCATCGTTGGGGAAGATGCCGACCACCTCGGTCCGCCGTTTGATCTCGCCGTTGAGACGCTCGATCGGGTTGGTCGAGTGCAGCTTGGTCCGATGCTGTGCGGAAAGGTCATGTAGGCGAGCACATCGGTCTCGGCCTCGTCGAGGAAGCCGGCAAGTTTGGGCAGCTTGGGGCGGAGCTGGTCGGCGACCTTGCGCCACTGGGTTCGCGCGGCCCCGGCGTCGTCCTGGGCAAAGGCGGTGGCGATGAAGGCGGAGACGACGCGCCGCCCGCTCTTGCCGGCATGCGCCAGCGCGTTGCGCATGAAGTGGACGCGGCAACGCTGCCAGCTGGCATCGAGCACCTTGGCCACGGTGGGCTTGATGCCTTCGTGGGCGTCGGACACGACCAGCTTGACGCCGCGCAGGCCGCGGCGGGCGAGCTTGCGCAGGAACGCCGTCCAGAACGTCTCGGCCTCGGAAGGGCCGATGTCAATGCGGAGGACCTCGCGTCGGCCGTCGCTATTGACGCCAACCGCGACAATCACCGCGACTGAGACGATGCGGCCATTCTGGCGCACCTTCACGTAGGTGGCGTCGATCCACAGATACGGCCAGTCGCCCTCGATCGGACGGGCGAGGAAGGCCTTCACCTTGTCATCGATCTCGCCGCACAGCCGGCTGACCTCGCTCTTGGAGATGCCGGTCATGCCCATGGCCTGGACGAGGTCGTCCACCGAGCGGGTCGAGACGCCCTGCACATAGGCTTCCTGAACCACGGCGGTGAGCGCCTTCTCGGCCATGCGTCGCGGCTCCAGGAAGCCCGGGAAGTAGGAGCCCTCGCGCAGCTTGGGAATGTGCAGCTCAACCGCGCCGGCGCGGGTCTCCCAATCCGGTCGCGGTAGCCGTTGCGCTGGGCCAGGCGTTCGGGGCTCTTCTCTTCGTAGGCCGCCCGGTCTGGCCTTCCACTTCCAGCTCCATCAGGCGCTGGGCGGCAAAGCCGATCATCTCGCGCAGCAGATCGGCGTCGGGGGTCTTCTCTACGAGCGTGCGCAGGTTCATCATGTCTTCGGTCATCGGTGGTTCCTCGGTTGCGTTGGCGTGTCGCAACCCGATCCTACCGGAGAACTGCCGGTGACCACCGCAAAGCCGCCCGCCCGCTACGGCGCTATTTGAAGGCGCGCATCCGGGCGGCTTTGCTCTACCGAGCTACACCACCACCGGGGACACGACCCCAGCAACTAGTAAGTGCTGGCAATATTTCAGAATTATAAGTAGCGTCGCGGCAAGAAAAATCGCGATGGCCGCCCGGTCAGCGCAAGTTAAAAATGGGGAGATTCAAATGCTTTTGCTGAAAGCCGCAGTTGCAGCCGGTCTAGTCATCACAGCTTTTACGGGCGCTGCGCTTGCGCAGAGCAAGCCGCCGGAAATCAAGATCGGTATCACCACTTTCCTGTCGGGACCGGCTTCCGTATTCGGCGTACCGGCAAAGGCCGCGGCCGAGATGATTGCAGAAGACCTCAACAAGAAGGGCGGAATCGGCGGTGTACCGGTAAAACTGTCTTTCATCGATGAAGGCGCCGGCGGCGAGGCATTGGTCTCGAACTACCGGCGCATGGTGCAAGACGAAAAGGTCGACGTGACTTTCGCCTCCATCTCCTCGGGCAGCTGCAATCAGCTTGTCCCGGTCGCCGAAGACCTCAAAGTCATGAACTTTATGTGGGATTGCGGTGCGGCTTCTATTCTGGAGACGAAGAAATATCGCTACAATTTCCGCACGCAGGCTAACGGCACGCCGGAGATGCTGGCGGTGCTCGTCTATCTCCTTAAGACAAAGCCCGACTTCAAGACCATCGCGGTCGTCAATCAGGACTACGCGTGGGGCCGCGAAAGCTGGGAGATCTTCTCCACCGCATTGAAGGCGCTGAAGCCCGACGTTCAGGTGTTGGCGGAGCTTTTTCCGAAGTTCGGTGCGCCGGACTATTCCACCGAAGTTTCGCGCTTACTGGCATTGCGGCCGGATGTCGTTCTAACCACCTCCTGGGGCGGCGATCTCGACACGCTGGTCCGTCAGGCCGGTCAACGCGGCCTGCTGCAACAGTCGACCTTCGTGTTGGGCATCGGCGAATCCTCCATCCAGCGACTGGGCAAGGATCTGCCGGAAGGCCTGATCGTCGGCGCGCGTGGCGATCATTGGTTCCTGCATCCTGAAAAGAAGAACGATCCGGCCTTCAAGGCGTTTGCCGAGGCATTCAAGGCAAAGACCGGCGCCTGGCCGATTTACCCCGTCTACCACATGGCGCAGGCTTTCACGGCGCTGCAAGCTGCCTATGACAAGGCGATCAAGGCCAATGGCGGCAACTGGCCGACACGGGAGCAGGTCGTAGACGCAACCTCCGGCACCGAGTTCGCGACCGGTTTCGGCCGGCCGATCACGCTGAGGCCCGAGGACAACCAAGGTCTGGAAGCGCAGCTCGTCGGCGTCACCAAGTCTTTCCCGGGCTATGACTTCAAACTGCTCGACAACATGATGATCTTTGATCCGAAGGTGATCACCAATCCGGCGGGCGTGCGCTCGGTCGAGTGGCTGAAGACGCTCAAGCCGGAATTCGTTAAAATGGACGTTCCGACCTTCAAGCAGTAGGCCAGATCATCGTCCTCCGGGCAAAAACCGCAGGACGGCTTTCCTGAAGGTCTCCATGAATTCGACTCTCGCCATATTGGCCGTCCTTGACGGGATCAGTTACGCCGCCTTGGTGTTCCTGGTTTCCGTCGGGCTGAGCCTGATTTTCGGTGTGCTTCGCGTGGTGAATGTCGCGCACGGGTCGCTTTATGCCTTTGGCGCCTATCTCGCCGCGACGTTGAGCCTCGTGATTGCGCAGGTGTCGCCGTGGCTTACCTATCCCGCATTGCTGGTTGCCTCCATCGTCATAGGGTTTGTGTGCGGCGGTTTCATCGAGCGCTTCCTGTTGCGGCCGCTTTACGGACGAGACGACGTGTTGCAGCTCCTGATCACCTTCGCGGCCTTCATGATCATGGACAATCTGCAGCGTCTGATCTGGGGCGTGCAGCCCATCTTCGCTGCTGAGCCCTTGAAGCTGTTGCCGAACATCAGCGTATTCGGCGTGAACTATACGTCCTACCAGGTCGTCCTGCTTCCAAGCGTGGCAGTCGCGACGCTGTTCGGACTGCGTTACTTCTTGCGGAAAACTCTTGCGGGAGCCGTGATTCTAGCAGTAACCGAGGATCGGGAGGCGTCAACCGCCATCGGCATCGACGCCCAACGCGTCTACTCTATTACGTTCATCATCGGGGCGAGCCTGGCGGCGCTCGGCGGCGCGCTTGCTTCGCCGACCACGTCGCTGGTGCCCGGCATGGGCGCGGACATGATCGTGCTCTCGTTCGCGGTGGCAGCCACTGCGGGTCTGGGGCAGATCGAGGGCACCGCCCTTACGGCCCTTATGATCGGTTTGACGCGCGCCTTCGTCATCTATCTGCAGCCGGAGTTCGAAGTTCTCGTACCCTATCTGCTGATGGTACTGGTGCTTCTGGTGCGTCCGTTCGGACTGTTCGGTACGGTGCAGATGAGAAAAATCTGATGGCGGGCCGTATCAAGCCGATCACGGCAGTCGCAATCATCTTGTTTCTGGCCAGCGCGGTACTGCCGCTCTTCGTCGCGAGCTGGGCGACGTTATTCGCGCTCATCCTCGCCAAGGGCATCGTGGTGCTCGGCATCGTCCTGTTGCTGCAGGCGGGACAAGTATCGTTCGGACACGCGATGTTCTTCGCCACCGGCGCCTATACCGCGGCGTTCTGGGGCAAGTACATCGGCGGCGGCGATATCCTGATCTTTCTCGCGCTGGGAGGCATAACCTCTACCGTTTTTGGCCTGATCGTCGGCCTGTTCGTGGTTCGCTACAGGGAAATTTTCTTTGGAATGCTGAACCTGGCATTCTCCATGGTCTTGTGGTCGCTGCTCGAGAAAATGTTCCACTACACTAACGGCGCGGACGGCATCCGGGTCGCCCGTCCTGGCTTGTTTGGGTTTTCGTTCACGCCGGAGACGTTCCAATACGTTATTCTCTACGTGAGCCTTTTGGTCGCGATTGCTGCCTTCTACGGCGTGCAACGCTATCTCGACAGCCCGCTCGGTCACATGTTGCGGGCAATGAAATCTAACGAAACCAGGCTCGAATATCTTGGCATGTCGGCGCGGCGCGTGCTGCTCATCGGCTACGTGTTCTCCGCATTTCTCGGCGGCATAGGCGGCACTCTGGTATCGATCATTCAGCAGATCGCGACCCCCGAATTCGGCTTCTGGACCAAGTCCGGCGAGTTCGTGTTCATCGCGATCCTCGGTGGCAGCGCCCATGCTTTCGGTGCGTTTGCAGGCGCGGCGATGTTCGAATGCGTACGGTTCTATGCCGCGGCGCATCTGGCGGATTCTTGGCAGCTCATTCTCGGCGTCGTGCTGGTCGTCATCATTCTTTACGCGCCGAACGGCCTTATCGGCCTCCGCCAGCGCTACGGTCAATCCGGGCGGGGAGGGCATTAATGGCCAACGTCCTGCTTTCTGCCAAGAACATCAAGATCCGGTTCGGCGGCGTCATCGCCGCCGATGGCATCGACCTCGACGTCCTGGAAGGCGAAAACCTTGCCATCATCGGGCCGAACGGGGCCGGCAAGACGACGTTCCTCAACATCTCGACCGGTTATCTTCGGCCGCAAGCCGGCACCGTTACCTTTCTCGGCCACGACATCACCGCGCAGCTGCCACGTACGATCACCAGGCTCGGCATTGCCCGCGCCTTCCAGATACCACAGCTGTTCCTCGACCAGACCGTGATGGAGAACATGTTGATCGCGGCCGCCTCCCTGCGAGGCCGTCCGTCTGGTTTCCAGGCTCTTTCTCTCATGCCGGACGTGCCGGAAATGAAGCGGCTGCTGGATCTCGTCGGTGTCAAATCGTATGCGGAACGAACGGCGCGCGAACTGCCCGAGGGGCAACGCAAGCTGGTCGATATTGCACTCGCGCTCGCGCTGAAGCCAAAGCTCCTCCTGATGGATGAGCCGACTTCGGGCGTCGCGTCATCAGAGAAACTCACCATCATGGACATTCTAACCACGGCGCTGGCAAAGGAGAAAGTCACCTCGGTTTTCGTCGAGCACGACATGGATATGGTGGAGCGCTATGCCAACCGCGTCGCCGTGTGGAATGTCGGCAAGATCCAGATGGTTGGGACGCCGGCTGAGGTTCTGGCGGACCGGAAGGTCCGGGAACAGGTGATCGGGATATGACACCGATGCTGAGTTTCGAGAATGTCAACGTCGCGATTGCTGACGCGCCTGTGTTGCGAAATGTGAGTTTCTCGCTGCTGCCGGGTGTGAGCGCAGCGCTTATCGGGCGAAACGGCGCCGGCAAGACCACGACCGTGCGCACTATCATGGGCTTCACAAAAGCGAGCGGCACCGTTCGTCTGGGCGGCGAAGATCTTGGAGCGATCGCGCCGCATCGCCGGCCGTCGCTGGGTCTTGGCTACGCGCCTGAGGACCGGCGTCTGTTTTCCGCCTTCACCGTCGAAGAAAATATTTTGCTTCCCGGTCGTGTCGCCAAGCTGAATCCGGACGAGACGCGGCGGCGGCTGGAGCGAGCGTATTCGGTGCTGCCGGAACTCAAAGAGCTTGCCAAACGTCCGGCGGGATCGGTCTCGGGCGGCCAAGGCAAGATGGTGGCGCTTGGGAGGGCGCTTATGCTTGGTACCCGGCTGCTTATCCTGGATGAGCCATTTCAGGGTCTCGCGCCTGTGTTAGCGCAGCGATATGCGGAAGCACTCCGGCGGCTTCGTTTGCAGGATAAGGACATTACGCTGCTGATCACCGAGTCGAATCCAAAGCTGCTCGAAACCTTTGCCGACGTGACGCTTACCATTGAAAGAGGTGAGATCGAGGCCCGCCAAGCTAATTGAAGACGCGGTGGAGGAGCCGCCGGCCTAAGCAGACCTCGGCGGTTTACCGATTCAGCGTCCGCTCTGCCGCGTGATCGTGGCACTCTGTTTCGACCGTTCCTCGTAATCGTCGCGATTCAGATCGACCGTCGTTGGATTTCGGGCACGTCGGCTTAGTGCAGGTGTTTTAGTTTGTCCGCAGGGGCTGGCCGTCACATGGTCGCGGCCCGCTTCAGCCGCCCAGTTGAACAACCCCGAGGCGGCCTTGCGCATATGACGTGCGTTGCTGACGGAGGGCTTGCCGAACTTGCCCGCGACGATGTCATTCGAGAGTGTCGCGATGTCATGCTTCGTCACCCGGCGCTGACGCACCATGAATTCATGGAAATGGTCGAGATTATCCGCGCTCTCGGCAATTCGTATCGCCTGGCTGCACTGGAGCCAGGAAGCGGCTTTCTCTACGGACGCTTCACCTTCAATTTCTGCCGGGTCGTTGTGTCGTGTGTCGCGCGGTAGGCGGCACTTCGGGTGGCGCCCGGGTGTCGAGCATCTACGGCAGCGACCGTTTGCTGTGCGTGCCCATTATGGTTCAACCCGTGCAGACCATCGTGCGAGGCCCATGAACTGCCTCACGCGAAGGATCGGATCAGATATCGCAGGTCTGGTTGGTGTGGGGAAAGACGGTAGCACCCTAGTGACTCGAACCCCCGACAGATCACCGCATAATCTAATACGCTTACCCTCGCAGGCCTCGGCTGCTCCGCCGCAAGTCCAAGATCCCACTGACGCGCCGAGCGCCGTTATCCCTCGCCGCCGCCGCAACGAAACGCAACGAATTGGGTGAACTAGCGTGAACAAAACGGGACGGAAGCACCTGCCGATGAGAGAAAGATCAACAACTTAGAAGATGTTCACTGCGTCCGGGACGCAGGGGTCGCAGGTACAGAAGGCGCCGCCGAGCAATTTACATTTCGTCTGTAACCTGTTGATTTCGATAGTGCTGTTGTGACGGCGTTTTACAGCTAAGTAGCTGAAAGTTATTGTGAAAGATGAGACTCTTAACCTGCGGGTCCCAGGTTCGAGCCCTGGTGCGCCCACCAAGCATAAGCCTTCTTCTTCAAGAACTAACGAGAAGGGTCGCCGAGAACAAAACGGGTCTCGTGCAACGTTTTGTTGTCGGAGGTTTTGCGGTCGGATTGCTGCGCGACTTTCCTTTGTTTCTGTCCCGTCGCCGCAGGGGACCGTTGCTGCAGAATCGGTTGGTATCGTCACAGGATGCTGCCCAACGGGCTAGATGACCCCGTCTTTGCGCATTCGTTCCAGCTCGGGCTCCTGGAGCCCGAGAAGATCACCGAGTATCTCTCGGTTTCGTGTCCCGATGGCTTCGCCAAGCCAAAGAATTTCTCCAAGGCGTCGCGGCCCCGTGCGCATTCGCTTGTTCGCCGGGGCAGGTGATCGGGGAGCGACGTCAAGGCGCTGCCGGGGGGCGTCGCCGCGGTCGATGTCGACGCGGCCACAGGGCCAACCGGGATCGTTACCCGCGAAGAGCTCCAGCGCGAGTCCGATCGCGCAGCCGGCATCGTCCGCAAGGCCGGGCCGCGCCCTGACAGTGCCTTGGGCGCGGCGGCGGACGTGGTCGAAACTGCAACCGGTATTCTACCTGCTAGCCGATCATTGAAGGCCAGCACTTGGTCGCGAAGCGATCATCTCGCCTCCGGCTTTGATGACGGCTGTCAGTGTCACGCATCCTGCGGCGCGGCTGCTCCGGCGGTCCGCCGCCGTGCCGGCAGGAAACACCCGGCAATCGCGCCGGCCAGCGACAGCGTTGCGGCAAGGCTCATCGCCGCGGCAAATCCGCTCTCGAAATGAGCGGCCGAATCGACCCCGCCATGCGCCGAGAAGTTCGCCACCAGCGCGGCGATGCCGAACATGCCGCCGAGGAAGCGTCCCATGTTGAAGATGCCGGACGCCTTGCCCATTTCGGCCACCGCGACCGAGCTCAGGATGGCGTTCTGTGCTGCCGGCATCGCCATCGAGACGCCGACGCCGGCCAGCACCAGCGGCGCGACCAGGGCGGAGTAGGTAACCGCAGAGCTCACGAGCTCCGCGATCCAGCCAAGTCCGATCGCCTGCATCAGCAATCCCGTCACCACTAGCGGCCGCTCGCCGAACCTGTTGACGACCGCGCCGGCGATCGGGGCGGTGACGAACAGCGTCGCGGTCCAGGGCAGCAGGCGAAGTCCGGCGCCGAAGGCGTCGAAGCCCAGCGCGGTCTGGAGGAACTGCGGCAGCAGGAACAAGACGCCGTACATCGCGGCGTAGAACAGCACGCTGGCGGACATGCCGGAGGCAAGCGCCCGCGATGCAAACAGCCGCATCGGCACCATTGGCGCGGTCGCGCGCAATTCCCAGAGAACGAAGCCGGCTGTGAACACCAGGCCTGCCATCAGCGCGGCCATGATTTCGGCGCTCGCCCAACCCACGGCGTTGCCGCGCAACAGACTCCACACCCACGCCAGCGCCGCAAGCGCGACAAGCGCCAGTCCGGGGATGTCCAATGCGGCGGCCGGGCCGAAGCTTTCGCGCAAGCGTGCCAGTACCAGGGTGATCGCGATCAGGCCGATCGGCAGGTTGATCCAGAACACCCAGCGCCAGCCGAAATGTTCGGTAATGAAGCCGCCGATGGCGGGACCGATGATCAGCGCGCAGCCGGTGATGCTGGCGAAAATGCCGAGCGCGCGGGCGCGCTCCTCGCGGCCGAACGTGCCGCTCAGGATCGCCATTGCCAGCGGCATCACCAGCGCGGCGCCGGCGCCCTGCAGCGCGCGGGCGGCGATCAGAGCGGTGGCATTGCCTGCGAGCGCACAGGCCGCCGATGCAACGACGAACAGGGCGAGCCCGGCCGCGAACATCCGGCGGCGACCGAAGCGGTCGCCGAGTGCGGCGCCGGTCAGGAGCAGCACGGCAAAGGTCAGATTGAAGGCGTTGACGGTCCATTGCAGCGTCTCGACCGGGCTGCCGAATTCGGCGCGGATGGTCGCGAATGCTGTCGTGATGATCATGGCATCGAGCGCCATCATGAAGGATGCCAGCGCGGTGACGCCGAGCACCCAGTTCTGCGCGGCGCGATTGATCGGGGTCTGCATCGCCCTGTCTCCGTGTGTCGCGCCAGCCTGTCGCGGCGCGTTCTGCGGGCTAGACGAGGGCTGAGCGGCAAAGGATGCGCCCAATAATAATTTGTTCCGGGCCGCATCCTTCGCCTGCCGGCAAACGTCCTAGGGGTGATGCGGCCATTTGCCCGATTTTTGAGCGAACCAGGTCGCGACATCAGCAAGGAGCGCGCGATGAGAAGGACGTTGATCAGGTACAAGGCCAGGCCGGAGCTGGCCGAGCGGAATGCCGAGCTGGTTTCGGCCGTATTTGCCGAATTGAAGGCGGCCGGCCCGGACGGCGTGCGCTACCTGACGCTACGGCTGGAGGACGACACCTTCATCCATCTTGTCGAGGCCGCGGCCGAAAACGGCTCGAGCCCGATTCCGAAACTCAAGGCATTTCAGACGTTCCAGGACGGCATCCGCGACCGCTGCGCGGAGCCGCCGCTGGTTCGTGATGTGAGGATCGTCGGCAACTATCGTATGCTGGACGAGTCCTGAACAAGCGAAGCGGAGGAGCAATGGCGCCAGACCCGCTGGCCACCATCGATACCGAGCCCTGCTGGCGCGGATGCGGCCGAAACTGCATCGCTACTGCGCCCGCATGGTCGGCTCGGTCATCGACGGTGAGGATGTGTTGCAGGATGCGCTGATCAAGGCGATGGAAGCGCTGCAATCGGTCACGCCCGTCAATACGGAGGGCTGGCTGTTTCGCATCGCGCACAACACCGCGCTGGATTTCCTGCGTCGCCGCAACCGGCAGGAGGCGCTGCACTCGGCTGAGGAGGTGGAGATGATTGCCGACCAGCTCGATGATGTGGAAAGCCGCCAGATCGCCGCGACCAGCCTTCGCACCTTCATGCGGCTGCCGGTGGCGCAGCGCTCCAGCGTGATCCTGATGGACGTGCTCGGCTGCTCGCTTGCCGAGGTCTGCGACATCATGGATTTCAGCCTGCCGGCGGTGAAGGCCGCGCTGCATCGCGGACGCACGCAGCTGCGGGAGTTCGCCGGAGAGCCCGACGATGTGCCGCAGCCGGGCCTGTCGGAAGCAGATCGCACGCGACTCAACGCCTATGTCGGCCATTTCAATGCCCGCGACTTCGACGCGATCCGCGCCATGATCGCCGACGACGTCAGGCTCGAGCTCGTCAACCGTACCAGGCTGAAAGGCAAGGCCGAGGTGTCGAACTATTTCGGCAATTATTCGAAGAACAGCGACTGGCACCTGGTGACGGGGCAGGTCGAGGGACGTCCCGCGATCCTCGTGTTCGATCCGAATAAGCCGGCCGGGCGGGCGAAATATTTCATGCTTCTCGACTGGTCCGCCGGCAAGCTCGCCACCATCAGGGATTTTCGTCACGCAGCCTATGTTATTGATGGTGCGGAGTGCGTGGTGGATAGAGGGTGAACTCGCCTTCTCCATCGGAGCAGGCGCGTCGCTTGACTAGAGGGCCGTGGCAGGTTGAATGGGAGGACTGCCCGTCGGGCAAAACACCCGCCATCCCGTCAACCCCTCTCCACAAATATATCCCGCTTTACCGAAATTCGGAAATGACGTATGTGTCGTGCATCCCGGCTCATCCTTGAGGGGCGATCTTGTGGTCGTCATGTTCGCGAGCCGGGCTTGCGGTGGACGCGGCAGCGTTCGGGTGCGAGAGGCCAAGGGCAGGGCGGATTGCTCTCCGTGAGCCCAAGGCTGCGTTCCGACGAGCGGCGCTGCTAGGCTTCGTCTCGTCTGTAAGTTTCCGGCTCCGTCGACAGGGCT
>NZ_JBHTFN010000070.1:32271-110063 GCF_042666195.1 Bradyrhizobium sp. GCM10028915
CAGGAACTCGGCTCCCGGGAGAGCACGGCATAAGCCGTCCAACCATCGCGCAGGGAAGGCCGAGTGATTGGCTACACCTGTATGCTGCTGTGCGGTTTCCTTGCGCTACATTTTCGCGCAGCGGACCGCGGGTGCCAGCCGGCACCCGGCCTTCCCTGCGCCCTCTTGGACAAGAGGGTGAAGCGACGAAGCAAAGCTCGGGCGGAATCAGCCGCGAGAATGCGAAGCTGCGCGGTTCGCCATCACGCATGCCGAACTACAGTCGCAACCAGGAGGACGAGGACCGCGAAAACGACAATCTCCATGGCATGCGAACGATTGGCCGACGACGGAGGTTCCCCGATTTCACGAGCAATGCCGAGCAGGAGTCCGCAAGGTCGCGCACAGCAGGCCCAAGACATCGCCAAGCTGGCAGTGGCCAGGCAGCGAAATTATAAGATCATTAACAATGTTGAATCCCTGGCCGGAGCGATTGCCCTACCGTGAACCTTTCCGCCGGGGCTTTCCATGATCGATACCGCGACCAAGGCGTTGTTGCGCACCGTTCTGGACGAGGTGTGTGAAGCTGTTCCACGCTGTGAGATCGGCGCCAGGACTCGCGTAGCCTCGAAGCTTCTGGAGACTGCAAGCAGGGGCGACATCTCTGCGGATCGTCTCAAACTAGCGGCCCGCAATGCCCTTTCAGAAGTCCCGACGATGTGATGATGGTCATGTGGGGGCAGGGGTGAATTTCCACGTGACGGTCCTCAAGATCCTGGTGAGCTACCCGGATGGGTTCGCCGCCATGGAGGATCTCAAGCGGGATATGGCCATTCTGGCGACCAGCGGTCGCGACTGGACCGAGCGCACCCGGCGGCTCGCCGGGCGGGTGCCGGGGCTGGACATCTTTTCGCAAGGGCTGATCGACCGGACAAATGGCGGGTGGCGCATCACGGCCAAGGGCCGCGCCGTGCTCGGTCTGATGGAAGCTCGTCCAGACCAAGCGCCGATTGCCACCCAACAACCTCCCTCAGAACCAGAGCTTGGCCCGGCGGTCTCGCGGCACATTCCGGCGGAGAGGATCCGAGGACGACTCGCCGCGCGCCGTCGCCGACGCAATGCCCGCATGCAGGCTCGGGCGTCCTAGCGAGGAACGAGCGTCGCTCCCGAAGCTTGAGCAAACGCCTTGTGATGGAAGACGCTCATGCAAAGTTCCGACGCCACCTTGTCGACGGCCCGTTTGTCGCGAGCGACGGACGATATCTGGGTCGTGGACGATGCCCCGATCAGCGCTGCCGGTCTGAAACTTCCGGTGCGCATGACCGTCATTCGGCTCTCGAACGGCGATCTCGTGCTGCATTCGCCGGTGAGATATTCGCCGGCTCTCCGTGGTGAGCTGGAGCGGCTAGGGACCATAAGGTACTTGCTCGCGCCGAATATCGCGCACTGGATGTTCCTGTCCGACTGGCAGAGAGAGCTGCCACAGGCGACGACTTTCGCGGCGCGCGGCCTTTCGGCGCGTCGGCAAGTTCGAGCAGCACGGATCCACATCGACCGCGAGCTTGGAGAGGCGACGCCTGCGGAATGGAGGGCCGACCTCGAAGCCGTCTCGGTGAACGCTCCGATGTTCTCCGAGATCGAGCTGTTCGACAAGCGCAGCCGGACACTGATCCTGACGGATCTGGTGCAAAATCTCGATCCCAATGATCTCAGCGCGTCAAACGAGGCCGCGGCAAACCTCCTCGGCATTTCCAAGCCAAACGGAACGGCGCCGGTCTATCTCCGACTGCTGCTGCGCCTCGGCGGCCGTTCCGTGCGGTCGGCAGCCGAGCGGCTCATACGGCTGTCGCCGGAGCGGGTGATCTTCGCGCATGGCGACTGGTTCGAAGCGGACGGAACCGAGCGTCTCCGGCGATCCCTGCACTGGCTGCTTCCGGCGGGCGGCTCCGGATCCGAGCCGCGGCAAATGACTGGCACGCGCGTCGTCATAACCGGTGCCTCGAGCGGAATCGGGCGTGCTGCGGCGCTGGCCTTCGCCGGAAAGGGCGCAAGCGTGGTCCTGGCGGCACGCCGTGCCGAAGTCCTGACGAGCCTCGCTGCAGAATGCGAGGCGCTCGGAGGCCGCGCATTGGCAATCCCGACCGATGTCACCGATGCCGAGGCGGTGCAGCGGCTGGCCCGAGAGGCGGAAGACGCGCTCGGTGGCATCGACGTCTGGATCAACAACGCCGGCACCGGCGTTTTCGGGGCTTATCAAGACGCGGATATCGCACTTCATCGCCGAACGATCGAGGTCAATCTCCTCGGCACGATGCATGGCGCTTTCGCGGTGCTTCCGATCTTCCTGCGCCAGAACCGCGGTATCTTGATCAACAACATCTCGCTCGGCGGCTGGGCTCCGACGCCTTTTGCTGCGGCCTACACAGCGAGCAAATTCGGCCTTCGGGGCTTCACCGCGAGCCTGCGTCAGGAGCTCAGGGCTCATCGCAACATCCATGTCTGCGGCGTCTTCCCGGCCATGGTCGACACGCCGGGCTTCGTCCACGGCGCCAACATGTCCGGCCGGACGCTCGATCCCGGTCCGCTGCTGTATCAGGCGGAGGACGTTGCCGAGACGTTCGTGAGCCTCGTCCGCGCACCCCAAGATGAGGTCGCCGTGGGCTGGCCGGCGCGTGCCGGCCAAATTGCCTACGCGATGGCTCCGCAGATTACCGAGAACATCCTGGGGGTAGCCTTCCGCTACCTGCTGTCGCGCGCGCGCCCGGCGAAGAGCAGCGAGGGCACCATGATCGAAGCTGGTCCGCAGGGCACGTCAATCGATGGCGGTTGGCTGTCACGCAAGCAGCTCCCACCTGCCGGGGTCATCAGTCAGGGGCTCGCGGCGCTGGGACTAGCTGCGGGCGTGGCTCTCCTGGCTTCAGCAGTTGCGCGTCGCGCTGGCAGATCGGGACAAGGCGTCGCCAAGCACAAGCATGTCCTGCCGAGGCAGATCACGGCAGCGCGTAGGCCCGCACGTAATCGCCGAGTTTAGTTCCGAACGAGCCGTGGCCGCCATCGACCGTGACGATATATTGCTTGCCGTTGGCCTCATAGGTCATCGGCGTCGACTGGCCGCCGGCAGGAAGGCGGTCCTGCCAAAGCCGTCTGCCATCGCGAACGTCGAACGCGCGGATGTAGTCATCCATCGTTCCCGTGATGAAGACGACGCCGCCCGCGGTGACGATCGGACCGCCCAGCATGGGAACGCCGAGCTTGAATGGCAGCGGCAGCGGGGCCTGATCGCGGATCGTGCCGATGCGATGCTGCCAGACCACCTTGTGCGACTTGAGATCGATCGCGGCGATGTTGCCCCATGGCGGGGCAAGGCAGGGGATGCCGAGCGGTGAGAGGAAAATGCCGAGGTCGACGCCATAGGGGGCGCCGTACATCGGCTGCACGCCGAGCTCGGTTCCCGGCGGATGCGCCGCGTTCGGCGCTGCCGGATTGTCTTTCCCGCGCGGCACGAGACGCGAGACGAAGGGAATCGATTGAGGGTTCGCGATCGCGATCTGGCGTTGCGGATCGACGGCAATGCCGCCCCATTCGAACATGCCGAAGTCTCCTGGAAACACCAGCGTGCCTTGTTCAGACGGCGGCGTGAACGGCCCCTCATAGCGCAGGCGCTTGAACTTGATCCGGCAGGCGAGTTGGTCGAACATCGTGCTGCCCCACATCTGCGCGTCGGTCAGCATGCCGGGCGGGCGAAAGCTCAACTCCGAGAAGGGCTGGGTCGGCGACAGCCGGTCTCCCTTCGCGGCGCCCTGCGGCACCGGCTTCTCCGGTGCGGGCACCAGCTGACGCCCGTCGCGGCGGTCGAGCACGAAGATGTCGCCGGTCTTTGCCGGGATGTAGATCGCAGGCGTCACGCCGCCGTTAAGGCGCAAATCGACCAGGCTGGGCTGCGACGGCATATCCATGTCCCAGAGATCGTGGTGCACGTTCTGGAACGACCAACGCAGTTTCCCGGTCATGAGATCGAGGGCAATCAATGCCGAATCGTAGCGCTCGTTCTCGGGCGAACGGCCGCCGCCCCAAATATCCGGAGAACTCGAGCCGAGCGGCACATAGACCAGTCCGAGCTTCTCGTCGACCGCGGAAATGCTCCACGAATTGGGTGAGCCGGCCGTGAAATGATGCGAGGCCGAGGGCATCTCGTTCGGATCGGAATTGCCGGCATCGAATGCCCAGATCAGCCGTCCTGAATAGATGTCGAAGCCGCGGATCACGCCCGACGGCACGCGATCGGAATAGTTGTCGATCACCGCTCCGCCGACGATCAGCAACTTGTCCGTGACGACGGGCGGCGAGGTGCCCTCGTAGAAGCCGAGTGTCTGGATCTCGCTGCCCTGCTTGAGATCGATCTGTCCCTGATTGCCAAAATCCTGGCAAGGCACGCCGCTCTGCGCATCGAGCGCGAACATCCGTCCGTCGTTGGTCGGTATGAAAATGCGCCCCGCACAATCGCTCGGGGCCGGCGTGCCGTCGGCAGTTATCGCGCCGGGTTTGGTCGCGTGATAGGACACGCCGCGGCAGGTCATGTGCTGGAAGGCCTTGTTGTGCTGCACCTGCGGATCGAACTTCCAGCGCAGTTTTCCGGTCGCGGCTTCGAGCGCGAACACGATCTGGTGCGGCGAGCAGGTGTAGAGCAGATCGCCCACCTTGAGCGGCGTCGCCTGGTTGGTGATCTCGTCGGGATCGTCCGGGCCCTTGTGATCGCCGGTGCGGAATTCCCAGGCGAGCTTGAGGTCCTTGACGTTGTCCTTGGTGATCTGGCTCAGCGACGAGAAGCGCGTACCGAAGCCGCTGCCGCCGTAGGCCGTCCAGTTCTGGCCGGCAGCGGGCTGCTCCGGTTCGGGAGACGCAATGGCCCCCGTTGTTTCGCCCTCAGGTATCGTGCCGGCAAGATCGCGGCGATCGCTCGTCAGGGACATGCCGACGACGATGGCTGCGGCGACCAACACAAGGCCAAGCGCCCATCGCGCTGCGCGCAAGCGAGGCGCCAGGCGGGAGGCAATGAAGGGCAGCATCAGCCACAGGCCAAGCGGCACGAGTACGTCGCCGCGCGGCGCCAGCGACCAGAAATCGAGGCCGGCCTCCCAGATCGCCCAAGCCATCGTTCCGGCCAGCAGCGCGGCATAAACCCAGAGCGCCTCGGCGCGGCGGCGCCCGAGCAGCCAGCTCGTGAGCAGAAGCATGATGCCCGCGATCAGATAGTAGGCGGAGCCACCGAGGGCCTCGAGCCAGGCACCGCCAGCCAGGAGGCCCAGTCCCATGATAGCGACGAGCACAATGGTGATGGCCAGCAATGGCGCGTCACGGAGCCAATTCATTGAACGATGCATGGGAGGCATGATGGTCACTTCAGCGTATAGAGAAACGCCGCGATGTCCCGCGCGTCCTTCTGCGGGATGCCCATTCTCGGCATGGCATTGCCCGGCAACGCCCGCTGTGGATCCTCGATCCAATCAGCCATGTTGTCCGGCGAGTTCTGGATGTAGCCGGCGATGTAGGTCCGCGTGCCGATCCGATGCAAGGGTGGGCCGACATTGCCTTCGGCGCCGGCAATGCCGGGAATATCGTGACAGCCGCCGCAGTGATACTGCTTGACGAGGTCGGCGCCACGACGCGCGTCGCCGGTGAAGTTGTCCGGGCCCGCAGCCTTGCAGGCGGCGCCTGTGGTAGCCAGCAGCGCGGTGACTAGCAATCTCGTGATCGGATTTGCCATCGCTGCTTCCCGGCGATCAGGGCTTCTGGCCGAAATTGAAAGACTTGGTGGCAGACCAGGGATCGGTCGTCGAGACCTGCTCGCTCGGGACTTGCTCGACTTCGGGCGAAGGCAGATTCGCGGAAAAGGTTCGGCCCCATTGGTGGCTCGGCTCGTTGCTGATCTTGCCGATATAGGTGACGAGATCCCAGATCACGCTGTCGGGCAGCACGCCGCCCCAGGCCGGCATTCCGTTGGGCCGCCCTTGGTAGATCGAGAGAAAGATGTTCTCGGGCTGCGAGCCGTAAGTAAAGTTGTTGTTGCTCAGCGCCGGTCCCATGCCGCCGCCGCCATTGGGTGCGTGGCAGCCGACGCAGTTGAAGTTGACGTAGTAGGTCATCCCGCGCTGCTCCGCATTGGGATCGCCCTGCACGGGGTTCTTGATCTGCGGCGGGTCCGGCTGCGCGCCGGGATGGAGGTGACTGACCGGGACCTGCATGAAGACGCCGGGCCTGCCATTGCCGACGCTGCCACCGAAGTTCGGGTGCGGAGACAGCGTCGGCATCTGCGCCTCCTGCGACTGCGGCAAAGTCTGCTGGGCCAGCCCCGCGCCATTCGGCAGGACCGCCAGCAGTAGTGATAGGGCGCTTGCGCGCAGCACTGGAGCAGACATCACTCATGTCCTCCCGATACCATAGCCGGTTGGTCCACCAGCGGAACGCCGTAACTGAGCAGCAGCGAAGTGATCTCGGACCGGTGCTCGTCGATGAATGCATTCAGTCGGTCGCGCAAGGCGTCGTCGCCTTTGCGCACGCCCATCGCGATGGCGAACTGGAACTGCTGAGGTGCAAAGCGCTCGTAATCCCGGATCGGCATGACCGTCAGGGGGACGAGAGAGCGCTGGGCGAAATATCCGCCGAGCGGACCCCAGGCTGCGGCGACATCGAGGCTGCCGCTTTCGACGGCTTCGATCAGGCGCGCCGGGGGATTGGCCTCGCGATAATCTCCGTAGATCGAGTAGCCGCGGACGTTGTCGACGATGCCCTGTTCGCCGAGCGCCTGCGCCGGCGGGGGATTGTTGCCGTCATCGCCGATCAGATGCACGCCGATTGCGAGGTGATGCAAGCGTGGGTCGAGCAGGGACGAAAGCTCGAGGTGCTGGTCCTGCCGCGTGACGAACACGTAGCTCGAGCGATAATACGGCTTCGTCGTCTCGACGAGATCATAGCCGGACGGCACGCCCATGACGACGTCGCATTTGCCGGCTTTCAGCGTGTTACGGATGAAGCCGCGGCGCTGCGCCCACCAGGTGTAGGAGACCTGCAGGCCGAAATGCTCGGCCACCATGGCCGCGAGCCTGTTCTCGAATCCTGCTTCGGCGCTGTTCGAGAAAGGCAGATTGTTGGGATCGGCACAGACGCGAAGCTCGCGATCCGACGCTGCCGCCGCCGTGGTTGCAAGCCCGACCAGAAAACCAAGAGCGATGCCGGGATAACTATTTCGAAGGCGCATGGCTGGTGTCCTCACCATTCGCGCCGCCGAGTTTGAAGACCAGCAGCTCACTCCCGCCCGCGGTGTAGAACGGCAAATCCTGGGTCGCACCGACAAAACCGAGCGCGCCGTTGCGCACCCGCGGATCGACCTCGGCGTTGGCCACCACACCCGGCCAGCCGCCGACGCCCGACAGGATCGCGATGTATTGCTGTCCGTCGGAGCCGCGATAGGAGATCGGCTGGCCAATGAATCCGGAGCCGGCGCGGAATTGCCAGAGGACATGCCCGTCCTTGGCATCCACGGCCTTGAACAGCCGATCCATGGTGCCGTAGAACGCGACGTCGCCTGCCGTAACCAGCGCGCCGCTCCAGACCGGCAGCTTCTCGTGGATCTCCCAGACCTTCTTGCGCGCGACGGGATCCCACGCCATGAATTCGCCGCGGTGGCCGCCGGGGCCGGCATACATGTCGACATCGGCGCCCACATAAGGTGTGCCTGCGATATAGCCGACCTGCGATGCCTTGAAGTTCATGCAAAGATGCTGATGCGGCACGTAGAGCAGCTTGGTGCGGGGCGACCAGGCGGTTGGCTGCCAGTCCTTGGCGCCCGGCGCGGCCGGGCAGATGTTCTCGACGGTCTTGCCGGCGAGCGGCGTCTTCTCCTCGTTGGGGATGATCTTGCCGGTCTTGAGATCGACGCCGTTATAGGCATTGACGAATTCAAACGCGTCCGCCGAGATGACTTCGCCGGTCGCCCGATCCATCACGTACATATAGCCGTTGCGGCCCGGGTGGATCAGCACCTTGCGCGGCTGTCCATTCAGTTCGAGATCGACGAGCACATTCTCGTTGATCTCGTCGTGGTCGAACAGGTCGTGCGGGTTGATCTGGTAAGCCCATTTGGCGCGGCCGGTGTCGGGGTCGCGGGCAAAGATTGTGGTGCTCCAGAGATTGTCGCCGCTGCGCTGGTTGGCGTTCCATGGGCTCGGATTGGCTGTGCCGTAGTAGATCAGATTGAGTTCGGCATCGTAGGAGATCCATCCCCACATCGTGCCGCCGCCGACCTGCCAGCGGTCGGCCGGCCACGTCTTCACGCCGAGATCCTTGCCCTTGAGACTGTCGTAGAACGGCTTGAAGTCGTCGCCGATCAGCACGTCCTTGTCCGGGCCCGTGGCGTAGGCGCGCCACGCAATGGCCCCGGTGTTTTCATCGAGCGCGGTGACCCAGCCGCGCACGCCCATCTCGCCGCCGCTGTTGCCGACGAGCACCTTGCCCTTGACCACGACGGGAGCCATCGTGATGGTCTCGCCCTTGTTGATCTCCCCGAGCTTCGTATGCCACAGCTCCTTGCCGGTCTTGGCGTCGATCGCGACCGTGTGGTTATCAAGCGTGTTGAGGAAGACCTTGCCGTTGTCGAAGGCGAGTCCGCGATTGACGACGTCGCAGCAGGCAACGCCCGCGGCAGCGGGCTCCGGCTTCGGTGCGTAGGACCATTTCAATTCACCCGTCGTGGCATCGAGTGCGAACACACGGTTGGGGTAGGGGCCGGCATAGGGGCCGACCACATACATGGTGCCGTCCACCACGAGCGGCGCCGCCTCCTGGCCGCGATCGGCACCGACCGAGAACGTCCATGCAAGCTGCAGCCGCGATGCATTGGAGGCGTTGATCTGATCAAGGTTGCTATAGCGGGTGTTGGCGTAGTCGCGCGCCGCCATCGGCCACTGGCCGGGATCTTTCATGCGGCTGGCCAGATCGCTCTGTGCCGAGGCGGACGACAGCAACGCGCAGGACGCGCAAAGGGCACAAAGGAAGCCTGGAAGTCGGCCCAGCAAACGCGTGAGACCACGCACTAACATATGTAAAGATCCCCACGGCAGTGATGAGGCCGTGCGCCGTTGCAGGCCGGTTTACGAACCTACAAACGTTCCGACTTCGCTTGGTTCCAAAGAGGTGAGACCGACGACGAGCTATCTCACGACGTTGCCGGACACGCCGGCGCCGAGGTCAACTGCGATCTGATCTTCCTTGCCGTTACACTTGGGGTGGCCAAATCCAGACGGACTTTTGCCGTCGGGTCCGATGTCATAGATGATTGCGTCTTTCATGTTGGGGCTGACGCCGGCCGGCACGCGGTCGAGCCCGAGCTGGTGACGCACGCGCCAGGCCACGTTGTGATCGGCGCAGGAGCTGTCGCCGCTGACGCCCAGCGCGCCCGTGATGCCGTTGCCGTCATAGAGCGCCAGCCCTCCCCCGAACACGATCGTGCCGCCGATCGGCTTGCCCACCATTGGATCGCTGGCCGTGCCGAAGCTGTCCGGAGATCCGGCGTACAAGGCTTCCGGGAACGGCGGGTTGCCGAGTGCCGCGCCGAATAGGAACCCGCCGGGCTGCGCCCCGGCATAGAGATTGGCCGTCGCCATCGCCTTGTCCTTTAGGCTGAACGCATTCGCCGTATTGGCCTTCTCGGCCGCGATGGCCCGGCTGCCGAGCCACTGGTCGTCGACCTTGCCGCCGCTATAGGCAACTGCGCAGACGATGCCCTGCCGATTGACGACGGCAGCCCACTCGTTGTTGTCGAGACCTCCGTTGCTTGGGCCGCCGCCCGGCTTGACACTCTTCTTGAGGATATCGGCGAGCTTGTCATGATCGACCGGGCACGACATCCCTGGCTGGGGTTGGTCCTGCGCGTTCAAGACTGCAGGCATCAAGAGTGCTGCGGTGAAGATAGCCGTTAGCACCATGACGGATCGTTTTTCCATGTGGCCTCCGTGGAGTGTCGCAGTCGGCAGGCGAACGTTCGAACAGAAGTTGCGGTTCCTATGTAGCGTCGCTCAGCCCGGATGTTGAAGGGAGCGGCAGGCGGGAATGACCGCCGTTCGCAGTCAGCCAGCGGTGAGCAAAGAACAACGCGGCGCCGGTATAGAGTAGGCCCATGGGCACCCACATCAGGATGCCGGCGAGCTGCTGGTCCTCGAGTGCCGAGAGGCCGAACTCGCCGGCGAGGGTGCCCTGGCTTGGGATCCAGAGCCGCGGCGACACGGTCAGCAGAGCCCCAAGCACGCCGGAATGCAGAATGGTAATGAACAGGCAAGCGACAGCGATGCCATCCCGAATCCGGTTGCTGCGGCCCTGTCCGCGGCCATGCAGCAGCACCCACCAGAACAACAGCGCAGTCGCAAAGAAGCTGATGTGCTGGAGACGATGGATCGCCGTATTCTCAAGCGCCCGTGCATATAACGGCGGTGCGTGCCAGATCCAGAGCGCTGCGCCGTGCAGGATCGTCGCGCTCATGGGGTGGCTCACAAGCTGCCACGGCCACGCCAATATCGGCAGATCGAGCATGCGGCCTGCCGCCGGGCGAAGCCGGGCCGGCAGGCTCCACAGCAGAGGACCATTGATCCGGGCGAACGCCATCAGCGGTGCCGCGACCACCATCAGCAGTTCGTGCTCGACCATGTGCGCGGTGAACAGACGCTCGCCGAGCCAGTGCAGCGGCGAGGTCACGGCAAGTGCGGCCACCAGCCATCCGGTCCAGAACGCGGCCACCTGGCGGAAGCTGACGCCACGGCCACCACCTGCATGATGCCAGAGCCGCTGCGTTCCGACATAGAAGCCGATACCGACGGCATAGAGCGGGGCCATGAGCCAGGGATCGTAGCTCCACAGCGAACCGGGATCGACATCCGATAGTCCGTGCGCATCGGCCGGCGCCGCGAGCAGCGCGAGCAGCGCGAGCAGCAGTGCTGCAAAGCTCAGCGCAGGCATGGGCTGATCATGAGCGAGGCGGCGAACTGGTTCGCAATCACCAGCGCAAATAACACGCCGGAGCCGACGCCGAGCCAGGCCATGAACGTTCGTGGTCCGCCACCCCGCGCATCGGCCCATTCAGCCCCCGCGCCGCGCCGAACGGCGCGGGCCGAAATGACAGTGCCTGCCAGCGCGACGACAGCCAGAACCGCGCTCATGATCGCGCCGCTGAGCCTGGTCTGTTCGCAGGAGAAGTGCGCGAGCACGTAGACGCCCTGCAAATTGATACCCCACGCGATGGGCCCGAGCGCAACGCCGGCCCAATAAAGCAGTCTGGAATGTCGATCGGCTGCGGTCATAGGCGTGGCACCCAATCGAGCAAGACATAGAGCGGCAGCCAGGCGAGCACGACGAAGTTCCAATAGAACACGTTGTCGGTCACGTCGCTGAACCGGCGCGGTTTCGCATGGCGCGTGAACATCAATACCGCCAGCACGACCGTGTCGCCGACATCGGTGGCAAGGTGGGTCGTGTGCAGCCCCAGAATGAGCCAAACAATGGAGCCGTAAGCTGAATTGTCCCAGCGGGTGTTGAGATGCGCGAACTCGAAGCCGCGCAGCACCAGCAGGGCAATGCCGATCAGGGCCATCACGATGAGTCCGGTCCGCACCTTCGCGAGATCCTGCCGGTGTGCGGCGCGGTTGGTGATCTCGTTCGGGATGATGCTCAGCAGATAGACCACGACTTCGGCTGTGCCTGGCCAGAGATCGGGCGGCGAGGCGCCGATCGGCCAAGTTGGGTTGACGGCGTAGAGATAGAGATAGGAACCGATGGCAATGGCAAAGCCCATGCCCTCCAGCGCCATGAAGCCCATGGCGCCCCACCACGGTCCGCTGCGCGGGCCATAGCCGTAAGTCGGCAGTTCAGCGACATTGCGGACGATGGTCTGTCTCACTCCTCGTCCTCCTTGCTGCCGCTCGGCCAGAACCAGCCGACCAACGTCACGGCCATCGGTGGTGTGCCCCAGAGCACGGCCCAGGGCGTGAAGATCGAGCCGATGAAGAACACTGTCGTCGCGATAGCTGTGAGCAGCGGCCAGATGCTGGGTTCGGGCGAAGCCTCCCGGATCTGCGGCTCAGCTTCCGCGAGCGAGGTCAGCAGGACCTCGCGCCGCTCGGCGCTCAGACCCGCGACCACGGGCAGGCTCTCGCTATCGGCCCACAGCGGATCGCGGTGCTTGACCACCGGAATGCGGTCGAAATTCTGCGGCGGGGGCGGCGATGACGTCGCCCATTCCAGCGTTGAGGCATCCCAAGGATTGTCGCCTGCAAGCGCACCTTTGCGAAGGCTGTAGATCACGTTGACCAAAAGCAACGCGAAGCTGAGCGCGAAAATGAGAGCACCACCGCTGGACACGAGATTCAGGTGCGCCCAGTCCATGTCGGCGGTGTAGGTGTAGACCCGGCGCGGCATTCCGATCAGCCCGAGGATGTGCATCGGGAAGAAGGCGACGTTGAAGCCGACGAAGGCGAGCCAGAAATTCCAGCGCCCGAGTCGCTCGCTGAGCATGCGGCCGGCGATCTTGGGAAACCAGTAGTAGACCGCGCCGACCAGCGGGAACACAGCGCCGCCGATCAGGACATAATGGAAGTGGGCGACGACGAAATAGGTGTCGTGCACCTGGGTGTCGATCGGGACCGAGGCGACCATGACGCCGGACAGCCCGCCTAGCACGAAGATCACGATGAAGCCGATCACGAACAACAGCGGGGTCCGGTAGACCGGACGCCCGTCCCAGAGCGTTGCCAGCCAGCAGAAGATCTGCAGCCCGCTCGGCACCGCGATCAGCATACTGGAGGCTGTGAACAGGGCCGCGCCGAGTTGGGGCAGGCCCGTGACGAACATGTGGTGGACCCAGAGACCGAACGACAGGAAGCCGGTCGCGATCAACGAGAGGATCACCACGGGATAGCCGATCACCGGCCGTCGTGCGAACGTCGCGAGGATCGCCGAGACCATTCCCGTGCCCGGGATGAAGATGATGTAGACCTCGGGATGGCCGAAGAACCAGAACAGATGCTGCCAGAGCAGGGGATGTCCGCCCGAGGAGGAATCATAGAAGCGCGTGTTGACGAGGCGATCCAGGATCAGTGACGTCGATGCGACCATGATCGAGGGCATCGCGAACATCACAAGGAAGCTCGTCACCAGCATGGCCCAGACGAACAGGGGAATGCGGTCGAGCGTCATGCCGGGCGCGCGGAGCTTGAACACGGTCACGATGATTTCCACGGAGACGGCGAGCGCCGCGACCTCGGTGAAGGTGATCATTTGCGCCCAGACATCCGGGCGCTTTGTCGGCGTAAATTGCAGCGAGGAGAGCGGGACATAGGCAAACCAGCCAACGTCCGGGCCGACATTCAGCGCAAAGGAAATCCAGAGAAAGCAGCCGCCGAACAGAAACATCCAATAGCTGAAGGCGTTCAGTCGCGGAAAGGCGATGTTCCGCGTGCCGACCATCAACGGCACCAGATAAACGGCGAACGCCTCCATGACCGGCACGGCGAACAGGAACATCATCGTCGAGCCGTGCATCGTGAAGACCTGATTGTACTTGTCGGCGGAGAGAAACGTCTTCTCCGGCCCGGCCAGCTGAATGCGCATCAGGACCGCGAGGAGGCCGCCGAGGAGCAGGAATACGAACGCCGTGATGATGTAGCGGCGGCCGACCACCTTGTGGTCGACCGACGTCAGCGCGCCCATCCAGCCGGACGGCGTGCGCCACACTTTCTCCAGCTGTGTGGAAAGTCGAAGGCCGTTCAGGACGTCGTCCCGCAACTCATTTGGTTCAGCGGCGATGCTCACTTGAGCTGCTCCAGATAATGAATGATGGCGATCATTTCATCCGATTGCAGCGGCATCCTCGGCATGAGATTGCCGGGCTTGATGTGCTGGGGATCGGCGATCCAGGCGCCGAGCGTGGCCGAATTATTCGGCAACGTTCCCGCCGCGATGGTCGTGCGGCTGCCGATATGCGTGAGATCCGGGCCGAGCTGCCCGCCGGCCAGCGTGCCGCTAATGTTGTGGCACAAGGCGCATCCGCGCGCCCGGAACAGAGCCTCGCCCTGCTTGCCGAGCGGATCGGCAGGGCTGTTGGCGCTCTGGTTTTCATGGTCACGCCAGCGGCCGAACTCGTCGGGTGACATCGCGATCACGGCAAATGCCATGTGGGCGTGCTGGATCCCGCAGAACTCGGCGCATTGCCCGCGATAGATGCCCGCGTTCTTCGCCGTGAATTGCAGCTCGTTCTTCTGCCCGGGGATCAAGTCCATCTTGCCGGTCAGGCTGGGCACCCAGAAACTGTGGATCACGTCGGCCGATTCCAGTTCCAGTCTCACCGGCTCGCCAGTGGGGATTCGAATCTCGTTGGCCGTCACGAAACTCTGGTGCGGACTGTCGGCCTCATAGCGGACCTCCCACCACCATTGGTGGCCGATGATCTTGAGGATGTGGGCTTTCTCGTCCTTGGCAAAGACGGTACGTTGTCCGGCATAGCTCACGAAGGAGAGACCGAGCACGACGGCGGTGGTCGCAATCCCAAGCGCGAGGATGACGCGCCCGGAGCGTTCCTCGAAGGCTTGGTGAAGGTCAAGCGGCCGATCAGCCGAACGTTTTCGCCGCATCATTCCGATGCAGAGCGCGATCACGACGGCGGTCCAGACGACCGCCGACACAGCGAGGAAGATGAACAGCGTGTGCAAGATCTGGCCGGATTGCAGCCCTTGCGGATCGAGCGCCGATTGCCGGCCCGCACACGCCGTGAGCGGCCAGATCGTGCACAACACCAGAACCCTTCGCACCCAGACCTGCATTGACGCCTTGTCGCACTCCGCTTCACAGGCGGAACCGGGCAGGCCTACAAAGGTTCCTATCCGCTAATCGGAGCGATGGGCCGAAGAGGGATGTCCGACATCAATCATCGGGCTAGAATGGCCAGCCCTTCACGGCGATCACGATCGCCGCATCGCCAGCGGCCATCAGCAACAGGACGGCGAGACTGGCGATGATTGCGCCCGGCTGGGCAAGCACGCGCAACTCTCCGAGCATGTGTCGGCTCCAAAAAGCAGCAATGCCGCGATGACCCTGAGGGTTCCTGCGGACACGCCGGGCGTTGACGTGCGAGCGCCGGAACGAAGGCCCGAGATCGCGCGTTCCTGCGACGAATTGAGGGTTCACGTGCCGCGCTATCATTTTGATCTGGTCGACTCCGAGACCGTCGCGGACGAGGGAGGAGCTGAATTGCCCGACGACATCGTGGCGCTGGACGTTGCCGAGGAGATCGCGAAGAGGCTCCTTGCGGAGCGTCCCGAACTCAGGAATCGTCATTTTTCCATCCTGGTCACGAACCAGCAGGGTGAGGAGATCGGGAAAGTGCCACTGGATGTCCTGCACTGAAGTCGCGGCCTGACATGGCGTTGAGGATCGGAGTGATCTCGGATACGCACGGCCTTCTCAGACCTGAGGCCGGACGCCGTCTTGCAGGGGTGTCGCATATCCTCCACGCTGGTGATATCGGCGCGCCGGAGGTTCTGGAGAGGCTTTGCCTAATAGCGCCCGTCACCGCCATCAGGGGAAACGTCGATGTCGGCAGTTGGGCGAGGCGCTATCCCGAAACCGAAACAGTGCACCTCGGCGCTCGTTGTTTCTACCTCCTTCACGATCTCAAGGCGCTCGCCATCGACCCCGCGGCAACCGGTGTGAACGTGGTGATATCAGGACATTCGCATCGGGTGCAGGTCAACACGATCAACGGAGTGCTTTTCCTGAATCCTGGAAGCGCCGGTCCAAGGCGATTCAAGCTGCCGATCACGCTGGCAACGCTCGATCTCGATGAGGGCGGCGACCTGCGGCCCACCATCCATGAGCTCGACGCGTGAACGAGGCGCATGCGTAGCAGCTAGTGGGTATTCGACTTTTGCCATCGCTCCAGATCAATCGGGGGACGCTTTGGGTCGATCTGCTCCTTCTCGGGATTTCCCTGCCAAGGCTGGTCCGTCTGCCGGTGGGTTGGCAAATCCGTCTGCTGTCGCGGATCGTCGACCGGTGTTTCTCTCGGGTCGTTTTCAGGCGCTTTCGCTTTCGGCATAACTTGTCCTCTCTGCGATCTGTCGGTGTGGTGGCACGCGATCAACGTACGCCAGCGATCCCGCCATCATCAGCTTCCGGGTGCCGTCCTTCTCCGTTTCCCGCGATAGAGCCTGGACCATGAACAAAAAGCCTTCCGTATGAACTGCGGGGTCAACACGGGCAGGAATCGTTCGTTCCTACGGGCATGCATCAGCATCGATCAGGAACGACCGCCGCCCCATCTCATTGCCAGCGCATGAGGTCGCGAGACCGAAACAAGGAGCATGCAATGTCCAAATTGCCCCCCATACCGCCAGAGCAGCGCAGCGACAAGGGACCCGGATCTGATCCCAGGATCGAGACGGATGAAAGAGTCCCCGACCCCGAGAACTTCGACACCCAGGGTCGTCACGGCAACATCAAGCAGAACACGACAAACCAAGGCTACCAGCAGGACCGATGAATGCCACACAAGAACTCAGACAGTGAACGCTTCGGTGGTCCGGGCTCCTCGCGGCAGGATCGCAAGCACCCCGAAAAGGGAGGTCGCGAGCATGAGCGCCCTGCGCCCGGAACGGCTACCAACGACCGCAAATCACACGTCTCGGGAGGCGGTGGTGAGCGCGATCAACATCACACGCACGACGATCGTGAGAGGAGCTGAGCAATGGCTAAGACAACTTCGAGCTTGATGCTGATCGCGTTCCTGGCGACCGCGTCGATAGGGGCCGCCTCGGCGCAGAGTGGCGGTGGCGGCGGTTCGGGAGGATCGGGCGGAGCAAGCGCGAGCAGCACGAGCGGTGGCACCGGCGGTGCCACAAGCCCTGGGTCGGCAGGCCTTGGGTCTGCAGGAGCTACAAACCAGACGGGCGGTGCATCGCCCAGCCTGGGCAATCCAGGCGACGCGGCCGCGGCTTCGCGTGGCACGACGGCTACCGGCACGAACACCGCTGGAACGGCCCAATCGAGCGGTGGCGGGCCGCGAGGATCGACCACCGTCGGGCGGGCCGGCAATCCCGCAGGGGGGACCAGCAGCGGACGGATTGACGGAACTGCGACACCCGGTCCGTCGATGCCGGGCGACGCCGAAATACGCTCGGAGAACTCTCAGGATTCCCACGTCGATCGAAAGATCAAGAGCATCTGCAAAGGCTGTTAGATCGGCGATCAGGACGCCGGGTTTTCCGGCGTCCAATCGAGGTCGTCCTCGCTTCGAGGTTCGGGGTCGGGCGAGCAGGGCTTGATCTTCAGGTCATCCTCGAGCCTGGGCTGACCCCCGCCGCTTTCGACCAGACCGGCGTCTTCGGCCTTTTTCAGGGTTTCCTCTTTGGTTGAAAACGTCCGGCTCAGTTTTTCGCCGTCCTTGAACAGGGCATACGCCATATTGGCTCCTCGCGATTGGAATCATCGAAGACTTTGACGTGGGCGGACACACACGGCCACCGTCGCTCCTTTGTCGCTTGGTGAAGCTCTAGCCGACTTCCCTGAGATTGCTCAGGATCGCCAGGTGACGCTGAATGATCGGCGGCGACATCTATGCGACCTGCTGTTCGCCGGGGTGCCATCTGATCGCAAATACGACGTGGAATCTCCAATGTTGGATTCACAAGACGCTGCGACCGTTTCGAACGTTCCTATCGCCGCCGTAAGCAGCCGGGCGATGCTCCACCTGATGTCGGCATCCTGGCACGAGCCCGCAGGTTAACGCAGGTTATTGGCACGGGAAGTGCGTCATGATCATAGGAACGGCAGCACTGAGGACGGTTTGTCCATCATCCAGATGCCGACCGGCGCACGAGCAAAATCATGCAACACAGAAATTCACGCAGCTTCCCGATTTCCGCGGGCGTCCTTCTCGGGCTTGGTCTGGGCGGGTTTTTTGACGGCATCGTGTTTCATCAGCTGCTGCAATGGCATCATATGTTAAGCGGCTGGTATCCGCTCAACTCCATCGACAACGTCAAGCTCAACACGACCTGGGACGGCATCTTCCACAGCGCGGCCTATGTTGTTGTGCTCCTCGGCCTGTATGTGCTGTGGCAACGGGCGCGCAGGTCTGACATCCACTGGTCGCGCGGCCAGTGTCTCGGCGCGGTGTTGCTCGGTTGGGGCATCTTCAATCTGGTTGAAGGCGTGGTTGACCATGAGGTCTTCAAGCTGCACCAGGTGAATGAGACCGTGCCTCACGAGCAGCGCATCTTCTGGGACATCGGCTTCCTGCTATGGGGTGCGGCCATGTTGGTCATCGGCGCCGCCATGACACGCGCCGGCACGCAAGGGAGGGTCCATGCGGAAAGCAGTCTACAGCCTCGCTAGAGAGACCCCGCCAGCTCTGGTCTATGCCATTTTTATATTGCTGCTGATGCTCGCTACAGCACCGGCCCTTCGCATCGTGCTGTTGGGTGTGTCGCTGGATGATCTTCTGCAACTACGCTGCTTCAATCCCGGCTGATGCGCGGTTATCACGCCTCATGTCTTCCCGGAGGTAACATGGTCGAGTTCAGGCTTCCGAAACACTCCCGCGTCGAAAAGGGAAGGATCTGGCCCAAGCCGGACAGCAAATCGTTGCGCGAATTCCAGGTCTATCGCTGGAATCCCGACGACGGACGCAATCCCCGGCTCGACACCTACTTCGTCGATATGAGCGATTGCGGGCCCATGGTTCTGGATGGTCTGATCTGGATCAAGAACAACATCGACTCCACGCTGACATTCAGGCGGTCCTGCCGCGAAGGCGTGTGCGGCTCCTGCTCGATGAATGTCGCCGGCCAGAACACGCTCGCCTGCACCAAGTCCATGAGCGAGGACGTTCCGAACGGCGAGCCGCTGCGCGTGCTGCCCTTGCCGCATCAGCCAGTGGTCAAGGACCTCGTTCCCGACCTGACGAATTTCTACGCACAGCTCGCATTGATCGAACCTTGGCTGCAAACCGTGTCACCCACACCACCGAAGGAATGGCGACAGAGCCATGAGGATCGGGCCAGGCTCGACGGGCTCTACGAGTGCATCCTCTGCGCCTGCTGCTCGACATCTTGTCCAAGCTACTGGTGGAATTCCGAGCGTTTCCTCGGCCCAGCGGCCCTGATCCAGGCGGCCCGCTGGGTCAATGACAGTCGCGACGAGGCGACGGGCGAGCGCCTCGACAAGCTCGAAGACCCCTTCAGGATTTATCGCTGTCACACCATCCTCAACTGCGCGAAGGCGTGTCCCAAGGGCTTGAATCCGGGCGAAGCCATCTCCGGATTGCGCCTCAAGATGGTCGAACGGAAGTTCTGATCGGGGACGGACACTCGCGCATAAAGGAACGATGGCTGCGGGGTAGGCTTATCGACCAAACTGGAGGCGCCTGATGGGCAAGAAACAATTCGCCGCGTTGCCGTTCATGCTGAACAATTCCGAATTGCGCGTGATGCTGATCACGACCAGGCGCAAGCGCAGGTGGAGTGTCCCGAAGGGATCGCCGATGCGCAAGACGGAGCCGCACCGTACGGCTGCGCTCGAGGCGTACGAGGAGGCCGGTCTCGTCGGCGTCACCGCAAAGCGCGCGCTGGGCTCCTTCAAGCATCGCAAGCGGAAGGGTGATCGCAAGCGGACCATGAACGTTGCCGTCTTTCCCATGAGGGTCCACGGGCAGGAGCGCTGGTGGCCGGAAAAGGGAGAGCGTGAAGCAATCTGGGTCTCGCCGAAGACGGCGGGCCGTCTGGTGCACAAGGCGCAGCTTCGTCGTCTGATCGCCCGCTTCGCGGCGCAGACGGAGAAGACCGCCTCCTCACCGCTGAGCGATGGCATGGCTCCAGGAACCCGCGTCTCGTCCAGTTATTCAAGGTAGATGAACCAGCAACCGACCGGACTCGCATTCGAGGAGCGACCGCCTCATGAGGTCTTGGCCGCGGCGATCAAGCGACGCTGCGCGATCCTGTTCGTCGGGGCCGGCGTCTCGATGGCTGTCGGCCTGCCGTCCTGGCAATCTCTGATCGACCATCTGCTGGATGACCTTGGACTTGAGCGCGACGTGATCGCTGGGATGCACGGCGGCTATCAGATGCTGGCGGAGTACTACCGGCTGAAGCGCGGCGGAATCGGCCCGCTCCGCAGCTGGCTCGACCGCAACTGGCGCGTCGACCCGGACAGGATCGCGGCCTCACGGCTCCACCGGCTGATCGTGGAGCTCGATTTTCCGACCATTTACACCACGAACTACGACCGCAACCTCGAGACGGCCTTCGAGGTCCTGGAAAAGCCCTATGCCAAGATCAGCAACGCAAAGGACATTGCAAGCGCCCGTTCCGGCGTCACGCACATCATCAAATTTCATGGCGACTTCGACGACGATGCCTCGCTCGTCTTGGCCGAGACCGACTTCCTCAACCGGCTCGCGTTCGATTCGCCACTCGATATCCGGTTTCGCGCCGATGCCTTGGGCAGCACGCTGCTTTTCATCGGATACAGCATGTCCGATCCCAACATTCGGCTCCTGCTGCATCGGATTTGGCAGAGTTGGGATGAGTCCGGGCACCGCCAGGACCGACCGAGGTCCTTCGCGTTCGTCACGCAGCGCAATCCGGTGCAGGAAGCTGTATTGGCGAACTGGGGCATCACCACCATAGCGCCGCCTGACGGCGTCAGCCCAGATGATGGTGTCAGCCAGTTTTTGCTGGACATCCGCCGGCGTATCGAGCGAGAGAGCTAAAGCGGTCCCTGGCGCGCCTTGAGCGTTTGCTCTGCTGCCGCGGGGCCGCTCGGCTCAGCGGCGGGATCGGTCAGAAGGAGGATCGATGACCAGTCCGCACCTGGGCCGGTCACCGATATCCCCTATATCGCCGTGCATAGGCATAGCGAGGATTGACGCCGCAATAGGCGTGCGTTCCCGATGCAGTCGCCATGCACTGAGCGTAACTGGCGAACTGGCAGTTGCCCGGATAGCCCCAGACGCGGCCCTGAAGGCAGTAGCGGTCTTGTGCGACGGCCGCCGTTGGGGAGCCGAGGCCCGTCACGAGCGCGAGAGAGGCGGCGGCCAGGAGCAATCGATGCTTCATGGAAATCTCCATTTCAACATTGAACGTGCCTCGTGAAGCGGCGTTCCAAGTGCAACGTTTACCGACTCCTCTAATTGCGACCTGAACGCGATGCGGCCCCGGCGAGGAGAGGATCTCACCGAGGCCGCTCTCATGCGCGCAACAGCAAGGGCGCGCTTTGGAGGATTGCTAACCGCGAACCGCTAGCGACGCGGCGTGGCGCCGTTGGACGGTGGGGTCGTTTCGTTGCGCATGCCGGAAGGACTGGAAGCACCTTGTCCGCCCCGCTCGACATGGGTGATGCCGCCGCCGCCGCCGGTTCCGCCTGAGCCGCCATCTCCAGCTCCAGCACCGCCTGCGCCTGCGCCTGCGCCGCCAGCCCCGGCACCAGCGCCCGCGCCGCCGCCAGCGCCGCCTCCGGCCCCACCACCGGCGCCGCCTGCGCCACCACCGGCGCCACCGCCAGCACCTTGCGCGAACGCTGCGCCGACTGAAGCGCCTGCAAGCATTGCTGCCGTAAAGATCGTCAGGATTGTCTTACGCATCTGTCTTCTCCTTGAGGTTTCGATGTCGGATCAATCATGTGAAGCATCCACCGTTCCTAGCCGTGCAGCGTGATCAAGCTCTGTCGTCGACGACTCCGCGTCGATATTGCGAAGGCACGGCAACTTCGTCGAACCGTTGGGCGAGAGCATCGAGAGCCGCGCGCATCTGCGGCCCCTGCATGGCCGCGCCGTGCCCCGTGACGACGATCTCCGGAGCGAGTGCGGCAAGTGCGCGCACCGATGTCTTGGCGCTTCCCCAATCGGGGGTGAAATACATCGGGGGCCCGTGCATCTCCGGCGTTTGCGTCACTGCGGCGTAGACGGATTCCTGCCGCGTCGTGATGAAGGCATCGCCGGCAATCAGCACGCGGTCGCGTTCGCGCCAGAGCGAGATATGCCCTGGGGTATGGCCGGGGGTATGGATCCACTGCCATTCCGGCATGAAGGGCACGCTGTGATCACAGGGAAGATCATAAAGGCGCGATGCGACATCCACCGGCTTTGTCGGGAAGAGCGGAGAGAGCCGAGCGAGCAGCCCGCCACCGACGCTGGGATCGGCCGACGGATAGGATTGGCTTCCGTCCAGATAGGGATGCTCGGCCGCATGGGCATAAACCGGCACGTGCCATTCATTCCCTAGCGTTTCGAGCACGCCGACGTGATCGAAGTGCCCATGCGTCATGACAATGCAGGAAGGCCGGCCGTTTCCTCCAAACCGGGCTTTCGCGGCGGAGCGGATGGCGCCAGCCGATCCGGGAATGCCGGCGTCCACCAGCACCCAATTGCCGTCGCCGGCGTTTTCGAGGCCAACGAAAATGACGTTGACGATCGCGAGCTGACGATAGGCGACGTCAGCGACGATCTGCCGCGTGTTGTCATTGCGGTCGAGGTCGGATTGCGCGTGCTCCGCGTCGGCGGAAGAGGGAAGCGGGATCTGCGTCATGTCCATTCAAGTCCGAGTTGGTCAGCTCACTAGCGCTCGATTGTGCCGATCCGCCGGATCTTCCTCTGAAGCAGCATCACGCCGTACAGCAGCGCCTCCGCGGTCGGCGGGCAGCCGGGCACGTAGATGTCGACCGGCACGACACGATCGCAGCCGCGCACGACCGAATACGAATAGTGGTAGTAACCACCGCCATTAGCGCACGACCCCATCGAGATGACGTAGCGTGGCTCGGGCATCTGGTCGTAGATCTTGCGAAACGCCGGCGCCATCTTGTTGGTGAGCGTGCCCGCGACGATGATCACATCCGACTGGCGCGGCGATGCGCGCGGCGCGAAGCCGAAGCGTTCGGCGTCGTAACGCGGCATCGACATCTGCATCATTTCGACCGCGCAGCAGGCGAGCCCGAACGTCATCCACATCAGCGACCCGGTTCGCGCCCAGGTGATCAGCTCCTCCGCGCTCGCCGTGAAGAAGCCCTTGTCCGCAAGATCGTCGCGGATCGTCATGAAGAACGGATCGGAAGTGTTGTCGGGCCGTCCCTCGCCGGGCCGGCCAAGTCCGGGCCGGCCAAGTCCGGGCCGCCCAAGCGAAGCGCCTGAGCTGCCGACGTGCGGAGAGCTGTCTGTCATTCTTGTCCCTAAGCGCTGCGGCCGTTTGGCGATGCGACCACACGTTCGGGAAAACAGTCATTTGCATGCCGCGTTCCTGCGGCGGTAGCGGGATTTGTGTTCTGTTATCGCAGGTTAGCTTCGGGTCCGGCGGCCGGAACCCAGCGTCGGCGTGACGGATCACTCTAGGAACGATCCACCGAAACTGCGGTTGGCGGCGACAAGGCCGGTGAAATGGAGAACATGAAATGACGAACGCAGCCCGCGATACATTCGTGGTTGGATTACGCAATGCGCATGCGATGGAAGTGCAGGCGCGAGAGTTGATGGAACGTCAGTCGGAACGATTGGACGAATATCCCGAGGTCAAGGCCAAGGTTGCCGCCCACCTTCAGGAAACCAACGAGCAGCTGAAGCGGCTGGAGAGATGCCTGGAAGCCTGCGGGGAGAGCACCTCCAGCCTCAAGGATACGACGCAATCCATGATGGCGAACATGCAAGCCATGGCACACTCTGTCGCCGGCGACGAGATTCTCAAGAACACATTCGCCAACAATGCCTTCGAGAATTTCGAGATTGCTGCATACAAGTCTTTGCTCGCCCTCTGCGGCGCCGCTGGGTTCGCGGAGGCCAAGGAGCCTCTTGAGACGTCGCTGAAGGAGGAGCAGCGCATGGCCGCCTGGATCGACTCGAACGTCGAGAAGGTGACAATGGAATATCTGGCGCATCAGCGCCAGGCGGCCTGATCGCACTCCACACCCACCACGGCGAGACCGGCGGCTTCGGCCGCCGAGTCCGCCTGCGGTCATATCGGCTCGCAGGACCGGAACCCTCTTATCCACGTTTGGCTGTAATGGCGCACATCATTTTCAGTGACTACCGTAGTCCCGCTGCCGAACAGGCCTATGAGATCGCGTGGGACTTTCTGGCCCGCAGCGGGGCGATCCACGATGAGTTCGAGGCGTGCGTGTTTCTGGCCCAGCGCATCACCATGATGGTCGAGGAAGGCCAGGAAAACCGGATCCGGATGGCCAATCGCGCGATCTCCGAATACCAGTACCATCTCGAGAACTTCTGCAAGCCGGCCCGTGGCGCGGCTGCTTCACGGGCTTGAGAGCTCGCGCGGGTTCCGCGCGTTCCTCGGCTCGTTCTGCCCTTTACTGCCCATCGGCGATCGTTAGCTGTCCGCGTGCCCCGGTACGTCCGCTCCTGCGCGGTGCAATGGCCGGAACAAGTGCCGGCGCTTCCCCGGCCATGCGCATGGCGAAATAGGCGATCGTCGCCTTGAGACCGTCTTTGAGCGCCACGCGCGGGCGCCATCCCAGCGCGCGAACGGCTGTGTCGATCACTGGTTTGCGGCGCTTTGGATCGTCCTTCGGCAACTCCTCGAATCGGAGCGGCGAGATTGACTCCGTATACGCCAGCACGTCGCGCGCAATAGCCTCGATGGTGACCTCGTGGGGATTGCCCAGATTGCACGGACCAGTAATCGAGGATGGACTCTCCATGAGCAGCTGGAGGCCGCGCACGAGATCGTCGACGAAGCAGAAGCTCCTGGTCTGCGTACCACCTCCATAGATCGTGATCGGCTCTCCGCGAAGCGCCTGCACGATGAAGTTGGAGACCACGCGTCCGTCATTCTCCAGCATACGCGGTCCGTAGGTGTTGAAGATGCGCGCGACCTTGATTTCGACGCCGTACATGCGATGGTAATCGAACATCAGCGTTTCCGCAGCCCGCTTGCCCTCGTCGTAGCAGGCCCGGGGCCCGATCGGATTGACGTTGCCGAGATAGGTTTCCGGCTGGGGATGCACTTCGGGATCGCCGTAGACCTCGCTGGTCGATGCCTGCAGCACCCGGGCGCCTTTCCGTTGCGCGAGCTCCAGCATGTTGATGGTGCCGAGCACGCAGGTCTTCATCGTGCCGACTGGATCCTTCTGGTAATGCCTGGGTGAGGCTGGGCAGGCAAGGCTGTAGATCCGGTCGATGTCGCCCTCGATCTCGATGGGATCGCGCACGTCGTGTTCGATGAAGCGAAAATTCGGATGATTGAGCAGCGGGCGGATGTTGTCGATCCTTCCCGTAAACAGGTTGTCGAGGCAGATCACAGTGTGACCGCGCTGCAAAAGCGCATCGCAGAGGTGGGATCCGATGAAGCCGGCGCCGCCGGCCACCAGAACGGTGGGAGAGCGGCGGGACGCGTTGATGCGGGTCTGAACTGTCATGTGCTGCCTTTCAGATTTGAGCGACCTGCATGGGACGCGAGGCGGGAAGTTGCGGGGCTTTCCGCCGGCGGCGGACCGACGCCTCGGCGTAGTAGGTCTCGACTTGCCGGGCGCGGTGGTCGGAGGTGTGGTCAGCCAGAACGCGGCGCCGTGCGTTTTCCGCGATCGTGCGCCTTTGCTCCTCGGGCATGTCGCGCAGGATCTCCACGACGTCGCGGGGGCTCGATGCGAGCAGGATTTCCCGGGAAGGCTCGAAGACGGTCTCGATTCCAGGCCACCGGTCCGAGATGACGGGCGTGCCGCACGCGGCCGCTTCGAACAACCGAACGCTGGGCGAGAAGCCGAGCGCGCGCATGTCGGCGCGGGTGGCGTTTAGCGTAAAGCGTTGCTCTGCGTAAAATCCCGGATGATGTTTGGGCGTGAGGTGCTCGATCCGGGCGACATTGGCGGGCCAGACCACCTCATCGGGATATTGCGCGCCGGCGACGACGAATTGCTCGCGTGAGAGAGTGCGAGCAGGGGCGAGCAGCAGCTGCTCCAGAACCGGCTGCCGGTCCTCGCTGTAGGTTCCGAGATAGCCAAGTGCCCATTTCTTCTCCGCGCGTTGCGGCGCGTAGATGTCGGTGTCGGCACTGCAATACAGCACCCGAGCCAGCGGACTGCCATAGTTCTCCTCGATCATGCCGGGCACCGGGCCGCCAGCAAAGGATAGGTAAAGGTCGAAGCGCGGGATCATCGCCGCGGACAGATAGTCCAGGCCCTGCTCGAGCTTCGCAAGCGTGACAGGCGTGTCGATGTCGTAGAAGGCAGTAATCCCCCGGGCGTGGGTCGTGATCCATTCGGAGATCGCGATGCCGTCGGGCACGTAGGAGCCGATGACCACCAGATCGGCATCCCGGATCATCTTTCCGAAACGCTGCGGGATGTCCTTCAAGGATTGGTAAAGCTCGACAGTCCAACCGGAAGGCTTGGCAAGATCACGATGCTCGCGATACCAGGGGACGTCGCGTTCCAGAAACGTGACGTGGTGACCTCGTCGTGCCAGGGCTTCGATCAGGGCGCGATAGGTCGTGGCATGACCGTTGCCCCAGGACGAAGTAACCGAAAGACCGACGACGACGATGGTGAGGTTCATTCTGCTGCCTCGATTCGCGAACTGCTTGCGGCAAAGAGATCGTTGAACTGGCGGGCGCGCTGCCGGTAGGTGTGATGGCTCAGAATGCGCGCACGAGCGCGCGCTGCGATCGCCTGAGCCCGCTCGGGGCGCAGTGCGGCAAGATGCTCTGCGACCTCCGCCCCGCTCGCGGCCACCAGCACCTCGCGATCTGGCTCGAGAAAATGATCAATGCCGTCCCACTGGTCGGTGATCAGGCAGGCTCCGGCACCGATGGCCTCGAACACGCGCGTTGGCGGCGAGAAGCCGTAGCGCGCCATGCTGTCGCGATTGACGTTCAGCGTAGCCAGACCGGAGCCGAAGAACGCGTTGTGGTCGCCGGTCCCGACATGCCCGACCTTATGCAGATTGGATGGCGTGTCTTTGGAGTCCCACCCCGATCCACCGAGCACGAACGTTTTGTCGGGCAATTGGCGCGCGACGTCGAGAAAGAACCGCTCGACGCGCTGCTCGCGGTCCGGGAGGCGGTTTGCCAGCAAGCTCAGATCGCACGTGAAGTGTGGATTGGGCGGCGCCGGAAAGTGCGTGGCGGGGTCGAGCGCATTGTAGATCGGCACGCAGTCTCTCGCGCCGATGCCGCGATAAGCGGATACGACAGCATCGCCGCCGCCATAGGTCAAAACCATGTCGTAGGATCGGATCGCATGGCGCAGATGATGGTCTGAATTGTCCGCCACGGACTCCAGCGTCGCGGGGGCATCGACGTCCCAGTAGATGCGCATTGCATTCGACGGAATGTCGGCGACCGCGTTCTCTAGCTCCCGATCGAAGACGCCGACGCCGCTGGCTTTGACCAGCATGTCGGTCGAGCGGGCGGCTTCCTCAAGCGAGCTACGCCAGCCCTCGGGCGTCGCGGCGTAGACCACCACCTTCGCCCAGTCGGGATCGTCGATGTCGCGATGGGCCTGGCGCTCGAAGGCATCGGGCTCGAAGAATGTGACGTCGTGGCCGAGGGCCGCAATCTCCTTCAGCATGCCGCGGTAATAGGTGGCGGCACCGTTCCAGTAGGATGAGACGAGGCTGGATCCGAAGAAGCAGATCTTCATGCGGAGGCTCCGATGTATCGCAGGGGCTGTGTCGCGTGGCTTGAAGCCCTGAGGTCCTGCACGATGCCGACAAGCTGCTCCGCCCGGTGACGGCAGGTGTGACGCTCCTTGATCGCTCGGAGTCCAGTCTCCACCGTGGCTGACCATAATTCCCGGTCATCGAGGAGCGCACGAAGCGCCCGCTTCATTGCGGTGCCGTCGGAGGCGCTGAGATAGGCACCTTCCGGGAACAGGCCTTCCGCGTCCGACCAGGGGGCCGAGACCAGTGGAATGCCGCACGCCATCGCCTCGAAGATGCGAATGGTCGGAATGCCCGGTAGCAAGCGGACATAGGGACCGCGGGGGACGTGGACAGTCGCGCGTGCGCCGGCGAAAGCGATGGGAGCCCAGTGTGCGGGCAGCCAGCCGCCATACCGAATGCCCCCCGCCTGAATGGTCGCGAGGGCTGCGTCCGAATAGCGGACGCCATAGACGCCCGCGCGCAGCTTCAGCTCGGCCACGGGTTCGACCAGAAATTCGTTGAGCTCGGCGCTGCGTTCGCCGTCGCCCCAATTGCCGATCCAGACGACATCGTCGGTGCGCTCGATATGCGGCAGCGGATGATACAGGGCGATGTCGGCCGCCTCGTGCCAGGTGAAGGCTCGGTCCGCCCAGCCGAGCTTCAGATATATTTGGCGAAGGACCTCGCCGAAGGCGAGCACACCGTCGAAGCCGTCGAGGTCAAACTGCGCGAGTTCGTCCGGTGCGCTGACGGCGCGATGATGGGTGTCGTGGAACAGCAACGTGAAGGGCGCGCCGTGAGCCCGTCTCGATCCGATGTCTGCGATCAGATCAGGCGAATTCCATTCGTGGACGATGACGAGATCGGCGCCGTGCAACGCCTCATCGAGATCAAGGGAGGCGTCGTAGCGGCGGATGCCGATGCCGGGAAACAGCGTTGGAATATCCTCCATCGTCTGACTGCCACCCTCGCGGATCGCATTCAATCGGCTCCAGCCGTCGATCGGCTCGAACACGACGACCTCATGACCGAGCGCGTGAAGTTCGCGGGCATAACCGCGCACGAAATGGGCATTGCCGTTGTTCCAGCAGGAGGTGAACGCGTGATAGAATAGAACGCATTTCATGCGCGTACCTCCATGGGGGCAGGCGCGTGATGGACGGCAAGCAGCTCCTCGTAGAGGCTGAGATAGGCGCTCGTGGTTCGGGTCAGCGAGTAGGTCAGGGAATGCTCAAAGGCGGCACGTTGCAGCCTCACCCGCTCGCGATCGTCGGTGCACAGACCTGCGAGCGCTCGATGCAGCGCCTTGCTGTCGGTGGGATCGACGAAGAGCGCGGCCCCGCTCCACAATTCCCTGAAAGTCGGAATGTTGGACAGGACGAGAGCGCATCCCGCCGCCGCGGCTTCCAGAACGGAGAGGCCGAACGGCTCATAGAGCGCGGGGCTGGCGAAGATGGCGGCCTGCTGCAAATGCGCGCGCATGACTTCGTGAGGCAAATGCCCGAGCCAGGTGACGGAAGCCGAAGGGCACTCATCCGCCGGGCCCGCGACCTGAACGGGCCAGTCCAGCCCAGGCGCTGCAGCCGCCAGGACCTCGATGTTCTTGGCGCGGTCCCAGATCCGGCCCGCCGCAAAGATCACGTCTTGCTTCCGTCCCGCAAAGCCCTGAGGGCCAATTCCATTCCAGATCACGATGCCGCGCGAGCGAGGCCGATAAATTTCCGCAATGTCATCGTGGAAGGACTGGCTGGGACAAACCCATGCCTGTGCCGTGTCGAGTGCGGCCGTCACCCGTTCGGTGTAGCGGCGCCATTTCGGTTCGCCGAGCCAGCTCGTATCGCGGCAGGCGAGCCCCCAAGAGTTGACGCAGGAATGCGCGACGACCACCACCGGAACGCGCCAGGCGAAGGTCGCCTCGCGAAAACTGTTGAGGTGAATGACGTCAGGCCGGATTCCGGCTTCGAGCTTCGCAAGGACGCGCCTGGCCTCGGCCAGATCTTGTCCTTCCGGGTCCTGCCATTCGAGCGCAAGGTCCGTTTCGATCAGGCGGACCCGCGAGCCACGCAGCATCTCAAGCTGGCCGGCCCGCGCGCGCGGACCCATCGTCACCAGGGTGACGTCGGCGCCCTTCGCAGCAAGGGACGAAGCAAGTGAGGACGAGTAGGTCCAGACGCCTCCGACAGTATCGGTCGTCATCAGGATTCTGAGCTGCGAGCTGCGGCTCATGATGCCACCTGCAGTTCGAGAGCCTCGAGCGGGACCGGGCGATCGTTCTGCACGTCGCTGAACTGGTCGAACATCGCGAGATAGTGCCGGTGTGCGCGCTCCCAGGCGAAATCGTCGGGCTCGCCCCACAGCTTTCGATAATCCGGCGACCCGGGATAGGGATACAGCGGGACCGGATCGTTGGCCCAGATGCCGGCATCCTGCATGGTGCGGCGCCAGCGCTGCACGATGGGATCATCGTCCTCGGGGACTTCGATTAAATTAGCCTGCACGAAGGGAACGTGACGGCGCGCTTCGACCAGCCGTTCGGCAAGCTGGTCGGTCGTCATCTTGCAGTTCTTGGCGAGCGCGGCGCGACCCTCGACGGTGAGGCTTTCGATGCCGGCTTCAATCGAGACGCAGCCGGCGCGGCCGAGCAGAGCCAGCATGTCCGGCTTCCAGAGGTCGATGCGGGTCTGCACCCCGAACTTCAGTCCGCGTGTGGTCAGCCCTTCCAGCAGCTCCGCGTTCGGAAGGAAAATCTCGTCGATGAAATAGACATATTCGATGCCTTGACGGCGCAGACCGTCGATCTCTTCGAGAACGATAAGGGGGGGCCGCTTGCGGTAGGCGTTGCGAAAGTTCTCCTTGGCGCAGAACGTGCAGTTGTACGGACATCCCCTGGATGATTCGACCTCGGCGCCTGGCGCCTGCGGCTCGGCTTCGAAGCGGTGATGGTGATGGTGGTGTCGCCGGATCATCTCCTCCGGCCAGTCGAGCGGCGGCTGATCCTTGAACGCGACGGCCTGCGGGCCGCCATTGACGCGGAGCGATACGCCATCGGCAAAGCACAAGCCCGGAAAGTCCCGTTCGCCATCGGCTAGACGCAGCAAGGACGCCTCGCACTCGCCCATCACGACGATGTCGGTGCCGAGCTTTCGAAGCGCCGCCCTTGGCACGGTCGAGCCATGGGGGCCCACCGCGATGAGGATCGGAGCGAAGTCGCGCACCGCCATCGCAAGCTCCTGCGGAACGCGGAGCTCGGGAGGGGCGCAGCGCCAGAACAGATAGGTCGGCGCTGTCGTGATGACGATCTGGTCGGGGCCGAACGCGCGCAGCTCGGCTTCGATCTCGGTGAGAGAAAGGTCAAACATGTGGGCGTCGAGCAGCAGCGTCTTGTGCCCGGCCGCCTTCAGGTAGTGCTCGGAGATCCCCAGTTCGAGCGGAAGGTGAGGCGATCGGCAGCCAAAATAGATGCTGCCGCCAAAGTCCCAGTTTGGGTTGATGAGGGCAACACGCGTCATGCGAGCGCCTCGCGGTTGTCTTGTGACGATCCGAACCGGCCGTCCAGCCAGGTGTGAAGGGATCGGAGTCCGTCTGCGAATGAAATCTGAGGTGCCCAGCCGAGCGCGCTGGAGAGCGCGCGCGTGTCGGTCACGTACCAGGGCTGATCGCCGGGCCTCCAATCGGCAAAGCGATAGGCCACCTTGCGGCCGGTCAGATCGGTGATGCGGTCGATCAATTCCAGCAGACTGATCGCGTTGGCCGGACCACCGCCGAGATTGAATACGCGCCCACGGGCGAGCGCGATGCCATCGAGCACGGCGAGCCAGGCCGCGGCCGCGTCGGAGACGTGAAGCGCATCGCGGACCTGATGGCCGTCGCCATAGATCGTCAGCTCTTTGCTGCGGATAGCGCTGAGCAGGAAATGCGCGATCCAACCCTGATCCTCGGTGCCGAATTGACGGGGCCCGTAGATGCAGCTCATGCGCATTACCACGGTCTGGAGGCCGTAGACCCGCGCATAGTCGTGGACGTATTGATCCGCCGTTCCCTTGGAGCATCCATAGGGGCTGTAAAAGTCGAGCGGCGCATTTTCCGAGATGCCGGCCGCCAGCAGGCCGCTTTTCGGCGTGTAGCGGCGGCCGGTGAGCGCGATGTCGCCATCATCGATCAAGCGTCCGTAGACCTTGTTGGTCGAGGCGAACACGATCGGTGCGGCGTTGTTGTGGAGGCGCACGGCTTCGAGCACGTTCAATGTGCCACGCGCATTGATCTCGAAATCGGCGGCCGGATCGCTCACGCTGTCGGTGACGGCGACCTGGGCGGCCAAGTGCAGCACGGCGCGGGCTTCGCGTACAGCGTCGATCACCGGGATCGGCTCGCGAATGTCGGCCACGGTGATTGTGACCCGGTCGCCATGCCGGGACTTCAGCCACTGCGCATTCTCCCGCACGCCGGTGCGGGCGAGGTTATCCAGGATCAGCACCGGCTCGCCGCGCTCCGCGAGGCGGTCGGCGAGGTTGCAGCCGATAAACCCGCAGCCGCCGGTGATCAGGACGGGTCTGTTGTCTCGTTCACTCATCACGCGACCAATCCTCGTTGCTGCAGCTCCTTGGTGGCTCGCTCCGCCTGATCGTCGGCGATCTGGTCGGCGAGATATTCCGCCAGCTCTTCGAGCCCGTCCCTGAATGCGACGCGAGGCTCGAAGCCGAGCACGTCGCGGGATTTTCCCATGTCGGCGAAGCAGTGCCGGATGTCCCCGGCGCGATATTTCCGCGTCAGCTCGGGCGCAATGTCGCGGCGCCCCATGACCTCGGCCAGGTCTTCCGCGACCGACAGGATTGTGCGGCTCTGGCCCGAGCCAATGTTGAAGACGTCCTGCGCCTGATCCGTCTCCAGCGCCATCCGGCAGGCGCGGGCGACGTCATGGACATGGACGAAGTCGCGGCGCTGCCGGCCGTCCTCGAAGACGAGGGGAGGACGGCCGTTGAGCAGCCGGGCGGCAAAGATGGCCAGCACGCCGGTATAGGGATTGGACAGAGCCTGACGTGGCCCGAACGCATTGAAGAAGCGTAGCGCCACCGTCGGAATGCCATACGCCTTGCCTGTGATCAGGCACATGCGCTCCTGCGCATATTTGTTGAGCGCATAGATCGAGCTCAGCGAAGGCTGCTTTGTCTCCGGCGTAGGGACGGGATCGAGCGGGTTGCCAGCGGCATCGCGCAGCTCCCAATCGCCGCGGCGAAGCTGCTCGACCGCCCGCTCCTCGCACGCGACCACGCTCTGATCGGCGCTCCGGTAAAGGCCCTCGCCGTAAATACTCATGGACGAGGCCACCACGAGGCGCGCGACCGGGCGCTTGGATAGAGCCTGCAACAGCACGGCGGTACCGAGCTCGTTGGTTCTGACGTAGGGTTCGATGTCGTACATGCTCTGGCCGACGCCGACCGCTGATGCGAGATGCAGGACCATGTCGGTGCCGCGCAACGCATGATCGACCGCGAGAGCGTCGGTGACGTCACCGACGACGAGCTCCGCGTCTTTGGCAAGATAGGCGGGACGCTGGCGGTTGCCTCCGTGGACCTGCGGCGAGAGATTGTCGAGCAGGCGGACTTCGTAGCCGGCCGCCAACAGCGCGTCCGCTGCATGCGATCCGATGAATCCCGCACCTCCAGTGATCAATACTCGCGTCATTCACCGCTCCGGGCCGCCGTGAGATCGATCCTACGGGATCAATCCGTGATGAGAATGAAAGCGCGCTGCTGTTCTGGTCGAGCGACCGGCGCGCCAGTCACATTTGGAAGTAGAAGCGGTGCAAGGAATGTTCGTTCCTGCGAAACCTACAAACGAAAATTTCTCTAACCTGGATCAATAACCCAGGTGAATCAGCCGGTGCACCGAACTAAAAATGCACGCCGTGAACCGGCGCCTGCAGGTCGAGATGCCTTGCGACTGTCGCGCCAACGTCCGCAAATCCGGCGCGCTTGCCGATTGGAGAAGTTGATCGCGTGCTCCATGCCAAGATCGGCACTTGTTCCCGGGTGTGATCGGTACCGCTCCAGGTGGGGTCGCAACCATGATCGGCCGTGATGACCAGCAAATCATCCTTGCGCAGGCGGTTCAAAAGATCCGGAACGCGGGCATCGAAGGCTTCGAGCGCCGCTGCATAGCCTGCCACATCTCGGCGATGGCCGTACAGCGTGTCGAAATCGATGAAATTGGCGAACAACATCCCTCCCTCCGCGAGAGAGGCCAGCCCGTCGAGCGTGGCGTCGAACAGCGCTTGGTTGCCATCGCCGCGCAGGTTCCTCCCGGTGCCGCGATGGGCGAAGATGTCGTCGATCTTGCCGATCGTAACGATGTCACGGCCTGCGCTCTCGGCAAGATCGAGGATCGTTCGCTCCGGCGGCGGGACAGAGAAGTCCTTCCTGTGCGCTGTTCGCTTGAAGTCACCTGCCGACGTGCCGATAAAGGGGCGTGCGATGACGCGCCCGATGTTGAGGGGGTCGACAAGTCGGCGGGCAACGCGGCAGACCTCATAGAGGCGTTCGAGACCGAAAGTCTCCTCGTGCGCTGCGATCTGAAACACGCTGTCGGCCGATGTATAGCAGATCGGTTCGCCCGTTCTGATGTGACGCTCGCCGAATTCGGCGATGATCTCCGTGCCGGAGGCGTGACAGTTCCCGAGGATGCCGGGCACTCGAGCCTGTTCGCACAGGTTCTCCGTCAGGTCGCGCGCGAAGCATGGTTCGGTTCTTGGAAAATAGCCCCAGTCGAATGGCACCGGCACACCGGCGATCTCCCAATGGCCCGAGGGCGTGTCCTTGCCTTTGGAGATCTCGCTCGCGCAGCCAAATCGCGCATGCTCAGTTCGGCCATCGAGCGCCGGCGGCACGCGCCCGGTGGCGAGACGGCAAGCCTGGCCAAGGCCGAGCTCAACCAGATTGGGAAGCTGAAGCGGCCCCTCCCGGTGCGGTCCGTCGGCATTGCCGGCCATGCACATGTCGGCAATGTGGCCGACGGTATCGGCACCCTCGTCGCCGTAATTGATGGCATCGGGCGCGGCGCCAATCCCGACGGAGTCCATCACCAGGATCAGGGCACGCATGTTGGCTCCGAGACGGCCGGGCGCGAAGACGCTGCGGACGGCGCGAGCCCGGTTTTCGCGCAATAGCGTTCGACCATCTGTGCGCAGAAATCCGCGAACTCGTTCACGTCGAGCGGCGGGCTGGTGTGATGAGGCTCGATACCCCGATGTTCGGGGGTGAAGCAGAAGGTCACCGTGACCTGAAACTCGGCCAGCGCGTCCATCTGCCGATCGAACCAGGCGAGCGCATTGGGACGGAAGCTGTCGGCCCAGGACAGGCCGGTCCTGAGATGCTGCACGCCGAGCCGGCGCATCCAGCGCACGGCGTCATCCAGGCGGTGGTCCTCGAAATGAAACCATTGGCACAGGCCCATCGCAGGCGCATATTGGCTGAACAGGCCCGCGGCAGCTTTCGGCGTGCCGTCCTCGCGTAGCAGGCCCATGTGAAAATGCCTGTAGTAGGATGAACCTTCAGCCTCCTTGTGCCGGGTCGTGGCCTCCCAACTCGAAGGCAGATCGTAGAGGCTGTACCAGTGAATGCGCGGAGCGCGGCCGATCAACAACTCCGCCGTTCGGGTCAGGCCCCAAGCCTGCACCTCCTCGGCGCCGAAAGACGAGACTCCCACCTCCGTGACCCAAACAGGCAGCGGGGTGACGGCCTTGATCTCGTCGATCTTGGCCGGCCATTCCGCGATCTGCCACAGGTTCCAGTCCAGCGGAAAGCCGTGCACGGCCACGGCATCGACATGATCGAGTACGCCGCGCGCCTGCATGTTGCGCAGGAAGGACGGATCGATCGGCGATATGCCGCCAAGCACACGTGGGAGTGTGGGATGCGCGCTGCGGATCGCCTTTCCGGCAGCGAGCGACAGGCTCGCGAACATGGTCCAATCCGGATCGATCAGGATGTCCCAGTGCGACTTGTTGTTGGGCTCGTTCCAGATCTTGGCGGCTTCGATCATCGGCCAGTCTCCCGCGACGGATAAACCGGACCTTCCGCCTGCGGCCTTGTCACCCGTTTGCAGAGATAGACTTCCTCTTCCGGATGCGCCGCGATCGCAAAGCCGGCGCTGCGCAGCATGGCTTCGGCGCAGGCGCGGTTCGGCACCCACCAATTGGTGGGGTCGTCGGCATATTTGTTCTCGATGAAGTGCAGCTTTGGATAGCCCAGGGAATCGAACTGATCGGTGGTCCAGAAGTCATAGTTCTTGTCGAGGGAATCCACGCGGCTGTCGCCGCGCTGCATCGACTGGAACAGCAGGAGATCGCCAGCCACGTGCTCGTGGATCAGGTCGAGTGCCAGCAGAGGGTGCCGCAGGTGGTAGAGCACGCCCATGAAGATCACGAGATCGAATTTTTCGCGCAGCTGGCCGACATCATAGGCTGACATCTTGCGGAATTCGATCCTGAGCCCGTTCACCTCGGCCGCGAAGCGGGCTTGCGCGAGGTATTCGTCGTCGGTGTCCAGGCCGAGGACGCGCTCGGCGCCGCGCCGCTTCATCTCCATGGCGTAGAAACCGGCATTGCAGCCGATATCGAGCACGGTCTTGCCTTCGAGGCGGTCCGGAATGATCCCGGAAAAGCGGCGCCATTTCACGTTGGGATAGTCGCCGAGAAAGTGTGAAGGCGCTGTCGGCACGCCGTTCAGGTCCAGATTGTGAAACCATGGCCCGAGCGCATCGACGCGCTGGCGGATTTCCTCGCGGGAGAGGGCGCCTCTGCTCATGCGGTCACTCCATTGTTCATTGCGGAGGCAGGGCGGATTGCCTCCGGCGAACCGCCGGCCAGCAGTCGAGAGCGTCCGTTCCCGGCGGAGCTTTCCGCGAGCAACGCCATTGCCGTCCGGTAGCCATCGATGGTGCCGACGTCGACATAGGATTCGCCGGCCTTGACGCCGAGACCCTGGCCGCCGCCCGCGATGTAGGCATTGACGAGCGTCCCGAAATATTCATCGCGGCGGTCGCGCTTCGTCCACAACGACTGAAGCTCGCGAAATCCGTGGCCGGACATCTTGAAGGCGCCCCATATCCATTTCGACACCGCATCCGGCTGCTTGACCTGGATCTCCGTGACGCGATCGCCGTCGAGCACGACGGCATCGAAGAACTCGGGATGTTCGACCGGAAACAGCAGAAACGACAGGTCGGCGGCCGGCAACGCCTGCAGGGCCGCCTTTGGGAACCATACGGTATCCGGAAGGCCGACCAGGACGTCTTCGTCGTGGCCAACGACCGTGCCCGCCCTGAAGACGGCATCGCACAGCCCCGACGCATCGGGCTGCACGACATAGGCGAGCTGGGCGCTGCCATAATGATCGCCGAAATATTCGAGGATGTCCGATTTGCCGGGGGAGATCACGAAGCAAATCTTGTCGGCGCCCCCAAGGATCAGCCGCTCCAGCAGATATTCGGAGACGGCGCACGGACGGTCGATGCCGTCGTCCCGTTGGCTTCCGACCGGAAGCAACTCCTTGGAGAAGGCGAGCGGCTGGATGCGGCTGCCGCGGCCCGCGGCCGGAACGATGCCCCACATGATCAGGCCTCCTCGGGTTGCTGTCGGCGCGCGCCGAGCGATGCCGTCTGCTCGAGCAGCCAAATCAGTTCGGCTGCGCGCTTGTCGGATGTGTGCTGATCCATGGTCCGTTCATAGGCGCGCCCGGCAATGTGCTGAAGCTCGGCGTCGGCCATCGTCAACGCAGCAAGCGTGTCCTTCGCATCGCATGCGATCAGGATCTCCTGCCCAGGTACAAAGAATTCATCGAGTCCCGGCCAGTCGTCGCTGAGCAGCGGGGCCTTGCAGGCAGCGGCTTCGAACAGGCGGCCGGAGGGGCACCAGCCCATCTCGGCCATGGCGCGGCGCGTGACGTTGAGTGTCAGCCGGGATGACGCAAAGAACGCCGCGTGCTCCGACGGCGGCAAGTGCTGCACGAAGTAGATGTTTGGCGACCAGGGAAAATCTTCCGGATATTGTGCACCTCCAATCAGGAAGCGCAGATCCTGCCTGTTACGTGCGGGTTCGACGAACAGAGCCTCGAGTGCGCGCTGGCGATCCCGCGAATATGTGCCGAGATAGGACAGATCCGCACGGTAATGCGGCTGCGACGGCACCGGCCGATGGATGTCCGTATCGACGTGTCCGTAGAGCGGGCGGACGTTGCAGGCGCCGAGCCTGTCGCGAAATTCGTTGCAGATGCGGGAGCCGCCGGTGAAGCTCAGGACCAGGGCGAAATCCCGCAGGCCGCGCGGCCCGATATAGGGAACGGCCTCGCCGGCCATCAGCTTCGTCAGCGTGACCGGCGTGTCGAGGTCATAGAACACGGGCACCGCACGACCCTCGGACAGGACAAGCTCTGTCGCGGCGATCGCGTCGGGACAATAGGACGTTATGATCGCGACATCTGCATCACGAATTTCGCTCCGCGCCAAAGGCAGCACATCGTCCCAGTTCGAGAACAGTCGCAATTGCCCGCCGGGCAGTTCGTGCAAATCCCGCGCGCCCGCGTAGTAGGGCACGTCGCGCTCGAAAAAGACGACGCTGTGGCCGGCTCGCGCGAGATGCTTGCAAAGCCCTCGCCACAGGGTGGCGTGACCGTTGCCCCAGGACGAGGAAATTGTCAGGCCGAAAATGACGATCTTCACGCTGGCACCCGCTGATTGATCCCGGTGATCTTGAGTCCGCGATTGTCCACGCTGAGGGTGCTGACGCTGCCGGGGTCGATCTCGATCGAGAGGAAGTCGTCGAGCTCTTTCCGGGAATAGTGCAGCAGCGCCGCGCGGATCGGTTCGGCATGGCTGACGGCGACGACGACGGTGCCGCTACCATGATCGTTGCGCAGCTGCTCCAGATGGGCGACGACGCGCTTCTGAAGCGACCGCATGCTTTCGCCCCCCGGCGGGCGGTTCGTTCCGCGTTGTTCGTTCCAGCGCGACCAGCGGGGATCCCGGGCGAGCGCCTCGAACGACAGTCCGGTCCATTCGCCGTAGTCGAGCTCGTCGAGTGCCGGCACGATCTCGACCGGCAAGCCGAAGCGCGCCGCCAGGATGCAGGCCGACTGCATGCAGCGCCGCTGCGGGCTCGACTGAACCATGCTCGGCGGGGGCGTGAAAGTATCGGCGCATCGCGCGATTTCCTCGCAGCCGAGATCATCGAGCTCTACGCCCTTCATCCGGCCACAGATCGTGCGGCCGAGCAGGGCATGATGCCCGTGGCGGATCAGATGAATGATCTTCGCCATCAGGTATACGCCTTGTCGTCGATGAAGGCGCGCGTTCGCCGTCCGGCCTCTTCGTCCGTGAACTGCTGAGGCGGCGACTTCATGAAATAGCTCGAGGGGCCCGTCAGCGCGCCGGCCTGCCCGCGGTCCATGGCGAGCTTGGCGCAGCGGACCGCGTCGATCACGACACCCGCCGAGTTCGGGGAGTCCCAGACTTCGAGCTTGACTTCCGCGCTCAAGGGAACACCGCCGAACGTGGTGCCCTCCAGGCGGATAAAGGCCAGCTTGCGGTCGGTCAGCCACGGCACATGGTCGCTCGGGCCGACATGGATATTATCGGCATCCATGGGCACGTCGAACTGGCTGGTTACGGCTTGGGTTTTGGAGATCTTCTTTGATGTCAGCCGCTCGCGCTCGAGCATGTTCTTGAAATCGGTGTTGCCGCCGACGTTGAGCTGGTAGGTTCTGTCCAGCCGTACGCCTCGTTCACGGAAGAGATTGGCGAGCACACGGTGCAGAATGGTGGCGCCGACCTGGCTCTTGATGTCGTCGCCGACGATCGGCAGGCCTGCATCCTCGAAACGCCGCCGCCAGTCGGGATTCGAGGCAATGAAGACGGGGATGCAATTGACGTAGCCGCAGCCGGCCTCGATCGCGCGCGCGGCGTAAAATTCGCTCGCACGCTGCGAGCCGACGGGAAGATAGGACACAAGCACGTCCGTGCGCGAGGTCGCGAGCACTTCGGAGACGTCGGCTTCCGGGACATCCGCAATCGGGACGTCGTCCTTGAGATAATGGCCGACGCCGTCCATGACGGGGCCGCGTTGGACCATGACGCCGGTGGGGGCGACGTCGGAGAAGCGGTGCGTGTTGTTCGGCGCTGCGAAGATCGCCTCGGCCACGTCGCGTCCGACCTTGCCGGCATGGACGTCGAAGGCCGACGCGACCTGAATGTCGCTGATGTGGTAGCCGCCGAGATCGGCGTTCATCAGCCCAGGCACCGGTTCATTCGATTTGGCGTCCCGGTAATAGGAGAGCCCTTGAACGAAGGAGCTCGCACAATTGCCGACACCGACGATGCCGACGCGCACGCGCCGCCTGTCCTGAAGACGAGAATGCATGGCTAGAGGCCCTCCGGAAGACGTGCAGCGTTAAGGCATGCAGTGTTGAAGAGATGCAGTGTTGACGTAAGTACGTCGGCGAACGTGGGGAACGTATGTTCGTTCCTGAACTCACTGCACTATGTCCGCCTCACGTCGGATTCCGGCCGAAAAAATCTCGCGCGCTTAACTTGGGATAGAATCCCGGGCGGGTTGGTGGGAACGAAAAGCTTCCATGATGAAGATGAAGAAGATGATGTTTTGAAGAGAGTCCGGCCTACGAAAGAACAAATGCTCGCGCCCGGCGTTCACGGCGAAACAGTCCGACGCGAGGGCCGATCCGTCGCTCGCTCCTTGTCAGCAATCGAGGTGTCACATGTCATCCAAATCACAAACCAGCGAAGCCCAGCAGACCACCAGCCATGATGTGATCCGGAAATGGGCGGAGGAGCGCGGCGGAAAGCCTGCGACGGTCAAGGCCACGGAGGAGGACGGACACGCCGGTATCCTGCGCATCGATTTCGATCCGCCCGACGAAGGTCTCGATCGGATCAGCTGGGACGAATTCTTCGCCAAGTTCGACGAGGCCGGCATTGCCTTCCTCCATCAGGACCAGACCAAGGATGGTAAGCCGAGCCGCTTTCACAAATTCGTGCGGCGCTAGTTGGATCACCACGTGTCGGGCAGCTGGACCGAGGCGATGCGGGCAGGCGACTTCGAACGCGCCTGGGCAATCAATGACCGCGATCTGGCAATGCTTGCGTATCCACCCAAGCACACCGGGCCGCGTCACCTGCAGCGGATCTGGCGTGGTGAGGAACTGAGGGGCAGGGATGTGCTGGTCCGCTGCTACCACGGGCTCGGCGACACTATCCAGTTCCTGCGCTTCATGCGGCCGCTTCGTGACGTCGCGCGCCGCGTCACGGTCTGGTGCCAGGGCGAGCTTCTGCCGCTGGTCGAGCGAGCGGCTGGCGTCGATCGGGCCTTCGCGCTCCATGATGGTGCACCTGAGGTCGACTTCGAGGTCGATATCGAGATTATGGAGGTGCCGCATGCCATAAGGGCGAGGCGAGAGCAGGTCGAGATGCGCGCACCTTACCTGTCGTTGCCGACCAAGGTCGAACCAGCGCTCCCGCAAGACCGAGGTCTCGAACTCAGGGGCCTTGCCGTGGGCCTGGTTTGGGAAGTCGGCAATTGGGACAAGCGGAGGACCGTTCCGCCGTCCCTGTTGGGACATCTTGCCGTTCCCGGCGTGACGCTCTGCTCACTGCAACGCGGGGCCCGAACGTGGGAACTGGCCGAGATCGGCGCGAGGGACGTCAGCACGCCTGACGTTACGGTTCTCGGTCATCTCCTCCAGCGGCTCGATCTCGTCATTTGCGTCGACACTATGGTGGCCCATCTCGCGGCAGCACTCGGCTGTGAGGCGTGGGTCTTATTGCATGCGGATTGCGACTGGCGCTGGCCGGCATCCGAGGCCCATTCCCTTTGGTATCCGAGCCTGCGGCTGTTTCATCAGAGGACACCAGGCAACTGGGATAGCGTCCTTGAAGAGGTGCGGGAGGCCCTGATTGCACGCTCCGCAAGTCTCCAAGGTGTCGTCCGAAAGGAGCTCAAGCGAGCGCAAGGTCCGCCGTAAGTGGCCTGAGACGCGAGGACGACGCATCGTCGCGGCTGGACGAAATGCTCAGGTAAGTCGGATCGAATCTTGCGAGCCGCACGAGTCCCTGCCAGTCCGTGATCGTTACCGTCTTGCCCTGCCATTGCAGGAGATTGCATCGTCGCAGTTCCTGAATCGTGCGGTTGGCGTGGACCGGGGAGATGCTGCATGCTGCCGCAAGGTCCGATTGGGTGAAGGGTGACGGCAGTCTGAAATCTCTCGCCAAGCCGACGCTTTGCAGCCGGGTGGTGATCTCGCACAGCAGATGCGCCACGCGCGTCAATGCATCACGGCTACCCAGGTTCACTGTCCAGTTGCGCTGAATGGCGTGGGTGGTGAGCAGCATCAGCAGCAATGCGCGAGACATCGCGGGCGAACGCGCGGACAAATCGTGAAAGAAGCGGTGTGGCACGAGAGCGACGATGGCAGGGCCGAGCGCGATCAGGTTGCCGTCAACGCGAGGACGATAAAGCGTGTGTAGATCGGCGATGTCACCGGGAACATGGATTGACGTGATCTGCCCGTCCGCACTCTCTGCATCCTGCCACGACAGATATCCCTGAAGGAGCAGGCAGCACTGGGTGGCATCATCGCCATGCCGCAAAACGGCCTGACGCGAACCGAGATGCGCGATTGTGCTTGCCATGTCCGCGAGCAGGTGGAGATCGTCGGCCGTTACGGGAGTGAGGCTCGCCAACCGGTCGGCGAGCTTGGAGAACGCAAATCCTGCCTGCATTGGTCGCCTAATAACTCAGAACCCGTCCCCAATTTGATCGATGAGAACGACAGAGCGCATTAAACTTTGATAGTTTTACTCCATGCAGGTCATTGTTTGTCTGCCCAGCATGCGCCCAGAAGTGCGAGGGCGATCGGTCAAACGGTTCCGGAATAGTAGACGGCGCATGCGATCGTCCTCAAGGATCGGACGATTCGGGAACCGGAAGCGCGAGTCGCGCTCCGGCGAAGCATCTGTGTTTCTCGCGGCGGGATCCGCGGAGATCGCGCTAGTCATGCTCATACTGTTCCGAGAGAAACTGATTGATCGCGTCGAAGGCCTGCAACCGGTTCTTCTCCAGCAGGACCATGTGCGTGCCTTCGCCGATCTCGACCCGTCGCCGATATCGCGCGGGTTTGTGCGCACTGAAATTGGCGTGCGTGACGCGTGCCCGTGCTCCAGGTCCACGCCGAGGGCACTGGGACGTGCGTATCAGCTGGTCACATGCTCCGCTGTGCGAGATAGACAAGAGGTGCGATTCCGACCGTCCAGGGCCGGTTTGACCCGCTACGGCTCTCGCCGCGACGGCGACGCATCATTTCCTGATCGTCCCCCTATGGAGGCTCGTTCTGAAACTTGACGCGTGCGCAATCAATTGCGTTGTCAGCGTTGCCGCCATCGCGCAGGCGCCAGGCCGAATTCACGCCTGAACGCCCGGCTGAATGCTTCTCCGGATCCGTAACCCACTTCCTCTGCGATTTGGTCGATCGGCTTGCGTGTTTCTCGTAGGCTCACCTTGGCTGCCTGAAGCCGCCAGATGGTCAGATACCGGATTGGTGGCACCCCGATCAGGGTTGTGAAGCGGTCGACGAAGGCGCTCCGCGACATCGAGACTTCTCTCGCAAGGGACTCCGCGGACCACGGCAGCCCGACGTTATGATGAATGGAGGCGAGCGCGCGTCCGATTTTCGGATCGGCAATCCCCTTCAGCCATCCTCCATCTTGATCGGTGTATGTCACGGAATATTGCCGCATCGCCTCTACGAACAGCAGTTCGGAAAGCCGAGACATCAGGTTTGACGAGGCGAACCTGCCGGCCGTCAGTTCGCCGGCTGCATATCGCACTGAAGCCTCGATCCAGTCGCGTGCGACCCCCTCGCGAATGTCGAGCTTCAGCACTCTTGGCAGGGCCGCGATCAACGGATTATAGGTTTCCTCGCTGCCGAGAAAACCGCACACGATTTGCGCCGGCTCACCGCCTCCGCCGTGCATAATTTTTGCCAGCCCCCCATCCGGTGACGGCTGAATGAGATGACGCGCGTTTGTCGGTACCAGACCCGCGTCGCTGGCGAGTGTATGAACATCGTTTCTGGGCAGCAGTACGATCTCGCCGGCCCGCACCTCGACTGTAGGTTCGCTGTCGACGCTGAGCAGAAATTTTCCGGCGATGACGAAGTGGTAAGCGATCAGCAGCGAGGGCTTGACCGCGAAGGTCACGCAGTCCTCAGCGACGATCTGCGTATGGACGCTCCACGGCGCGGTGAACCGCGCATCCAGAAAAATGCCGCCGGTCAGGCGAACCGATCGAAGCACTTCCGATAGCGGATCGATCATTAGGCTAATCTCAGATTTGGACGATCGGTCAACTGATCCGGCTGGGCGATCATTCACCGTGGCGGTCCCCGCGCTTATACGGGGCTCATGAATGAACTGCCAAGCAACCGATTCCTCCACGTTTCCTTGAGACGCTGTCCAGACGGTCAGGCGGACGCGGAACCGGTTGCGGAAGAATGGAAAAGCGGGACGCCACGACGGGGTTCTGGATGGCAACCAAGCAGACGGATATCCCGATCATGAGCATCGCGCAGGCTACCGCAACCGTCACGCCGTATATCGATTTCTGGAACGCGGTACTGGCTCCGAAATTCAATGCGTGGCGGCACATCCTCGCCGGCGGCCTTCACCTGCATAGCGCTAAAGTCTTCCCGTCGCTGCCGATCAGAGCCGGCGACAGGGCCCTGGATGTGGGATGTGGCTGGGGCGACACCGCAATTGAACTTGCGCGGCGCGTCGGACCGACCGGATCCGTCCTCGGCCTCGATTGCTGCAATGCCTTCCTCGACGTCGGCCGCGCAGATGCGAAGGAGGCAGGGGTGACCAATCTCAGCTTTCTCGAAGCGGATGTTCAGACCAATCCGTTCGAGCCGGTACATGATTTTTGCTTCTCTCGCTTTGGAACCCAGTTCTTCGAAGACCCAACGGCTGGCTTGAGCAACATGCGATTTGCGCTCAAGCCGGGTGGACTGATGACGATGGTCGTCTGGCGCGAACGGGCGGACAATCCGTGGCTTACACTGTCGAAGGAGGTTCTGCTTCGCTACCTGCCCCCCGTCAGGGAAGACGCTGCAACCTGCGGCCCCGGACCGTTTTCTATGACCGATCCCGAGGCCGTGACTCGGCAATTGATGATTGCCGGCTACGGCGGCATCAGGTTCGAACGGATCGATGCCGAAGTCTTGGTCGGGCGAGATCTTGACGAAGCGGTCGCGTTTCAGCTCGCGATCGGTCCCGCAGGGGAGGTTTATCGCGAAGCCGGTCCGAAGGCTGCTCGTTTGTTTGATACGCTGGTGGCGGCCTTGAAGGACGAGTTGAAACAATTCGTCCGCCCTGAAGGCGTGATGATGAATTCAAGCTCTTGGATGGTCACCGCGCAGAATCCGGGATCACCGCCGCGGCCCCGGGGGTGACGTACCCGCGCCAGTCGCTGCTCGAAATCTCTTCATTGTAAGCACCGCCGCAGCCGCCGCCGCGATCGGACGAATCGATGCAAAAAAATGAACTCTCTGGGAGAAGATTGATGGCAGGTCTAGTTGCGGTCCTCTACGGCACTGCCGCTTACGGTGTCACGCTCGTCGCCTTGCTCTATCTCATTGCCTTCACCGGGAACCTGGTCGTTCCAAAGTCTATCGATTCCGGGGCCATTGGTCCGGTTCTGGCAAGCATTGTTATCGATGTGCTGCTAATCGGAGTGTTCGCGATCCAGCACAGCGTGATGGCGCGTCAGGGCTTCAAGCGCTGGTGGACGCGAATCGTGCCGGCTTCGGTCGAGCGCAGCACCTACGTGCTGTTCGCCAGCTTTGCACTGCTGTTGCTGTACTGGCAGTGGCAGCCGATCCCCACGCCGGTCTGGACCGTGAACCACCCGGTCGCGGCGGGGGCGCTCGACGCCGTCTTCTGGCTGGGTTGGGTCGTGCTGGTGGTCAGCACGTTTCTTCTCAATCATTTCGAGTTGTTCGGCCTCAGCCAGGTGTTCATGCACCTGTTCGGTAAACAACCGCCCGAAGCCAAATTCCGCACGCCGTTGCTCTACCGGTATGTCCGCCATCCGATCTATCTCGGCATCCTGCTCGCAGTCTGGGCCACGCCTGCGATGACGGTCGGTCATCTGGTCTATTCGCTTGGCATCACAGCCTACATCCTGATCGGCATTCAGTTGGAAGAGCACGATCTGATCCAGCAGTTCGGCAACCGGTATCGCCGCTACCGCCGTCACGCGGCCATGCTCGTCCCGCTTTCATGCCGAAGCTTCGCCGCGTCCCAGGACGCCGACCCGAGACGCTCGTCAAGACAGGCCAATCAGTCCGCAAGCAGGGGTGGATTCAAGCGGCGCGGCGTCCGGTCGCAGCCGTATCGACACGGCCAGGGCGGCGTGCGCATCGCGTTCTGATCAACTCATTTCAACCTGCGGCGTCCGGCCAAGAGGATCACCGACCGCATGACCATCCTCCATTTGAAGGATGGCCGATATTCCCCGCGGCTCCGGTGGGACACGATCAAAATGATTTGAGCGCGATACCGGCTCGCTATCAGCGGAAAAGCTTAAAGTTGTCTCACAGCTATCCTCACACCGGGGGCGCCTCTTCGAATGAACAGGGTTTCACATCCGCGGTCGGTTTCGGAATCGTCGAAAGACAATTCAGATGATCAGCAGCAACTGAGCGACCTGATCAGCGTCATCTACGATGCCGCCATCGATCCCTCTCGTTGGGAAGACGCCATCGTCAGCATCGTGCAATTCGTTGGCGGCGCAGCAGGCGGGCTGTTCTGCAAGGACGTCGGTGTCCAGCACGCCACGGTGCCCCATCGCTTTGGATTTGACGTGCCGTTGCGGGTCGAACTCTTTCGGCAGATTTATTCCTCCGCGGAGGGGCACTTTCTCGGTGACCTCGAGCAGCCGATCGCGACGACCGATTTGATGTCTTTCGCAGCACTCACCCAGAGTGAACTATACCGGCAGTGGGCCGAGCCCCAGGGGCTTGTCGATTTTGTCAGCGCGGTTGTCGACAGGACCACGGTCAGCACAGCTATTTTCGGGGTCTTCCGTCACCGGCGAAATGGGCTCGTCGACGAGCACGCGCGCCGGCAAATGAGGCTGATCGCGCCGCATATCAGGCGTGCCGTCGTGATCGGCAAGATGTTCGAGTTCAAGGCCGCTGAACTCGCGACGTTCGTTGACACGCTGGACGGGCTCGGTGCTGGCATGTATCTCGTCGATCCCGGTGGACGTCTCATTCACGCCAATACGGCCGGCAATGCCATTCTCGACGCTCGTGATATTCTGAGTTCCGTGGGCGGGCGGCTGGCCGCCAGCGATCCTCAGGTCGACCGCACCCTGCGAGATGTCTTCGCCACCGCGGGGCAGGGCGATGCCGCACTTGGTATAAGGGGCATCGCGTTGCCGCTGACCGGCAGGGAGGGCGACCGCTATGTGGCCCATGCATTGCCCCTCACGTCAGGCGCGCGTCGGCGTGCTGGTATTGTTTACACCGCCACGGCGGCCTTGTTCGTTCGCAAGGCGTCGCTGGCGGTTGCTTCTATTCCCGGAGCCATCGGCAGCGCGTTCAAGCTGACGCCGACCGAACTCCGCGTGTTGCTGGCCATCGTCGAGGTCGGTGGCGTTCCTGAGGTCGCTATGGCGTTCGGGGTCGCCGATAGCACGGTTAGGACGCATGTCAGCCGGTTGTTTGAAAAAACAGGCACCGCGCGCCAGGCGGATCTCGTCAAGCTGGTTGCAGGCTATACGACGCCCCTGGCGGGATAGGAGAGAGGGCGCTCATTGCAGCACCCAGAAGCAGCAAATATTTGCGCGCTCCTCCCACATTCGCAGGACGACACCCAAGCAGTGGTTGTTCAGGATGGCATGCGTCCGGCCAGCATGCAGTGGGGTAGGTGATCAGGCGTCCCTGCCTCGCCGCATCTGGACAGGACTTGGGAGCGCAGCATGTCCATTGAAGTCGAGGGCACGGTTTCTGCGGCGGGGCACGGACGTCAAGCAGGGGCGGCGGCGCGCAGAATAGTGATTTGTGCCCTGGCGGCGACAGGAATCCTTGCGACCAACATCTTCTTGCCTTCGCTGCCGGTCATCGCGGCCGATTTGCATGTATCCAGCGCGGCGGTCACGTCGGCCTTCACGATCTTTCTGCCGATTTTCGCCATAGGGCAATTGATTGCCGGCCCGCTGTCGGACCGGTTCGGGCGACGCATGCCGATTCTGATAGGGCTCGGAATTTTCATCGCCGGTACGATCTGGTGCGCTTTCGCGCGCGATCTATCGAGCCTGCTGATCGGCCGATCAATGCAGGCTTGCGGCGCATGTGCGGCTTCGGTGCTTTCACGTGCGATCGCCCGGGATCTGTTCGATGGCCAGGCACTTGCAAAGGTCATGGCCTCGATCACCATGGCAACCGCGGCCGCCCCAGGCTTTTCACCGCTGCTGGGGAGTGCGCTCGATCTATTCTTTGGCTGGCGCTCGGAATTTGCCTTTGTCGCGGCCTTCGCGCTCTGCACGGCTTTGGCCTATGCGACCTTCGTCGGCGAAACCAATGACGGCGCGCGTCGTTCTCTGAATCCGCTCAAAATTGCCGGCTTCTATCTGGAGCTTGTTCGGGATCGCCGGTTCGTTGCGCCTGCTAGAACCGCTGGACTGGTGATGGCCGGTCTTTTCGCGATTTTCTCCAGCGCGCCGCGGGTGCTGCTCGAATCGTTTGGATTCTTGCCAATCAAACTTGGTGAGCTATTTGCGGGCGTGGTCTTCCTGGTGTTTGCGGCCGGCATGCTGGCGCCTAGGCTATCGGCGCGGGTTGGTTCCTGCCGTGCGACGTCGGTCGGCTTGGGACTAACCGTCCTCGGAGGCGCCGGGCTGCTTTGCGCGGTGCTGCTCGCGAACGGCGCGCTGCTGCCATTTCTGTTAGCGGCTTCCGTCTTTCTGTTCGGCGTGGGAATAGTGAGCCCGCTGTCGAGCGCGGCAGCGCTGTCGCCGTTTGGCAGCAAGGCCGGTATCGCCGCAGCCCTGTTCGGATTCTCGCAAATGGCGGGCGCTGCATGCGGTGCCTCTCTCGCGGCGATTGTCGCCAGCGATCCGGCCGTCGGGCTAGGAATCGTGCTGACAGTAACGTCGCTCGTGGCGGTTATCCTTCACGAGCGGCGCTAATCTGAGGTGGATCTTGCCGAGAACACAATGGGTTTGGTGTGAGGTTCTTTGCGGCGCCCTGGCATGCCACTATTGTCGAGCGGCGATGGCCGTGATCTCGAGTTTGACGCCGGGACCGAGATCCGCCACGCCGATTGCGGCGCGCGCCGGCAGATGAGCCTCTGCAAAATGCGCCTTCCAGGCCGCGTTGAAGTCTGCCTTCTCCTTGAGGCTCGTCATGTAGATGGTCACCTGCAAGACGTTGCTCAGATCGGATCCGAGGGTCTTGAGCAGCTGCGCCAACTGCCCGAGGACGTCATTTGCCTGGCCCGACATGTCGAGGCTCGTGTCCTCTGGGACGATTCCACCGATGTAGAGCACGCCATGATGCTCGACCACTTCGTGGAGCAGACCCTCGTAGGGCAAGACGCGCTTGATCATGATGGGACCGATGTTGTGTGTGACGGGCGGCATATCGCACATTTCAATGTCAGTGTCGTCGCAAAGAGATCTCGCGCCAAGTCTCACCGAAAGACGGACCGCGCGGCTCTGAATGCAACCGACTAAGGCGTTGAAAATAAAAGCACAAATTGGACGAAAAATCGCCGCCGGGTCGTTCCTGCGAACGTTCGCCAATCTGTCCTTGCACGAGCGCCCGGCATTTTCGCCGGCCCTGACCCGACGACATCGAAGCGCGGATCGCTATACTGCGACGCGGGTGACATCGGTGCGGCCGGGACAGTGCCGCGACCGGAACAAGGAATGCGACGATGGACGATACGATTGGCTTCCCCGACCCCGGCCTCGACCTGTCCGACGGCTTCAAGCCGCACACCTCGCATTGGGGCGTGTTCTCGGCACGTCAAGGCGAGGCCGGGCTCGAGGTCAGGGCCTATGCGGGCGATCCCGATCCGAACCGCATCATCGACAATTTTCCCGGCGCGCTACGCCATCAGGCGCGCATCACCCAGCCGGCGATCCGCCGCGGCTGGCTCGAACGCGGTCCGGGTCCGGACGATCGCCGCGGCCGCGATGAATTCGTATCCGTCAGCTGGGAAAAGGCGCTCGATCTGCTCGGCGACGAGCTGGCACGCATCCGTGACACGCGCGGCCCCGGCGCGGTGTTCGGCGGCTCCTATGGCTGGTCGAGCGCGGGCCGCTTCCACCACGCCCAGAGCCAGGTGCATCGCTTCCTCAACATCGCCTTGGGCGGCTATGTGCGCTCGGTGAACTCCTATTCCTCCGGCGCGTCCTCGGTGCTGCTGCCGCAGATCCTCTGCGGCTACGAGGATATCACCAAGCGCAATGTCACCTGGGAGCAGATCGCGGCTGATACCGACATCGTGCTGGCGTTCGGCGGCATGGCGCTGAAGAACTCGATGGTCGCAGGCGGCTCGATCAGCAAGCATGTCGAGCGCGGCGCGATGGAAGCTGCGCGCCGCCGCGGCTGCGCGTTCATCCTGGTCAGCCCGTTGCGCGAAGACCTGCCCGTCGAGGCCGGCGCCGAGTGGATGACCTGCGTGCCCGGGACCGACACCGCGCTGATGCTCGGCATCGTTCATACGCTGATCGCGGAGAACCTGCACGACCAGGCCTTCCTCGATCGCTACACCGAGGGCTGGCCGGTCTTCCTGCGCTATCTCACCGGCGAGAGCGACGGCCAACCCAAGCACGCCGAATGGGCCGCCGCGATCTGCGGCGTCGACACCGACACAATCCGCAAGCTGGCGCGCCGGCTCGCCGGCAAGCGCGCGCTCATCACCGTCTCTCATTCGCTCCAGCGCGCCGAGCATGGCGAGCAACCGGTGTGGATGGGCATGGTGCTGGCGGCAGCGCTCGGCCAGATCGGCCTCTCCGGCGGCGGCTACGCCTATTCGTTGGGGGCAATCGGCTATTACGGTCGCCGCGTCAACGACGTGCCGGGGCCGACATTGGGGCAGGGCCGCAACGCTGTCCGCGATTTCATTCCGGTGGCGCGCATCGCCGACATGCTGCTCAATCCCGGCAGCGCCTATCGCTACAACGGCGAGACGCGCACCTATCCGGATATCCGCCTTGTCTACTGGGCCGGCGGCAATCCCTTCCATCACCACCAGGACATCAACCGCCTGCGCAAGGCGTTTGCGAAAGTCGACACGCTGGTCGTGCACGAGCTCGCATGGACTGCCACGGCCCGGCATGCCGACATCGTGCTGCCCTCGACGATGACGCTCGAACGCGAAGACATCGGCTATTCCAGCAACGATCCCCTGATGGTCGCGATGCACCGGATCGCCGAGCCGTTCGGCCTTGCGCGCGACGACTACGAGATCTTCGCCGATCTCGCCGACCGTCTCGGTGCGCGCGAGCCCTTCACCGAGGGGCGGACGTCACGTCAGTGGCTGGAACATCTTTATGAGCCGACCCGCGCCTCGCTCGAAGCGCGCGGCCTGGAAGCGCCGAGCTTCGAAGAGTTCTGGCGGCGCGGCAGCCTGGTGGTGCCGCAGCAGCCCGACGACGGTGGCCGTCTGCGCCGCTTCCGCGACGATCCCGTCAATCATGCTTTGCCCACGCCGAGCGGTCGCATCGAAATATTCTCTGCCAAGATCGCAGGTCATGGTGATGCGGATTGCCCGGGCCATCCGGTCTGGCTGGAGAAGTCCGACACGCCCAAGCCGGGGGCGCCGTGCTTCCTGGTCGCCAACCAGCCGGTGACGCGTCTGCATAGCCAGCTCGATTTCGGCGGACATTCGCTTCAAAGCAAACATCGCGGCCGCGAGGTCGCGCGCATGAACCCACGGGACGCTGACGCACGCGGGATCAAGCACGGCGACATCATCCGGCTGTTCAACGCGCGCGGCGCCTGTCTCGCCGCGGTCCACGTCACCGACGGCATCGCGCCCGGCGTGGTCCAGCTCCCGACCGGCGCCTGGTACGACCCGATGGACCCCGAAGACGACGCGCCGCTCTGCGTGCACGGCAATCCGAACGTGCTCACCCGCGACGTCGGCACGTCGTCCTTTGCGCAAGGCTGCACCGGTCAGCTCACGACAGCCGAGGTCGAGAAGTTCACCGGCAATCTGCCGCCGATCCGGGCTTTCGATCCGGTGTAGAAAAAAAGGGACCGTCCTGTGTGGGTGCAGGGACGGCCCCGAGTGGCTCGCAGGCCCGGGAGGATGAGGGCGCGAGCGAATGCTTACGCGGCTGCGCTGATCCAGTCCCTCTCCGTAGCAGGACGACGCGGCGGGAGTGCTTGCACCTCTCGCCGTTCGCCCTTGCTGGCGAGGCGCCAGCGTGCCGGGGATTGATCGGTGATGCGCTTGAAGACAGTCGAAAAATGCGCCTGCGTGCTGAAGCCGACGGCGAGTGCGATCTCGGCCAGCGGCCGCTCGGTGGTCGCCAGCAACGTCTTGGCCTGCTCGATCCGGTGATTGAGCAGATATTCGCGGGGGCGATAACCGGTCGCGACGCGGAATTGCGCCGCAAAGTGCATTCTGGACAGGCCGGCGACATTGGCGAGCTCGGACAGGCTGATGCAGCGGTGGAAATGATCGGCGACATACTGCTCGACGCGCCGCAGCCGCCATTTCGGCAGGGCATTGACCTTGGCGCGTGGCAATTCCAGCCGCGCCAGATGCATCGCGAGGGTTTGGCCAATGCAGCGCGTGAACTCGTGGTCCGCGGCGTCGCCAAGTTCGATCAGCGCCTTGGCAAGCTCGGCCGCGAGCGGATCGCGCAACAGGACGAGATCATTCAAACCTTCGGTTCCGGAAAATTGTGCCGGAAATTGATCCGCGGAGATGTAAAAGTGCAAGAAGGCGCATGGCGACTGGAATTGTACGGCGAGGGGCTTTGACGGCGCGGTGAGATACAGTGTGCCCGCGGGCATGGTCCCGTCGAAAATGACCTGGCGATCCCGGGTCAGTTTCGCGCGCGTGGTCTTGAGGGCGATGCCGACGAAATAGCGATCCTCGGGCGTCGTCGCTTGGTGCGACGAGGTGCTCCGCGGGTCTTCCCATCGCGAGATCGCGATGTCCTCGGCTGCCGCTCCCGTGCGCGGATCGATCTGACGCCATTGACGCTCCCGAATGATCGCGTGTGTTGCCCGGGGGAACTCGCAATCCCCCGAGGTGCCCGGAAATTCAATCCAGGCATCACCTGCCTGCAAATTGGTCAACATCGTTCGTCCTCTCCGGGCGTTCTCCGCTGTTTGCAACCAGCAAACGCGCAAAGCCCACGTTTTCCATGGTGAGAGGATAGGCGTGAGCTGACCTGCAAGCTCGTTAGTGGTGATTAGGATGTGTTAGTTTTTGTGGGAGCGCATAAGGTGCGGCATCCCGTCTCAGGAAGCGTCGTTTTTGTACAGTTTATCAGACATTTGCGTATCCCCGACACGACTCAGGAGAGCACCGGTCATGGCGTGGAGATCGATGTGGAGGTGTGAGTTCTGTGGGTTGCCCTCGCTGGACCTCGCACTGGCGCCGGGTATAGTCGCGCCGCATTTCGCTGGAGCGGCCGTCAAGATGAGTCAAAAGTGATCGAGCTCTCGGCAGGACAGGGCCCCCGCGGCCGCGACGCCGCGGCGATCCCAGATTTCGATGCCGTCGCGTTCGGGCCATTTTCGCTGCGGTCGCGGCTGCTGGAGAAGGATGGCTTGCCGGTCAGGCTCGGCAGCCGTGCGATGGATATTTTGCGCCTGCTGGTCAGTCGCGCCGGCGAAGTGGTCCCGAAGAACGAAATTCTCGGCTATGCGTGGTCCGGACTTTCCGTCGAGGAGGTCAGCCTGCGCGTCCATGTCGCGGAGCTGCGCAAGGTGCTCGGCGACGGAAAGGATGGTGCCCGCTACATCACCAACATCCCGGGCCGGGGCTATTGCTTTGTCGCGCCCGTGCGGCGTGGCGGGCGCGCGGAGGTGGCTACACCGGCGTCGCGTGTGCCTGAAAGGGCCGCGCCGCCACCGTCGCTACCGCGCCGATTGGACCGGATGGTCGGGCGCGAGGACGCCGTGGCCGAGTTGGCAGCGCGCTTGCTCCGCGATCGCTTCGTCACGCTGCGAGGGCCGGGCGGCATCGGAAAGACCACCGTTGCGACTGCGCTCGCGCACGAGATGTGCGATAGCTTCGACGGCAACGTCCATTTCCTCGAATTCGGTCCGCTCAAGGACGAAGCGCTGGTCGCGAGCACGGTTGCAGCCGCGTTGGGCCTCGTCGTGCACCACGAGGACCCCTCGGCCAGCATCGTCAATTTCCTGCGCGGCCGCCGGCTGCTTCTCGTGCTCGACAGCTGCGAGCACGTCATCGAGGAGGTCGCGCGCCTTGCAGAAAACATCTACCGGGAGGCGCCTGGCATCGTCATCCTCGCAACCAGCCGCGAGTCGCTGCTGGTGGAAGGCGAGCAGATTTTCGAGCTCGTTTCGCTCCCCGGTCCGCCGCAGGGCACCCGCCTCAGTGCCGGCGAGGTGCTCGCTTTTCCCGCCGTGCGCCTGTTCGTCGATCGCGCCGTCGCGGCGGGGCATCGCGACGACATCACCGACGAGGATGCCGAAGTCCTGGCCCGGATTTGCGGCAAGCTCGACGGCATCGCGCTGGCGATCGAGCTGGCTGCCGCACGTGTCGGTCTCTATGGACTGCGCGAGATGGCGGCGCTGCTCGACAACCGGCTGCAGCTCGAATGGCGCGGGCGGCGGACGGCGCCGCCGCGGCAGCAGACGCTCGGCGCTACGCTCGACTGGAGTTTCGGTCTGATCGGCGAGAGCGAGCGGATCGTATTTCAGCGCCTCGCCGTCTTCGCAGGTCACTTCACGTTGAGGGGCGCGATAGCAGTCGCGGCCGGGGCGGAGATGGCGGAGGATCGCGTCGTCGAGGCCCTGGAGCAACTCGTGGTGAAGTCGCTGGTTTCCACCCAGCCGGACGGCGCATCGCGGCGCTATCGCCTGCTCGACGCAACGCGTGCCTATGCCCTGCAGAAACTGGCCGACGGCGGACAGCTGGCGCAGATCGCGCATCGTCATGCTCTCTATGTTCAATGCACGCTCGAAGCGGGCATGAGGGACAAGGAGGGCAGCGATCATGCGTCACTTTTGCAGGAAAGCGCGAGCCTGCTCGCCGATGCCCGCGCTGCGCTGCAATGGGCTTATGCCAACGACGACGGCGCCGGCTTGCGCGCGCCGCTCGCCGGCAGCTGCACAAGGCTGTTCGTCGAACTCAATTTGCTGAACGAGGCCCGCATCTGGTCCGATCGCGCACTCGCAATGCTGGACGAGGCCGACCGGGGCGGCGCATGGGAGCTCGAACTTCAGTCGACGCTCGGTCACGCCTTGATGTTCACCGAACGTAACAGCGAGCAGGCGGAAGCGGCGCTCAGGCGCGGGCTGGAAATAGCGGAAGCGCTTTCCGATCACGCCAACACATTCAGGCTGTTGTCCCGGCTCAACATGTTCTACCGCCGGACCGGTCGCTATCGGCATCTGGTGCCGACTGCGCTTCACGCCGAGCGGATTGCCCGCGTCATCGGCGATACCGCGGGCATCGCCGGGAGCAAAGCGCTGCTCGGCGTGTCATATCACCTCGCCGGAGACCAGGCCGCGGCGCAGGCTCATCTCGACCAGGGCCTGCGAGACGACGCTGCGCTCCGCGGCACCCAACCCGGGCATTTCGCCTATTCACGCACACCGCAAATTCCGCTCGCGCGCGTGCTATGGCTGCGCGGCTTTCCCGATCGTGCGCTCGAATGCATCCGGCCGCTGGTCGGCGCTTCGGCGCCGCATGACGTGGTCATGCATTGTATCGCATTATGCTGGTCCGCTTCGGTATTCGGCTGGCTCGACGACTGGTCGTCGGTCGAGGCCATGACCGGTCGTCTGACCGCGCATGCGAGCATGCACGGGCTCGTGCCTTACGAAGCCGTCGCGGCGGGTTTTCGGGCGCAGAGCATGATCGCTCGGGGCGAGGCGGCCGGCGGCGTCGACCTGATGCGGAGTGCGCTTCCACGCCTGCATGCCGACCGCTACGAACTCTATGCCTCGGCGTTCGCCGCGGATCTGTCTCGGGGCCTGGTCAGCTTGGGACAATTGACGGAAGGCATTCAGGTTCTTCACGAAACCATTCTGCGGGTCGAGCGGGAAGGCGGCGCGTTCGACATGCCCGAGCTGCTCCGTCTGCGGGGAGAGCTGGAGGTCCAGGGCGGCAATCCCGACGCGGCCGAGGCCGATCTTGTCGCCTCGATCTCGCTCGCCGAACAGCAGGGCGCGCTATCGTGGCGGCTGCGAGCCGAGATGTCGCTGGCGCGGCTTCGAACCCGGCAGCATGTGCAAAATCCGCTCGAACAGCTCGCTCAAACCTATGCCCGGTTCTCCGAAGGGTTCGAGACCGCCGATCTCATTGCAGCACGGCGCATGTTGAACGAACCGGGGGCCTGAACAGTCGATACGACCGTCTCTTCTCGCTGCTGAGCGCGTCCATCAGCGCTCAACCCTTGTGTCCAGCCAGCCGCCCCAGGAAGTCGCGGACAAGCAAAGCGATCTCGTCGGTGGCTTCATCCAGCGCGAAGTGGCCGGCTTCGAGAATGTGAACCTCGGCATCCGGCACGTCGTCGCGATAGGCCGTCGCGCCTGCGACGGCGAATGACGGATCGTATTCGCCCCAGACCACCAGTGTCGGTGGCCGCGTCTGGCGCAACCAAGCCTGCCATTTCGGATAGGAGGCGACGTTGGTCCGGTAATCCAGGAACAGCGTGGTCTGAATCTCGGCCTGGCCGGGACGCGTCAGGAACGCGTATTCGTCGATCCAGGTGTCGGGGTCATAGCGCTCGGGACGCGGAGTGGAGCCGAGATGCCGCTGACGCGTCGCCTCCAGGGACGTAAAGTTGGCCTTGAGCGCCTCGACCTCGTGCGCCGGGTCGGCCCAGTACTTCCTGCGCGCATTCCAGAGCGGGCTCAGCCCCTGCTCGTGCGAAACCGCGTTCTGGACGATGACACCGCGGACGCGTTCGGGATGCGCCAGCGCCATGCGGAAGCCGACAGGGCCTCCGTAGTCCTGCATGAACAGGACGTAGTCGGTGAGGCCGAGCTTCGTTGTGAGCTCGCCGATCACGGCGGCGATGTTGTCGAACGTATAGGTGAAGTCGCATGGCGGCGGCGCGCTGCTGTTGCCGAAGCCGGGATAGTCCGGCGCGATGAGATGATATTTGTCGGCGAGCAGCGGCATCAGCGGCTCCCACATCCGCGACGACGAGGGAAATCCGTGGAGCAGCAGCACCGTCGGAGCGTCGGTGGGCCCAGCCTCGCGGTAGAAAATCTCGAGACCCCGGATATCGGTCTTGTGATAGCTGATCGAGCGCCGGCTCGATCGCAGATCCTGTGCCGAGGCCTGCACGGTCGCGCAGGCCAAAGCGGCCGAGAGGGCAAGAGTGGCTGGGATGTTCATGTCATCGCTCCGAATCCGGCATGTGAAGTGAAGATGTGTCGCAAGTAGGGGACATCCGCTTGTGACGGCGGCGTCGAGAGGCACCATCGCGGGCGCCTCTCGCGATGTGCCGCATCTGGGCTTTACGACGCGCGCGCCAGCGGCTCGCCCTTCAGGGCGGCGAGCAGGGCCTGCGCGGCCGGACCCGAGGAGTGCGGGTTCTGGCCCGTGATCAAGAGGCCGTCGGTGACGACGTGAACGCCCCAGTTTGCCGTTTTCGAGAAGACGGCGCCAAGCTTCAGCATTTCGTCTTCGACCAGGAAAGGCACCACCTTGGTGAGGCCGACGTCCTCCTCTTCACCATTGGTGAAACCGGTCACCTCCTTGCCCTGAACCAGTGGCTTGCCGTCGGGCGTCTTGACGTGGCGCAGCGCACCAGTCGAATGGCAGACGACGGCGACTGTCTTGCCGGCGGCAAGGAAGGATTCAATGAGCTTGACCGAGTCCTTGTCCTCGGCGAGGTCCCACATCGGGCCGTGACCGCCGGGATAGAAGACGGTGTCGAAATCTTCCTGCTTGACGCTGTCGAGGCGAACCGTCGTGTCGAGCTGGGCTTCCGCAGCGGCGTCGGCCTCGAAGCGCAGCGTCAGGTCGGTGCGAAATTCGGGCTCGTTGCTCTTGGGGTCGAGCGGCGGACGGCCGCCCTTCGGCGAGGCGAGGGTGATCTCGGCCCCGGAATCCCTGAAGATGAAATAGGGAGCGGCGAGCTCCTCGAGCCAGAAGCCCGTCTTGCGCCCGGTGTTGCCGAGCTGGTCGTGCGAGGTGATGACCATCAATACTTTCATGACCGTTCTCCTTGAGTACGTTTGCTGCGATGACGCGCTCCGTTGCGGTGGAGATGCGCCGAGCGGGTCTCGTCCGAGCACGTCACGTCGTTCGTTGCTCGCGAACCCAATCTGCACTCGAGGCCGACTGTTGGCTCGTTATGTATTGTTAGACGTTGAGAGCTGGAGATGTCGCGCGCGCCGCTACTCGAAGACGGCGTCAAAGATCTCGACGTCCATCAGCACGGGCTTGGCGACCACGGTGCCGTCGGGCCGCAGCGTCTGCGCGCGTCGGAGCGTCGGCACCACGATGCCGCCGAAGCTGTCATGGGCCCAGGAGAAATGCGCGACCTTCATCCCGAACAGATCGTGATCGGTCCGCCGTTGCAACGCGTTGTCGTCGAAATAGAAGATCTGCTCGGGCGCGAGCGTGATCAGGCCCGGCGGGAACTGCGCCCGCAACCGCCGCCATGACTCGTTGTTCTCCTGCCATGGTGGCAGTTCCTCCACCACGACATCGGGATGAGCGAGCAGGAATGGATTGGTCAGATAATTCCAGATCGCGACGCCGCAGAAGAACACGAGATGCAGTTCGTCCACGAGCGCGGGCGAACCGGCCTCGGTGAACGCAAGGCTCGGATTGCGCCAGGTCCTGAGGATCTCACCCTCGAGGCTTTCGATCGTGATCGCGTCCGGCTGAAAAGAGCCGGAGTGTTCGCCTCCGGTGATGCCGGTGAAGCGGACCGACTGCGTGCGGGTCGAGCCCTCCGCCGTCACGTCCTTGAATTCGCTGGCATGTCCGGTGCTGGAGAACAGCGTTCCGGCGACGGAGAGGTGAAGCGTGAACCGGCTCAAGCTATTCCAGCGGGCCATTCCGCCGCTGGCATCAATTACATCGTCAAGAAGCGCCATGTCCCGCCATATCCACCATGAAGTGTCACCACCATGGCGGGGCGGATGCGGCTTGGCGTGTTAGAATTTGTTAGGAGTTGCGAGCGGATATCTTCGCGGTATCCCATTGAAGATACTCTCAATTCAGCGCCGTAAGGAGCTCCCTGGCGGCGACGAGATCACGGGTCTGGAGGCCCTCCTGGTACCGCGCGACGAGGGGGGCGAGCAGGGCACGTGCATCTCCGGCCTTTCCGGCCTGGCGCCAGACCCGGCCGAGACTGATTGCCCCCCGCAGCTCCCAGCCAAGCGCGCATTGGCGACGTGACAGATCGAGCGAGTCCCGGAAACAGCTTTCGGCCTCCGCGGCATTGCCCGACCGGGCGAGGATGTCGCCCTTGATCCTCAGCATCTCCGGCATGTCGAAGGATTCGCCATGATCGGGAATTTGGACGATGGCATCATTGATCGTCTGCAAGGCTTCGTCGGCCTGGTTCTGGGAGGCGAGTCCCTCCGCGAGCGCGGTCGCAAACACCGTCGTCATGATCCGGTGTCGCGTCGCGTACAGCGTAGCCTGGCTGCGGCGGAGGTGCTCGATGCCGGCGACGACGTCGCCGCGGCGAAGCAGCAGCTCACCCTTCTGGCCGATGCCGACCGCGTGATAGGGCCCGAGGAAGTGCCGCGCGGAATGATCGATCAGCCGCTCGATCAGGATTTCCGCATTAGCCAGGTCGCCGACCCAGAGGAACACGTAGATGGTCCAGATCAACGAAATACCGAGAGTGAGCGGCTGCTCGAGCAGCTCGGCTTCGCGAATGGTGTATCGGGACGCCTCGATAGCACGATCGGGCCGGCCGGTGAGCCAAAGCCCGCGCGCCAGCGCCACCAGTGCGACGATGCGGTCGTCATAGCCGAGATGGCCGATATTGAGCCGCTGCGAGCCGGGATTATGCAACATCGCGCTCTCGCAGAGCTGCACCGCCTTGTCCTGGTTGCCGATCAAGTGATGGGCGACGCCCAGCATCCATTCGACGTTCAGCGTGCTGGCGGGATCGTTCAGCTTCCGCGCGACGCTCTCGCCTTGTTCGCCGGTTCCGAGTGCTCCGTGAAAATCACCGACCCTGGTGAGATAGATGTGTAATCCGCGCAGCAGCCAGAGCTGCCAGTGCAGATCCTGGAGCTCCCGGGCAAGCTGGAGACTGCGCGTGAATGCCGAGCGGACCGCTTCGGTATTGCCCTGCGTGAACATCGCGGAGACGCCGAGCGCGGCCTGCAAGATCATTTCGTTGCGGCCGTCCACCGCGCTCGCATCGAGCGACGCCAGCGCCTCCTGGGTCCAGCGATAGCACTCCGTCAGCAATGTCAGCTCGAGAAAGAATTGCGCTGCCGACGCCGCCAGATCCACGCCGATCGTTCGGTCCCCGCCGTCCGAAAAGCTCCAGGTCAGCGCGGCCCGGACATTGGGCAGGTGGTCGGCATAGGGAAGAAAACCTCCGGCGCTCTGCATGCCCGTGGATTTGAGAGCGATGTCACGCAGGAAATCGCGGAAATATTCGGCGTGGGCACGTGCGACGCGGTCAGCTTCGCCGTTCTCGACGAGCTTCTCCGCGACGAAGGCACGCGTCGTATCCAGCAGGCGATAGCGCAGCCGCCGCTCCGCAGGCGAGGTCGCGATCAGCGATTTGGAAAGCAGGTTGGAGATCGCCTCGGCGGCTTCTGCCTCGCCGATGCCCTGACAGGATGCGACCGCAAGCGCGGCTTCCAGCGTGAACGGCCCGACGAAGGCCGACAATCCGCGCAGCGTTGCGCTTTCGGTTGCCGGCAGCAAATCATAGCTCCAGGCGAGCGCCGCACTCAGGGTGTGGTGTCGCGGGACAGCGGTGCGCCGGCCGCGCCATAGCAGGGAGAAACGGCTGTCGAGCAGCGAGGCGGTGCCGGCAATGCCATAGGCGTTCACACGCCCGGCCGCGAGCTCGATCGCGAGCGCGATGCCGTCCAATCGACGGCAGATGTCGGCCACAAGCGGCGCATCCTCCTCGCTGAGCTCGAATTCGCTCAGGCTCTCTGCAATGCGTTCCACAAAAAGCTGAGTTGCGGGATAGGCAAGGATGTCGGCGATGCCGAGTCCGTCGCGCTGTGGCGGGCAATCCAGTGGAAACAGCCGATGGACACGCTCACCTTCGGCGCGGAAGGATTCGCGGCTGGTGGCGAGAATATGCAGCTCACCCGCTTCCCGGACGATGCGCTCGGCCAGAGGGGCGAGATCGTCGAGGATGTGCTCGCAACTGTCGAAGACCATCAGCATCCGCCGGTTGCGCAGGAACGTCAGCAACCCCGGCACCGGATCGTCGGAATTGACTGTCAGGCCCAGCGCGGCCGCGATCGTTCCCGCAACGAGCCGGGTCTCCCTCAGCGCGCCAAAATCGACAAAACACACCTGGCCGTCGAAGGCCGGGAGCTCGCCATGCGCCACGGCCAGTGCGACCGAGGTCTTGCCGATCCCGCCGGGACCGACGATCGTGACGAAGCGATGCAAAACGAGCTCGGCGGAAATTCTCTGGACCGCATCGTCCCGCCCGATCATCTTTGCCAGCGGCGAGGGCAACGAGCGCGGAGAAGCAACGGGCAGGCTGGTCCGGTTCTCCGAAGGGGCAGCCCGGAGCAGCGCCGCCGTGAAGCAATAACCTCGTCCGGGGACGTTGACGACGTAGCGGGACCCTTCGCCCGGGTCGCCCAAAGCCTTGCGCAGCGTCGTGATGTGAAAGCGCAGGCTGCCTTCGTCCACATTCACGTCGGCCCAGACCCGCCGGATCAACTCACGCTTGTCCACGACCTCGCCGGCGCGCTCGGCGAGAAAAACGAGGATGTCGAGCGCACGGCCGCCGAGGTGAACCGGGGCGCCGTCCTTCTCGAGCAGCCGCGTCTTTGCGAACAGCCGGAATGGCCCGAAAGCAATGGCCGAATCCTGGTCGTTAGTGTCCGGCACGGGCCAATCATTCCAGTGAGAGCTGAACTCTGCACTTTGATCTAGCAGAAGGGAACCCTGAGTAAACTGGTCGAAAGTGGCGAAATCGCGTGGAGAGTGCCGGCAATTGGCCGTCGCGCGCGGCAATCCGTCGTAAATTGTACTCAAACGCGAGCATCTTGCGAAGCGATCGGGACAACCCGGCAGCGTGCTTTTTCCCGGTCGTCAGACCTCCATCATAACAAAATCTTGCAACGACTAACGAGCAATGCGCGCGAACTGCATCCAGTATCCGTTCCGAGTTTGGCGTTAATTCCAACGGGGAGACTACGATGTCCGGTATCAATGCTCGGCCGAATGACGACGTCGTTCGATCTCAATTTGTGGCCAGTTTAGACGATCAGTCGCGTGACTGGGAGCTCGTGCTGCGGGAATCCCACCATCGGATGAAGAACACGCTGACGATACTGGGTGCGTCAGTCCGCCGCGATTTCACCCGAACGGGTACCAGGGACGTGTCGCTTGCAGCGGACCGGCTCGAGCGGCGCATCGTCGCCTTCGGCAGGCTCTATCAACTCTTGTCCGACAATGACGACCATACGGCGATCCCCGTGGCGTCCTTCTTCGAAAACCTGTGCGGAGCGATTTCCGAGGCCGTGCTGGAGCCCGCGGGCATCCGCTGCGAGGCGGCGATCGAAAGCGGCACGCTGCCGGCGTCGCAATGCCACCGGCTCGCGCTGATGCTGACGGAGCTGGTGACGAATGCGGCCAAGCATGCCTTCCTGAACAGGAATGATGCACTGATCCGCATCGAGATGGCCAATCGCGACGGCGCCTGGTTCTGCACGGTAATAGACAACGGGATCGGCGCGACCGGGCCGCTTCAGGGCACAGGCAGCCGGATTCTCGAAGGACTCGCACGCAGCATTCACGCACGGCTCCACGGCGAGGCGGGAGAAGACGGCACACGTGTAACCATCGTGATGCCGATCGCAGCTGCTTGAAGCTCGTCTTAAATCCAACCCAGGGAGTTCGACATGGCCACTAACGAAATCGACCGCGACGCCGCGGCCAAGCTTTCCAATAAGCCTTCCAACAAGTCTTCCAACAAGTCTACGAAGACGCCTTCGACATCGCCTAGCGTCGATCAGCGGCTCGAGGTGATCGTGATCCCGGTGTCCGATGTCGATCGCGCTAAGGCCTTCTACGCGCGTCTCGGTTGGCGACTGGATGCCGATTTTGCCTCCGGCGATGACTGGCGCGTGATCCAGTTCACGCCGCCGGGTTCGGCCTGCTCGGTGATCTTCGGCAGGAACGTGACGGCGGCAGCGCCGGGCTCGGCGCGAGGCTTGTACCTGATCGTCTCCGATCTGGAGGCGGCGCGAACGGATCTGCTCGACCGCGGCGTCGAGGTCAGCGCTCCATTCCACGGTGCCGGCGATGTTCACGCGGGGACCGACGAGCCTTATCTCTCCGGCAGCGTTCGGGTGAGCGGTGCTGACCCGAAGGGCGGCAGCTACGGCTCATATGCGTCGTTCAGCGATCCCGACGGCAATGGCTGGTTGTTCCAGGAGGTCACGACGCGATTGCCGGGACGGATCGCGGGCGACGGCACGACATTCGCTTCGCAGGCTGCGCTGGCCGCAGCACTGCGCCGCGCGGCGGCGGCCCATGGCGAGCACGAAAAGCGGACCGGCGGGCACGACGAGAACTGGGCCGATTGGTACGCCGATTACATCGTCCGCGAACAGGCGGGCCAGCCGCTGCCATCCTGAGCTGGGCAGCACGGATTCTTCGACTGATGCAAGCCGACACGGCGCGCGATGACTGAGCTCATCGCGCGCCGTGTTGTTTTGGCGGCGCGCGTCGCGAGTCGACGATCGCTCTCCTCGGTGTCGCGCGGCTCGCAACGGCTAACGCGGTCTAACAACCCATAACGAGCAAATTGCCAGGGCCTGCGCCAATCTCTCGGCATGACGAACCGAGGCGTTGATGTCGAATTCGGTCAGCGTCACCGACAAAGCCAGGGAGATCGAACATGACCACGCAAGCACGCACCGACATTCTCAATCCGAACCGCCGTCAACTGCTGAGCCAGGCCGCGATGGCCGCGGTTGCCGCAAGCGTATCGAGCCTGCTGCCGCTGCACTCCGCGAAGGCCGGCGTGAGTGGGGCGGTTCGCCCGTTCCACGTCAGCGTGCCCGAGCAGGATCTGCTCGATCTCCGTCGCCGTCTCGCCGCGACGCGCTGGCCTGATCGTGAGATCGTTGCCGATCAATCGCAGGGCGTGCAACTGACGACGGTGCAGCAGCTCGTGAGCTACTGGCAGAACGACTACGACTGGCGCAAGATGGAGGCGCGGCTGAATGCCTTGCCGCAATTCGTCACCGAGATCGACGGCGTCGACATCCATTTCATTCACGTCCGCTCCAGGCACGGGAATGCCTTGCCGATGATCGTCACGCATGGCTGGCCCGGTTCGATCATCGAGCAGATGAAGATCGTCGGCCCGCTCACCGATCCCGCCGCACACGGCGCGACGGCGGCGGACGCTTTTGATCTCGTGATCCCTTCGCTCCCAGGCCACGGTTTCTCCGGCAAGCCGGCGGAGCTGGGCTGGGATCCCCAGCGCGTCGCGCGTGCCTGGATCGTGCTGATGAAGCGGCTCGGCTACAACCGCTATGTCGCGCAAGGCGGCGATTGGGGCAATGCCGTGACGGAGCAGATGGCAGTGATCGCGCCGCCGGAACTGCTCGGCATCCACACCAACATGCCCGCGACCGTTCCTGACGACATCGCCAAGGCGCTTCAGCCCGGCGGATCGCGGCCGTCGAACCTCTCGGCCGACGAGCGCTACGCTTACGATCAGCTCGAGGACTTCTACAAGCACGGTCTCGGCTACGCGATCGAGATGTCCAACCGGCCGCAGACACTCTATGGCCTGGTGGATTCGCCGGCGGGCCTCGCGTCCTGGATGCTCGACCATGATGCGCGCAGCGCCGCAATGATCGCCCGGGTGTTCGACGGCAAGACGGAAGGGCTGTCGCGCGACGACGTGGTCGACAACATCGCGCTCTACTGGCTCACCAACACCGCGGTGTCGTCGGCGCGGCTGTACTGGGAGAACAAGCTGGTGTTCTTCGAGCCCAAGCACATCAAGATCCCGGTCGCCGTCAGCGTCTTCCCGGACGAGATCTACGCTGCGCCGCGCAGCTGGACCGAGAAGGCCTATCCGAGGCTGATGCACTACAACCGTCTCGACAAGGGCGGCCATTTCGCCGCCTGGGAGCAGCCCGCGTTGTTCTGCGCGGAAATGCGCACCGCCTTCCGACCGCTGCGTCAGTCGATCTGAGACCTGCGGGGACGCGCACTTCCGCGCGTTCCCTTCTTTCCCCACAGACCAGGAATCCAATCATGAACCGCCCCGAACGCACCTTCACGACCGACCAAATCCGCCTGGAACGTCGGCTGCCGTCGTATTGGCGTGTCACCTTCGACATGCCCCCAGTCAATATCTTCGGCCCCAAGCAGCTTCCGCTTCTTGATGACGTCGTCAAGGCGATCGAGACCGATCCTGAGGTGAAGGTCGTGGTGTTCGACAGCGCCGTCGAAGGCTTCTTCATCACGCATTACGACTTCCTCGCGCCGCTGGAGGATTCGCTTCGTATCCCGCCGGGGCCGACGGGCCTGCAGGCACTGCCCGACATGCTGGTGCGTCTCAGCCGCGCGCCGGTGGTTTCGATTGCCTCGATTAGGGGCCGTGCGACCGGCGTCGGCAGCGAACTGGCGCTGGCAAGTGATATGCGCTTTGCCAGCCGCGAAAAGGCGGTCCTGTCGCAATGGGAGGTCGGTGCGGGCCTGGTGCCCGGCGGCGGCCCGATGGCGCGGTTGCCGCGCCTGATGGGCCGCGGCCGCGCGCTCGAGGTTCTGCTTGGCGCCGACGATATCCACGGCGATCTCGCCGAACGTTACGGCTATGTGAACCGCTCGTTGCCGGATGCCGAGCTCGATGGCTTCGTCGAGGCGCTGGCCATGCGCATCGCGTCCTTCGACAAGGAGGCGATTGCCGAGACCAAGCGCCTCGTCGACGTTGCGAGCCTGCCACCGGATATCGAGATCAAGCCGGAATGGGACGCGTTCCTGGCCTCGCTCAGCCGCCCGGCAAGCCAGAGCCGCATCAAGGCGCTGATGTCGCGCGGCTTCCACCGCGCCGGTGATGTCGAGAACCGGCTCGGCTTCCATGTCGGACAGATCGGTAGCTAGCGGAACTGCTGCGGCGCTCGGCCGGTTGGAACGGCGACAGGCGGTCGTGCCAATGTCGCTTTCGTACCGTACCGAGTGCCGGTGCTAAAAAAATCAACCAGGAGAATTGAGATGATCCGCAAGGCAACAGCAGTCTGGAAAGGCACCGGTCGCGATGGCACTGGTCAGTTATCGAGCGAATCCGGCGTGCTCGCCGCGACGCCTTATTCGTTCAAGACCCGCTTTGAGAACGAGAAGGGCACCAATCCCGAGGAATTGATCGCTGCGGCCCATGCCGGCTGCTTCACTATGGCGCTGGCCTTCGGCCTGCAACTCGCCGGCTTCACGCCGGACGAGCTCACGACTGAAGCTGCGGTCAGCCTCGAGCCGGAAGGCAAAGGCTTCAAGATCAGCAAATCGGCGCTGACGCTACGTGCCAAGGTGCCGAACCTCGACGACGCTGGTTTCGCCAAGATCGCGGGCGAGGCCGAGAAGAACTGTCCGGTGTCGAAGGTGCTCAACGCCGCAATCACGCTCGACGCGAAGCTGACGTAAGGCGCGCTCAATTTATGTCCATCTGGTTCTGCTTGGGGAAGCTGAGGTCGTCGAAGCTTTGGCCTCCACGAGAGGAACCGGATGGGCAAATGCCCGGCTTTCGACTGGGCCGCCGAAAGCATAGGATGCGACGGGTTCAGAACGGACAGACCGATCAATTGGGAGTGGAGATATGACAACGGAACGCGCAATTTTGGCCGGAGGCTGCTTCTGGGGCATGCAGGATCTGATCCGCAAGCAACCGGGCGTGGTCTCCACCCGCGTCGGCTATACCGGCGGCGCGGTGAAGAATGCCACCTACCGCAACCATGAAGGTCATGCCGAAGCGATCGAGATCACCTTCGATCCCGCCAAGACCAGCTTTCGGACCATGCTGGAGTTCTTCTTCCAGATCCACGATCCGACCACGCTCAACCGCCAGGGTAATGATTTGGGCACGAGCTATCGCTCGGCGATCTTCTATACCAGCGACGAGCAGAAGCGGGTCGCCAGGGATACGATTGCAGACGTCGAGGCGTCCGGTCTCTGGCCTGGCAAGGTCGTGACCGAGGTCGCGCCCGCGGGCGAGTTCTGGGAAGCCGAGCCGGAGCATCAGGATTACCTCGAGCGCTATCCGGACGGGTACACCTGCCACTTCATCCGTCCCGACTGGAAGCTGCCGCGGCGCGGGGCTGCAGCGGCAGGCTAAAGCTGGTCGTCGTTATTGCCGGGGAGAGCCATGCCCGAGATCCGCGAGATCATCGCCGGGATCCGCAGATCACATCGACCGCTTTTCGGGCCATCTCCCTCAGCTCGGAGCGGCGGGCGCCGGCACGGGCGCGAATGGCGATGGTGTGCATCGTGGCTGAAGCGAGAATGGCAAGCGCTGCCGGATCGGCGTCGCGCTTCAGTTCGCCCTTGTCCTGCGCGAGCCGGAAGCGGGCTTCGAAATCGGCATCTATCGTGCGCAATCCCGCCGCAACGCTGCTCCGGATCGCGGCATCTTCGGCGACTTCCGTCACCGCCGTCCCCACCACAAAGCAGCCGCGCGCGGCTCCCTTGCCGGAAAAGTAGATCGACAGCGCTGCGTCATAGGCCAGCATCAGCGCTTCGTCCAAGGGATGGTCCCCCGCGAGAGCCTCACGCGTCGCGGCAAGGCTGATCTCCCAATAGCGCGCGAGCGCCTCGAGATAGAGCGCGTGCTTGTTGCCGAACACCGCGTAGAGGCTCGGCGGACTCATCCCGGTCGCGGCAGCGACCTTGTCCAGGGAGGTACCGGAATAGCCCGTCCGCCAGAACGTTTCTGTCGCCCGCTTCAAGGCCGTCTCTGCGTCGTAGGCCGGTGGCCGTCCCCGGCGCGCCGGGCTCGTTTCGCTCTTTTTCCGTGCCATATCGCCAGAACTCCGGTTGCCATGTTCCACACGTATATTTGTATGGATCGTTATAAAAATCAAGGTCGCGGACTTGATCGCCGCGTCGGAGTGCAATATTTGTAACGAGCGTTATTAAATAGATTGAACCCGAGGGTATTCCGATGCGTTTCGATTTAGCGCCAATCGCCGGTAGGCTCGGCGATCGCAACAGCTTCCGCCCGAGCGAGGCTGCCGCGCAATGGTTCGGGGCAGGGCTCGGCAAGCGGCTGCGACGGCTGCTGATGCTCGCCCTGCCGATGGCGGTGGCCGTGGTCGGCGCCTTCATCTATCTGGCGCAGGAGCAATATGTCTCGACCGACGACGCATTCGTTCGCGCCGCCAAGGTGACCATCAATGCGCGCGTTTCCGGCCAGGCGGTCGAGATCGCCGTGCGCGACAACGAGCGCGTCCGGCGGGGGCAGGTGCTATTTCGCATCGACCCGGAGCCTTATCAAATTGCCGTCGACCAGGCCGAGGCGCGTCTCGGCAGTGCGCGGCTCCAGATCGAATCCCTCAAGGCGACCCATCGTCAGCAGCAGGCCGAGCTGCAGTCGGCCAAAGAGACGGCTACCTTCGACGAGCGCGAATTCGACCGCAAGAAGATGCTGGTTGCCTCCGACTTCACGCCACGCGCGGTCTACGAGCGGGCCGAGACGGACATGAAGGTCGCTCGCCACCGCATGGTGTCGATCGAACAGCAGATCGCCAACACGATCGTCGCCCTCAATGGTGATGCCGATATCGACATCGATCGCCATCCGACCGTTCGCGCGGCCAGGGCACAGCTCGACCGTGCGCGGCTGGATCTCTCCTACGCCACCGTGACGGCGCCGGACGACGGCATCGTGACGAAGGTGGACGATCTGCAGATCGGCGGCTTCGTCAATGCCGGCGCGGCCACGTTCTCGCTGCTGTCGAGCCGGCACGTCTGGGTCGAGGCGAATTTTCGCGAGACCGGTCTCAATCATATGCGCCCGGGCCAGGAGGCGACGATCGACGTCGATGCCTATCCCGATCGCAAGTTCAAGGCGCGCATCGTCAGCATGAGTCCGGGGACCGGCTCGGACTTCTCGCTCCTGCCGCCCGAGAACGCGACGGGAAACTGGGTCAAGGTCGTCCAGCGATTGCCGGTGCGCCTGGAACTCGACGATCTCGATCCAAACCGGCCGTTGTTCTCGGGCATCAGCGTGACGGCGCGGATTGATACCGGCTATCGTCGCACCTGGGCGCATCTGCTCCAACCGGCGCTCGCGACGGAGGCTAAATGAGTACGCCCCTCCCATCGACCACGTCGCCCGGCGGTCATCACGCGATCGCCGCGGCCGCCCTCATGGCGACCTACATGCAGGCCGTCAACATTTCGATACCGAACGCGGCGCTACCTCATCTTCAGGCGACGCTCTCAATGGCCAATGACGAGGTCGGCTGGGTGTTTTCCTCGTATATCGCGGCGAGCGCCGTGACCATGTCGATCACGCAATGGCTGGCGGGACGCTACGGCCGCAAAGTTGTCTATCAGGCCGCCGTCACGATCTTCGTGTTGGGTCTCGCCCTCGACACGCTGGCGACGACGTCGATTCAGTTCGTGCTGGCGCGAATCCTCCAGGGCGCGGCGAGCGGACCGCTGGCGCCGCTCTCGCTGGCGATCCTGCTCGAGGTGACGTCGCCGGCGCGACATGCGCGCATGAGCCTGGCCTGGACGGTCTGCTCCCTGCTTGGCATCAGCAGCGGCCCGGCCATTGGCGGCTGGCTCAGCGAATATTACGGCTGGCACGCCATCTTCTATGTCAGCCTGCCGATGACGGGCTTCATTTTCCTGACGATGGCTCGGCTGCTCGGCGAGAAGCGGGCGGAGCGGAGCCAGTCCTTCGACTTCTTCGGTCTGACGACGTTCTCCGTCGGCATGATCGGGTTGCAGATGTTGCTTGACCGCGGGGAGCGCCTCGAATGGTTTGCCTCGACGGAAATCTGGATCGAGGCGGGCGCCTCCGTGCTCGGATTCTACCTCTTCATCGTGCACGTCATGACGACAAAGGAGCATTTTCTGCGCACGGCGCTGTTCAGGGACCGCAATCTCGTGCTCTCGACGGTCATCTCCTTCGCGCTTGGCTTCGTGCTGCTGCCGACCCTGGCCTTGACGTCCCCGATGCTGGAGGAATTGCTCAACTACCCCGTCGACACCACCGGATACATGACCGTTCCTCGCGGCGTCGCGCTGGTGGGGGCGCTGGTGCTGACGAGCCTGGTCCCGGCGCAGATCGACTACCGGCCGTTCCTCGTGGGTGGAATGACGCTGGTGGTCTATGCCAACTGGCTGATGCTTGGCTATTCACCGGCGATGGATTGGCGGCCGGTCGTCGAGGCCGGCCTGCTCCAGGGAGCGGGTCTCGGCATGTTGCTGCCCGCGCTCGCCAGGGCCGCGTTCGGCACGCTCGATCCGAAGCTCCGCCCGGAAGGCAGCGCGCTGATCAACCTGTCGCGCCTCTATGGCAGCACAATTGGCATCGCGGTCGTCCAGCTCTTCTTCTACGCCAACACGCAGGCTGTGCATGTCGCACTCGCAAAGAACCTCACGCCCTATCGTGTCGCCGCTTACGTCGGGGGCTCGGTCGGCAAGCCGGGTCTTGCGGCCCTCAACGGCATGGTCACGCGTCAGGCGGCGACCGTCGCGGTCATCGACCAGTTCGAGATCCTGATGTTCGCCATGCTCGCCATGATTCCGCTCGTGTTTTTTCTCCGTAAGCCGCGGCCTACCGGTTAACGCCTGGAGTCATGGAATGACATCGCATCGTCAATTTCGAACACCTCGTCCCTTACTTTTGAGGGAGCTGAGGGCAAACAAAGGAGCATCAGCATGACAACGTCGGATTCGCTTCGTTATACGAGAATTCCAACTCATCAATCCGGGACGATTCCCGCGGTGGGATTTGGCACGCTCATTCCGGATCCGCTCGTGACCAGGCGGGCCACCAAGGCTGCATTGGAGGCCGGATTTCGACATCTTGATTGCGCGGAGCGCTATCGCAACGAAGAGGCGGTCGGCGATGCGCTGCGGGAGGCATTCAAGGCGGGGACGCTTCAGCGCAAGGACCTGTTCGTTACGACGAAGCTATGGAACACCAATCATCGGCCGGAACGGGTCAGGCCTGCCTTCGACGGCAGTCGCCGGCGGCTGCAACTCGACGAGATCGATTGCTACATCATCCATACGCCCTTTGCCTTTCAACCCGGCGACGAGCAGGACCCGAGGGATGAGCACGGTCGGGTCATCTATGATTCAGGGGTTACGCTGGCGGAGACATGGGGGGCGCTGGAGCGCCTCGTCGACGAGGGGCACTGCAAGTCGATCGGTCTGTCGGACATCACCCTGGACAAGCTGCGCGAGATCGTTTCGATCGCGCGGATCAGGCCCGCCATGGTGCAAGTCGAATCGCATCCGTATCTTCCCGAATGGGACCTGCTCGACTTCTGTCGAGAGCACGGGATTGTCTTGCAGGCGTTTGCAGCGCTGGGACACGCCATGAAGCCGAACGTGCTAGCCGATCCGGTGATCACTGCCATCGCGGAGCGCTTGCACAGGACGCCGGCTCAAATTGCGCTGGCGTGGGCCCTCCAGCGCGGCACCGCTTTCCTGACGACTTCGACCAATTCCCGGCGCATCCAGGAAAACTTCGATATTTCGGCCTTGCCCGAAGACGCCATGCGAGAGATGAGGGACCAGATTACGACAAACATCAGGTTCAACACGGTCGTCGAGACCGGCGTGCCCGGATTCATTCCGCGGGCCGGATGAATCGGCGCCGGTCAGCCGACTCGTCAAGCCCGGAGCTGCTCGATCAGATCGTGGGCGCTGCGGATCTCGGTAATGCCGGCGCCCTCGGTGAACGGCCCGCATGCGCGTTGCAGAATTGCCAAGGCCTCCGCGCTCTGGCCGGCCCCGATCATGTACCGCGCCAGGCTGACCGCGCTTCGCAGCTCCCAGAAACGGGCGCCTTGCTGGACGGCAATGTCCATGGCCTCGCGAAAGCGCGCCTCGGCATCCTCTGAATGCCGGGCGTTCCTGAGCATCAACTCTCCCTTGATGCGGATCAGCTCCGGCAGATACCAGAGCTCCTGCCGGTCGTTGCAGCGGGTCAGGACATCCTCGATCACGTCGAGCCCGCGACCGACCTGGTCGGCCTCTCCGGAACACGCGGCGAGCTCGCCGAGCAAGGGCAGAAAGCGCGGCAGGAAGCGCGCATCGCCGGCGCGATTGAGCTCCTCGCGCAGCAGCGGCAGGCCGGTCGTGACGTCGCCGCGCCTGACCATGACTGCGGCGTTGAAGGCCCGTGCCCACAGGCCCCACAGCCGGATGGCGTGGCGCTCGGTGTGTTCGAGCAGCTCGATGCCGTGACGCTCGGCGGCGTCGAAATCGCCGGACCAGAAGGCGATCGGGCAGGCGGCTTGTCCGAGCACGCTGCAGAATGTCAGCGCGTGGCCGTTGGCGCGGCCTTCCTCGATGTTTCTGGCGGTGAGGGCCTGAGCCTGATCGGCCAGACCCTGAAGCCACAGGATGCGAGCTCGAAAATATTGCGTCGATATTCTCAGATCGAGCGGGAAGATTTTCGGCTTCTCCGCCAACACATGCAACGATGCATTGACCCGGTCGATGCGCAGCCGAGCCTCGTTCTGATCCCCGAGATAATGCAGCGCGACGGCCATCAGCCGGTCGCCCAGCATGACATCGGTCCTGTCGGGCGAGTTCGCGGCTGCGTTCGCAAAGCGATCGGCGAGCGCACGGGCCTTGCCGAACTGTCCGTTATTGAACTGGTCGATGCACAAGCCCCAGAGCGCGCGCAGCCGGAAATCCTTGTCGTCGAGCCTGTCAGCCAGCTCGAGGGTCGTCTCGAGGATCGGCCGCGCCTCGCGCGCGCGGCCCTCGCCATACATCAGCGACCATCCGAGCGCCGACAGCAGCTGCATGCGGATGCGGTCGTCGTCGGCGGTGTCTCCGAGCGCCGCGAGCGCCGTTCTGCTGCGCTCACGGCATTCCGCGAACAGCGAAAGACGCACCCACAGCGTGACTGCGGCCGACGTCAGCGCGATCCCGAGTTTCGGCTCGCCGTCGGGCCCGAAGGCCCAGTCCAACGCCGCGCGCACATTGTCCAGCTCCGCGCCATACATGCTCAGCCATTCGGGCAGCGGCGTCGAAATATCGGCCTCGGCGCGCTGGAATAAATCGCGAAAATGCTCGGCATGACGCCGCGCGAACTGCCCGGCTTCGCCGAGCTCGTTGAGTTTTCCGTATGCATAGGTGCGCGTGGTGTCGAGCAGCCGATAGCGCAGCGTCCGCGAGCCGGACGGCGAAATCAGAGACTTGGTCACCAGGCTGTCGATTGCTTCGAGGGTCTCGGATGCGTTGAGGCCGTCACCCGACCCGACCGCCGCAGCCGCCTCCGGCGCGAAAGGCCCGGCGAAGACCGACAGGCGTCGCAGCGTGGCGCTCTCCGCGGCAGGCAGAAGGTCGTAGCTCCAGTCGAGCGCCGCAGCGAGTGTCTGGTGCCGCGGCACGGCGGTGCGTCGGCCGCGCCATTGCAGCGAAAAGCGGCTGTCGAGCAGGGATGCCGTGCCGGCGATGCCGTAAGCATTGACGCGGCCCGCCGCGAGCTCGATTGCCAGCGCGATGCCGTCGAGGCGCCGGCAGATGCTCGCGACGAGGGGGGCCTCTTCCGCGCTGAGCTGGAACGGGCCCGAGCTCTGCGCAATGCGCTCCACAAAGAGCTGAGCCGCAGGGTAGGCAAGGACCTCGTCGACAGCAAGCCCTTCGCGCTCGGGCGGACAGTCCAGCGGGAACAGCCGGAAAATTCGCTCGCCTTCGCTCCGGAACGACTCGCGGCTGGTTGCGAGAACACGAAGCTGCGGTGCTTCGCGAACGATGCGCTCGACCAGCGGCGCCAAATGATCCAGCACATGTTCGCAACCGTCGAAGATCAGCAGGGCCGGGTCGGTCTTCAGAAACGTCAGCAGGGCCGGCGTCGGATCCTCCGCGCTGATGGTCAGTCCGAGCGCCGAAGCAATGGTGGTCGCGATGTGACTGGCATCCCTCAGCGGACCGAAATCGACAAAGAAGACTCGCCCGCCGAAATCCTGGGAGCGGCGATGCCCGACGGTGACGGCGACCGAGGTCTTGCCGATGCCGCCCGGGCCGACGACGGTCATGAAGCGATAGAGCGAAAGTCCGTTCGAGATCTTCTCGATGACATCTTCCCGGCCGACCATCCTGGTGAGCTGAGCGGGCAAGGAGCGGGGAGGGGCGCTTTCGGCCGGGAGCGGGGCGGCCGGAGGAGCTGCTTGAGCGAACGAGGCGACAAAGCAATAGCCGCGGCCGGGCACGTTGACGACGTAACGCGCCGACTTGCCGGTGTCGCCGAGCGCCTTGCGTAGCGCTGCGACATGGAAGCGCAGGCTACCCTCGTCGACATTGACGCCGGCCCAGATGCGCTTGACCAGCTCTCTCTTGTCGACCACTTCTCCGGGGCGTCCGGCAAGGAAGATGAGAATGTCGAGCGCGCGGCCGCCGACATGAAGCGGCGAGCCCTCCTTCTCCAAGAGCCGGGACTTCGGAAACAGTCGAAATGGCCCAAAGGAAATGGCCGAATCTTCGCTACGATCTGGCACGCGCCATCGCCCCCTCGAAGGGAGTCAAAAGGTATTACTTTCTGATCTAACAGAACGAGGCGTACAGTAAACCGGTCGAAAGCAGTGGGCAGGGCTCACAGCACTGCGCGGACGGATGGCTCGCCGAAATAATGCTTGTGAAATAAAGAGTTAGGCCGACATGACAATGCGATGACGCCGGGGCACGGCCGGATGGAGCATTGACTGTGATGCCGGATTGCTGCGATGGCATGGTCCGGGAGCCGGTCCCGCCACCACATTGACTGCCGACTTCCGGAATTTCCAGCATGGCCTCTTTCACGCGGCGACAATTGGTGCACGCGTTGTCGGGCGCAGCGGCGCTCGCCGCGCTTCCCCGCAACGGACAAGCCGCCGACTATCCGTCTCGTCCCATTCGCCTGGTGATTCCCTACGGAGCCGGCGGATCGGGTGACCAGATCGCGCGCCCCTGGGTGGACAGGATGCCGTCGCTGCTCGGGCCGACCTTCGTCGAATATATCGGCGGCGCGGGCGGCGCCATCGGGACCGCGGCGGTCGCGCGCGAGGAGCCCGACGGCTATTCGCTGCTGCTCGGCAACGGCAGCACGCAGGTCATCATTCCCATGACGGCGGCAAATCCCGGATATTCCGTTGGCGATTTCCGCGCCATCTACCGGCTGATCAACAGCGCGCTGGTTTTCGCCGTCAATCCTTCGGTGCCTGCCGCAAACCTGCGCGAGTTGATCACCTATGCGAAAGCCAATCCAGGAAAGCTGTCCTATGGCACGCCGGGGATCGCCACCGGAAACCATCTGGTCGGCGAATCCTTCAAGCAGCAGGCCGGCGCGCTGGACATCGTCCACGTGCCCTATCGCGGCATCGCGCAGGCGACCAACGACCTCGTCAGCGGCCAGATATCGCTCGTCATTGCCGTCATGTCCGTTCAATTGCAGCAGCTGGCCCAAGCGGGAAGAGTCAGGCTGCTTGCGGTCACCACCGAAACGCGGCTGAGCGGCGCGCCGGAGATCCCGACCGCCGTCGAATCCGGCATGCCCGGCATCCGGTATGAGGGATGGTTCGGTCTGTTCGCACCCAAGGACACCGACGATGCGATCATCGACCGGATCGCGCAGGCGACGCGGCTCGCCATGGCCGATAGGGCGCTTCTGGCGAGCTATCGCGCCCAGGGCATGGAGCCGGACAACGATTCAAGCCCGGACAAATTCCAGCGCATCGTCGAGGCCACATCCGCAAGCCTCGCGCCCCTGATCAAATCGATCGGGCTGATCAATTTGTGAAGCCGCTCAGGCATCGGCGCGCGTGACAATGCGCGCCGTCAGCGTGACGAGGCCCATCAGCGCGGTCAGGAGCCAGAACGCCACCGGCAATCCGCCAAGACGTGCGATGAAGCCGACACCGGCGGGGCCCACGAGAACGCCGGCGTAGCCGGCGGTCGTGATCGCCGCGACGGCGAGGCCCGTTGGCATCACCTTCTGCCTCGCCGCTCGGCGGAACAGCACCGGCACGAGGTTGGATGCGCCGAGGCCGATGAGTAGGAAGCCGCCTATGGCGACCGCCACGACGGGAGCGGTGAGCAGGACCACGAAACCCGCGATCGCAATCAGGCTGCCCCAGAACAATGTCGTGCGGTCTCCGATGCGCGCGACGACGGCGTCGCCGCCGAGCCGCCCAATCGTCATCGCGACCGAGAACACGATGTAGCCGATCCCGCCTTGCGCTTCGGAAACGAGACCCGCGCCGATGACGAGCAACGCGCCCCAATCGAGCATCGCGCCTTCGACGAGGAAGGTGATGGCGCAAAGCAGCGCGAGCAGGAGCACGGCGCCATGCGGCAGCACGAACAGCGGTCCTTCCTGCACCTGCACGGAGCGAAGCAGCCGCGGCCAGGCCCCAAGCATCGCGATCAGCATCAGGACGGAGCAGATCAGCGTGCAAGCGAGCGCGCCGAGTTGCAGCGAGAGCAGTGCGGTCATGAGCGCGGCCCCGGCGAAGCCGCCGATACTGAACAGCGCGTGGAAGCCGGACATCAGCGGACGTCCCGCGGCGCGCTCCACCTCAACCGCGTGGATGTTCATGGCGACATCGATGGAGCCGAGCGCGGCGCCGAATGCGAGGAGTGCCAGCGCCAGCATCGCGGGCGAGTTCGCGATTGTCAGCAGAGGCAGGACCAGGGCAAGACCGATCCCGCCCGCCATGATGATCGGCTTGCTGCCATAGCGCGCACTCAGCACGCCGGTCAGAAGCATCGCGACGACCGAGCCGATGCCGAGGCTGAGCAGGAGCAGTCCGAGGATGCCGTCGTCGACGGCGAGCCGCGCCTTCGCGAACGGCACCAGTGGTGCCCAACACGCCATGCCGAAACCCGCGACGAGGAAGGCAAGTCTGGTCGCAAGGCGTGTCGCTGGCCTGTCGGCAGAAGACATGGGAACTCCGGGAAGGGGGAATCAGGGCAGGGGCAATCGACAAGCCCCGCAATTGTCGCGTCTTTATGTCCGCGGCGGACTCGGATTGTCGCAGGCGGCCCCCGGGGCGGCCGCAAGCGGACACCAGGCCTTTTGGCTCGTCACCGGCATCTCGGCGCGCCGGTGGGCTGCGCCGTCGGGCGAAACACCTTGACAGCCCGACCCGCACCGGTGTCAAGCCGCACTGATGAAAATATTCCGCTTTACCGAAATTCGGAAACGGCGTATGTGTTGGCCATCCCGGCTCATCCTTGAGGGGCGATCTTGTGGTCGTCATGTTCGCGAGCCGGGCTTGCGGTGGACGCGGCAGCGTTCGGGTGCGAGAGGCCAAGGGCAGGGCGGATTGCTCTCCGTGAGCCCAAGGCTTCGTGCCGACGAGCGGCGCTGCTAGGCTTCGTCTCGTCTGTAAGTTTCCGGCTCCGTCGACAGGGCTGGGAATACTGCGGCGAAATGGCGGGCCGTGCGTACGGCAAAACCGTGTGGTCCTGGCCGTCGTTGCTACGGTCAAGCCCTGGCGAATGCGGCATCTGCGTCAACCGGCGC
>NZ_JBHTFN010000070.1:110073-352679 GCF_042666195.1 Bradyrhizobium sp. GCM10028915
CCGGTGACTTTCGTTGGGGCGAGGGAGGCCAAAGAGAACTCGGCTCCCGGGAGAGCACGGCATAAGCCGTCCAACCATCGCGCAGGGAAGGCCGAGTGATTGGCTACACCTGTATGCTGCTGTGCGGTTTTCCTGCGTGTGCTTTTCGCGCAGCGGACCGCGGGTGCCAGCCGGCACCCGGCCTTCCCTGCGCCCTCTTGGACAAGAGGGTGAAGCGACGAAGCAAAGCTCGGGCGAAACACGCCGCGAGGATGCGAAGCTGTGTCTGTAATCGTTCTAGCCGCCGAGTATCCGCTGGCAAGCGTCGACAAACACCTGGGCGCCGGTGACGATGTCGACGTCGGCGGTGTTCTCGGTCCAGTGATGACTGATGCCGCCGATCGACGGTACGAACAGCATGCCCGCGGGCATGATTGTCGCCAGCATCTGCGCGTCGTGGCCGGCGCCGCTGGGCATGCGGATGGACCGTCCGCCGGCCAGGGCCTTGCTCGCGGCTTCGATCGCGTCCTGGATGCCCGCGTTCATCATGGCCGGCGCACCGGTGCGCAGTTTGTCCACGGTGACGGTGCAGGGGCCGTTCGCGCTGACCTCGTCCGCCATGCTCCGCAGCAGTTCTTCCAGCCGTGCGACGACGGAAGGATCGTCGTCGCGGATCTGGAACAGCATTTCGGCCGCACCCGGAATGATGCTCGGTGCGCCCGGATCGAGCGTGATGCGGCCGGTGGTCCAGACCGTGCGCAGGCCGCAGCTCTCGGGGAAACGCTCGTCGATCGCGACGCAGAACTTTGCCAGCGCCAGCCCGGCATCCTTCCGTGCAGCCATGCGGGTCGTGCCGGCGTGATTCTGTTCACCGACGAAATTGATCTGGTATTGCCAGATGCCGACGATGGAGGTGACGACGCCGATCGCAAGGCGACCGCTTTCGAGCGTGTCGCCCTGCTCGATATGGGCTTCCAGATATCCGACGTGCCGGCCCGGCTCGGCGGCGATGCGTGGTCGTCCTGCGAGCCCCATGTCGGCAAGTGCGGCCCGCATGGTGCGGCCGCTGGTGCGGTCGCGTGCGGCATCGATGTCGGTCTCGGTCAATTGGCCGACATAGGAGCGCGAACCGAGAAAGTGTCCAAAGTGTCCTTCCTCGTCGCACCAGGCGGCAACCTCGACCGCGCCTTCGAGCGAGGGATCGGCATTGAGCACGCGGGCCGCTTCGAGCGCGTAGACGACCCCGAGCGGGCCGTCGAGCCAGCCGGCGTAGTTCTGGCTTTCGAGGTGCGATCCCGCGAGCAGCTTGGGTCCCGACTTTGCGCTGGTGCCAAAGACATTGCCGATGCCGTCGATCGCGGCGGAGAGGCCTGCGTCGGGCAGCTTCTGCACCAGCCAATCCAGCGAAAGCTTGTGCGGCTCGGAGAAGGTCGGCTTGTGCACGCCGGTCTTGTACGCGCCAATGGCACGGAGCGCATTGAGATCGGCGAGAACGCGCTCGCCGTTTGCGCGTGAAAAGGTGTTAGGCATGCTCGGCAACCTTCAACGCCTCGGTGCGGATCTGCTCGACCAGCCGTTCCTTCAACTGCACAAATTCGGGCGTGGTCTTGATCTTGTAGGAGCGCGGATGCGGCAGGTCCACATTGATCTCGGCCTTGATGCGGCCGGGACGCGCGCTCATGACGATGACGCGGCTGCCGAGGAAGATCGCTTCCTCGATGTCGTGGGTCACGAACAGCACGGTCTTCTGGTCGCGCTCCCAGATCCCGAGCAGCATTTCCTGCATCAGGGCTCTCGTCTGGTTGTCGAGCGCGCCGAAGGGCTCGTCGAGCAGCAGGATCTTGGGATCATTGGCGAGCGCGCGCGCGATCGCGGTGCGCTGCTGCATGCCGCCGGAGAGCTGCTTTGGCCAATGGTTCTCAAAGCCGGACAAACCGACCTGGCGGATGAAGGCATCGGCGACCTTGTTTCGCTCCACCTCGGGCACGCCGCGCTCGCGAAGGCCGAAGGCGATGTTCTCGCGCACCGTCAGCCAGGGAAACAGCGTGTAGGACTGGAACACCATGCCGCGGTCGGCGCCCGGGCCAGTCACCTCGCGTCCGTCGAGCACCACACGTCCGCCGGTCGGGCGATCGAGGCCGGCGACGATGCGAAGCAGCGTGGACTTGCCGCAGCCGGAAGGGCCGAGGATGGTGACGAAGTCGTTGTTGCCGATCACAAGGTCGGTCGGCTCCAGCGCCCTCGTTGGCGCGTTGCCGTGGCGCGCGGGAAAAGTTCGCGAGACCTGTTCGATCTTGAGGATCGTCATGCGAGCCTCCAGGGAAACAGCCACGCGTTGAACGCCTTGAACAGGAAGTCCGAGACGAGGCCGATCAGCCCGATCACGATGATGCCGAAGATGATCTGGCCGGTGTTGAGCAGCGCCTGGCTGTCGGTGATCATGTGGCCGATGCCGGAGGAGGAGCCGATCAGTTCGGCGACGATGACATAGGTCCAGGCCCAGCCCAGCACCAGCCGCAGGATCTCGGCGATCTCCGGCGCGGAAGAGGGCAACAGCACGCGGCGGATGATGCCGCGGTCGCTGGCTCCCAGCGTATAGGCCGCCTCGACCAGGTCGCGCCGCGTGGTGCCGACGGTCACCGCGATCATCAGGATGATCTGGAACACCGAGCCGATGAAGATGACGAGCAGCTTCTGCAGCTCGCCGATGCCTGCCCACAGGATCAGGAGGGGAATGAAGGCGGAGGCCGGCAAATAGCGCGCAAAGGAAACGAACGGTTCGAGGAAGGCCTCGACCGGCTTGTACGCGCCCATCAGCACGCCGAACGGCACCGCGATGATTGCGGCCAGCACGAAGCCGCCGACGACGCGCCAAATCGTCATGCCGATGTCGAACAGGAAGCCCTGTTTGATGATCAGATCGACGCCTTCCTGCACCATGGTCAGCGGGTTGGCGAGGAACACCTTCGACACATGGCCGCCGAAGGTCGCCCAGGACCAGAGGGCTACGAACACCACGAAGAACGCAAGGCCGTAAGCCACGCGCTGCCTTGACGTCACGGGATCGAGGGGACGCATCAAACTGTCTATCCGGGCGGTGAACAAGTTTGCCGGCCCCGCGGCGAGACGGGGCCGGCGGCTCCTGGGAGATTTACTTGATATAGCTGGCGTCGAAGAGATCCTCGACCTTCGGCGCGGCCTTGATGATCCCGATCTCGAGCAGGAGGTCGGCGGCCTCCTTGTTGAAGGTCAGGAAATCGCCGGCGAAGAATTTCTGGTTCGCGGCCTTGTCCTGCCAGCGCAGATATTTTGCCGAGTTGCCGAACGCCTCGCCGCTCTGCTTCACGTCGGCACCCATGATCTCGTAGGCCTTGGCCTGGTCCTTGGCGATCATGTCGAGGGCCTCGAAATAGCTGTCGGCGAGCGCCTTGGCGGCCTTCGGGTTCTCGGTGAGGAATTTCGGCGTGCAGCCGAACGTGTCCATGACCATCGGATAGTCGAGCGTGGTCGCGATGATCTTGCCCTTGTCGGGGGCGGCACGAACCGTCGACAGATACGGCTCATAGGTCATCGCGGCATCGTTCTGGCCGGAGACAAAGGCCTGTGCCGCCGCCGCCGGCTCGAGGTTCACGACAGTGACGTCCTTCACCGACAAGCCGTTCTTCTTGAGCATCCAGGCCAGCGCGAAATAGGGCGAGGTACCGGGCGCGGAAGCAGCAACCGTCTTGCCCTTCAGATCCTTGATCGCGGCAAGCTCGTTGCGCACGGCCATGCCGTCGGCGCCGTAGCTCTTGTCGAGCTGGAAGATCTGCTTGGTCGCGACGCCGTTGGCGTTCCAGGAGATCCAGGTCTCCACGGTGGTCGCCGCGCACTGGACGTCGCCGGACGCGATCGCGAGATGGCGATCCTTCTGCGGAATCTTCTTGATGGTGACGTCGAGGCCGTTCTTCTTGAAAATGCCGGCTTCCTTCGCCAGCGTCAGCGGCGCGAACCCGGTCCATCCGGAGATGCCGACGCCGACCTTGACGTCGTCGGCGAGCACGGGGGTGGAGACCGCAAGTGCAATGACTGCCGCAAATACTTTCGAACTACGCATGATTGTCGTCCTCTTGCCGATCGATGGATTGACGTCCTGTTGATCTTGGTCGGTCCTCATGGACCGTTGCCCGAAACGTTGCACGATTTGTGCCGACATCGTCCTCTCAGCCTCCCTTGAATCGGGCGACAAGGCGGTGAGAGTCACCGGGATAGAGCAGCCGCACGGCGGTGATCGTGCGCGCGCTGCGCCAGGTATAGCGGTCGATCACGAGGCAGGGCGCGCCGACGGCGATGTCGAGCGCTTCGGCCGTGCGATCGTCCGCAACGATAGCGCTGATCGTATGCTCTGCCTCTGTCCATGGAACATGGTGAAGCAGCCATGAGCCGGGTGGCTCACGCGAAAAATCTGCGGCCGCCGCATCCGGCACCGACGCGAGATCGATCAGCCTGTCCTCGACGGCGAAAGGCACGTTGTCGGCGCTGTGGCGGCAGGTGATCGCGACCACCTTGCCGGCCTTCTTGACACCGAGGCGGTCACGGTCGGCCGCAGTCGCGGCGCGGAGCTTGCGGCCGATCAGCTCGTAGCCGTAATCGCGCCCGAGCGCGGTGATCTCGGCGCGCATGTCGGCGATCTTGAGCACAGCGGACTGGTGTTGCGGCCGGCGGACGAAGGAGCCGGCACGTCGCCGCCGCTCGATCAGGTCGGCTTGCGCGAGCTCCGACAGCGCCTTGTTCACGGTCATGCGCGAGCAGCCGTAACGCGCCACCAGTTCGTGCTCGAACGGGATGCGATGCCCGGGCGGCCACTCGCCGGTCAGAATGCGCTTCTCGATATCGGCGCGGATCCGCTTGTAGAGCGTCGGCTTGTCGCCGGCATCTGTGGCGAGGCTCATGCGACGAGCCTCCGCACCGATGCGTTGAAGTGTTCGCGCGCGGCCTGGCGCAGTCTGTGCCGCCCGCCTTCGACGACCTTGTCGCCGCCGGCCCAGACGCAATCGATCGCGCCGTTGCCCCCAGCGAAGATCCAGCCGTCGATGGCGGCATCGCGCGCGCGCCCCGCCAGCGAGGGATGCGTGATGTCGAGCGTGACGATGTCGGCGCGTGCACCTGGCGTCAGACCGACTGACATCTGGGCTAGTGCCCGCGCACCGCCTGCAAGCGCATGATCGAACAGGGCGCGTCCCGTCGAGCGGCCTGCGCCGGCAGAGAGCACGTTGCGTTCACGGTGCTTGAGCCGTTGGCCATATTCGAGCTGACGCAGCTCGTCGGCGACGCCGACCAGCACATTGGAATCCGTGCCGACGCCAAAGGCACCGCCGGCACCGACGAATTCGCGCGCCGGGAAAATGCCATCACCAAGGCTTGCCTCGGTGATGGGGCAGAGGCCGGCGACCGCACCGGTCCTAGCGAAGGCGCGGACTTCCTCGTCCGTGGTGTGGGTGGCGTGAATGAGGCACCAGCGTTGATCGACGGGTGCGTGCTCCAGCAACCATTGCACCGGACGTCGTCCGGACCACGCCAGGCAATCCTCGACTTCCTTCACCTGCTCGGCGGCATGAATGTGCACCGGGCCGCCCTCCGCGAGTGGAATGATCGGTGCAAGCTCGGCCGGCGTCACCGCGCGCAAACTGTGCGGCGCGATGCCGATATTCGCGCCCGGCAGTCGTTCAATCGCCTTGCGCGAGGCAGCCATCAGTGCGGAAAATTGATCAACCGTACAGATGAAGCGGCGCTGGCCGGCATGCGGTGCTGCGCCCCCAAATGAGCCATGCGCATAAAAACTCGGCAGCAGCGTCAGCGCAATACCCGAAGCTTCGGCGGCCTGCGCGATGCGTGCGGCCATTTCGCCGATGTCGGCGTAGGGCGAGCCGTCGCGATCATGATGCAGATAATGGAATTCGCCGACGCGGGTAAAACCCTGCTCCAACATCTCGACATAAAGCAGTGTCGCGACCGCTGCGACGTCGTCAGGCGTCATCGCCAGCGCGAAGCGGTACATCGTCTCGCGCCAGGTCCAGAAGGTGTCGGTGCTATCGCCGCGCAGTTCCGCGAGACCCGCCATGCCGCGCTGGAAAGCGTGGCTGTGCAGGCTCGCAAGTCCCGGAAACGCGATGTCGTGGCGTTCATCGCCGGAGACCGGCGCCATGCCCGGCGTCACCTCGGCGATCGCGCCGGCGGTGATCACCACCTGCACGTCATTGGCCCAGCCCGAGGGCAGGAGCGCGGAGGCGAAATGCAGTCGTGTCATGTTTCCATGCCGGCTGGACAGAACCGCGACACGATTATATGTCTAGACATATAAGTCAAGCATCCCACGCGAAGGGACAGTTGCATGGCAGAACGCTTCGACCGGATCTGGCATAACGCCCGGCTCGCCACGATGCGGGCCGATGGTCCCGATCTCGGTGAGATCGAGCACGGCGTGATCGCCGCGCGCGGCGGCCGTATCGCTTATGCGGGTTCGCAGACCGATTTTCCGGCGAGCGCCGATGCAGCCGACCGGATCGATTGCGGAGGGCGCTGGATCACGCCCGGTCTCGTCGACTGTCACACCCATCTGGTCTATGGCGGTAACCGCGCCCATGAGTTCGAGCTGCGCCTGAAGGGCGCGAGCTACGAAGAGATCGCGCGCGCCGGCGGCGGTATCGTCTCGACAGTGGCCGCGACGCGCAAGGCAAGCGAGGCCGAGCTCGTAGCACACGCGCTGCCGCGGCTCGATGCGCTGATTGCCGAGGGTGCCACCACGGTCGAGATCAAGTCCGGCTACGGCTTGGACACCGAGACCGAGATGCGGCAGCTGGCCGCCGCGCGAAGCCTGGGCCGTCAGCGGCCGGTCGCGATCCGCACGTCGTTTCTCGGCGCGCATGCGCTGCCGCCAGAGGCCGATGGCGACAAGGATCGCTACATCGATCTCGTCTGCAGGGAGATGTTGCCGGCGGTCGCGAAGGCGGGCCTCGCCGATGCCGTCGATGCCTTCATGGAGGGGATCGCATTTTCCGGCGAGCAGACGGGGCGGGTGTTCGAGACGGCGAGGCGGCTCGGACTTCCGGTTAAGCTGCATGCTGACCAGCTCTCGAACCTCGGCGGGGCTGCGCTCGCCGCAAAATTCTCGGCGCTCTCGGCCGATCACCTCGAGCACACCGACGAAGCCGGTGCAGCGGCGATAGCGAAGGCCGGAACGGTGGCCGTGCTTCTGCCCGGCGCCTTCTACTTCATCCGCGAGACGCAAAAACCGCCGGTCGAGGCGTTCCGCAAGCACGGCGTTGCCATGGCGCTCGCGACCGACTGCAATCCGGGCAGCTCGCCGCTGACCTCGCTGCTGCTCGCCATGAACATGGGCGCGACGCTGTTCCGGATGAATGTGGCCGAGTGCCTTGTGGGTGTCACCCGCGAAGGCGCGCGAGCGCTCGGCGTGCTCAATGATACCGGCACGTTAGAGGCCGGCAAATGGTGCGACCTTGCGATCTGGGACATCGATCGCCCCGCCGAGCTGGTGTACCGTATCGGCTTCAATCCGCTTCACCGCCGGGTGTGGAGGGGACAGTGATGGAGGAGAGCGCAGCGATCGTCGTCAAGCCGGGAACGGTTAGCCTCGACGATCTCGCGCGCGTGCTCGAAGGCGCATCTGTCGTTCTCGATCCCTCGTTCTGGCCGCGCGTCGACGCGGCCGCGGGGATCGTTGCAAGGGCTGCGCGAGCCGACGTCCCCGTGTACGGGATCAACACCGGCTTCGGGAAGCTGGCGTCGAAGCGGATTCCACCTGACCAGACCGCGCTGCTCCAGCGCAATCTCATCGTCTCGCATTGCTGCGGCGTCGGTGCGGCGACGCCCGAGCCGATTGTCCGGCTGATGATGGCGCTGAAGATCATCTCGCTCGGGCGCGGTGCTTCCGGCGTGCGCCGCGAGGTGATCGAGCAGCTGCAGGCCATGCTGGCGCGGCGCGTCTCACCGCTGGTGCCGCAGCAGGGTTCGGTCGGTGCTTCTGGCGATCTCGCGCCGCTCGCGCATATGACCGCTGTGATGATCGGCGAAGGACAGGCGTTCGTCGACGGCAAGAGCGTATCAGGCAGCGACGCGCTCGCCGCAGCCGGCCTACCGCCACTGACGCTCGGTCCCAAGGAAGGGCTCGCGCTGATCAACGGCACGCAATTCTCCACTGCCTACGCCGTCTCCGGCGTGCTGCGCGCATTTCGCCTGGCCCGCGCCGCGCTCGTCACCGGCGCGCTGTCGGTCGATGCCGCGATGGCTTCGACGGCGCCGTTCCGCCCCGAAATCCAGGCGCTGCGCGGCCATTCGGGACAGATCGCGGCCGCGGCAACCTTGATGGCGCTGCTCGACGGCAGCGACATCCGCCTGTCGCATCTCGAAGGCGACGAGCGCGTGCAGGATCCCTATTGCCTGCGCTGTCAGCCGCAGGTCGCAGGCGCGGCGCTCGACCTGATCGTGCAGGCGGCGCGGACGCTGATCATCGAGGCCAATGCCGTCACCGACAATCCGCTCGTCCTGGTCGAGACTGGCGAGATCGTCTCCGGCGGCAATTTCCATGCCGAACCGGTGGCCTTTGCCGCGGATACCATCGCGCTGGCGCTGTCGGAGATCGGCGCGATCAGCGAGCGGCGCATCGCGACGCTGGTCGATCCCGCGCTCAATTTCGGCCTGCCGCCGTTCCTCACTCCCGATCCCGGTATCAATTCCGGCTTCATGATCGCCGAGGTGACGGCGGCCGCACTCTATGCCGAGAACAAGCAGCGCGCGGCCGCGTGCTCGATCGATTCGACGCCGACCAGCGCCAATCAGGAAGACCATGTCTCGATGGCCGCGCATGCTGCACGGCGCCTGTCTGACATGGCGGACAATCTCGCCACCATCCTGGGCATTGAGCTGCTGGTCGCCGCCCAAGGCATCACGCTGCGCGCGCCGCATGCGACCAGCGCGCCGCTCGCCGCCGTCATCGCCGCACTGCGCGAGCAGGTGCCGCAGCTCGGCGCCGACCGCTACATGGCCGGCGATCTCGCCAGGGCTGCAGCGCTGGTCGAAGCCGACGCGCTGCCGGCTGCGGCGCTCGCCGAGCTTTCAACCGACCCGTTTCCGACACTTGCCTGACGAGGTGTTCCGCATGAACCGCCGACTGGACAATGAACGCACCATCCGCGCGCCCCGCGGCAGCGAAATCAGCGCCAAGAGCTGGTTGACGGAAGCTCCCTTGCGCATGCTCATGAACAATCTCGATCCCGACGTTGCAGAACGTCCGAGCGAGCTCGTCGTCTATGGCGGCATCGGCCGCGCCGCGCGCGACTGGGAGAGCTTTGACCGGATCGTTGCTTCGCTGCGCGAGCTCGAGGACGACCAGACGCTGCTGGTCCAGTCCGGCAAGCCGGTCGGCGTTTTCCGGACCCACGCCGATGCACCGCGTGTCCTGATCGCGAACTCGAACATCGTGCCGCACTGGGCGACGCTCGATCATTTCAACGAGCTCGATCGCAAGGGCCTGATGATGTACGGCCAGATGACGGCGGGTTCCTGGATCTATATCGGCAGCCAGGGCATCGTGCAGGGCACCTACGAAACCTTCGTTGAAGTTGGCCGCCGCCACTATGGCGGCAGCCTCGCCGGCAAATGGATTTTGACGGCCGGTCTCGGCGGCATGGGCGGCGCGCAGCCGCTGGCTGCGACCATGGCCGGGGCTTCGATGCTGGCGGTCGAATGCCAGCCGAGCCGCATCGAGATGCGTCTGCGCACCGGGTATCTCGATCGCCAGGCCGCAACGCTGGACGAGGCGCTTGCGATCATGGCCGACGCAGCGAAGACGAAGAAGGCGGTCTCGGTCGGCCTGCTCGGCAATGCCGCGGAGATTTTTCCCGAGCTGGTCCGCTGTGGCGTCAGGCCCGACATCGTCACCGATCAGACCAGCGCGCACGATCCGATCAACGGCTATTTGCCGAAGGGCTGGACGCTCGCCGAGTGGGAAGCCAAGCGCGCTGCCGACCCCAAGGCCGTGGAGCGCGCCTCGAAGACCTCGATGGTTGAGCACGTCCAGGCCATGCTGGATTTCCATGCACTGGGCATTCCGACCCTCGACTATGGCAACAATATTCGCCAGATGGCGCAGGACATGGGCCTGAAGAATGCCTTCGATTTTCCCGGCTTCGTTCCCGCCTATATCCGTCCCTTGTTCTGCCGCGGCGTCGGGCCGTTCCGCTGGGCCGCGCTGTCGGGCGATCCCGAGGACATCTTCAAGACCGACGCCAAGGTCAAGGAGCTGATGCCTGACGACAAGCATCTGCACAATTGGCTCGACATGGCCAGGGAGCGCATCAAGTTCCAGGGCCTGCCGGCGCGGATCTGCTGGGTCGGGCTCGGCGATCGCGATCGCCTGGGCCTTGCCTTCAATGAGATGGTGGCGCGCGGCGAATTGAAGGCACCCATCGTGATTGGCCGCGATCATCTCGACAGCGGTTCAGTGGCGAGCCCCAACCGCGAAACCGAAGCGATGAAGGACGGGTCGGACGCTGTGTCCGACTGGCCCTTGCTCAACGCCCTGCTCAATTGCGCCAGCGGCGCGACCTGGGTGTCGCTGCATCACGGTGGCGGCGTCGGCATCGGCTATTCCCAGCATGCCGGCATGGTGATCGTCGCCGACGGTACGCCGGAAGCGGCGAAGCGGATCGCGCGCGTGCTCTGGAACGACCCTGCCAGCGGCGTCATGCGCCACGCCGACGCGGGCTACGACACCGCGATCGGCTGCGCCCGCGACAAAGGGCTCGACCTGCCGAGCCTGCGCTAGGCGCGACTTAGGCCACGACCCTGGCTTCGGCGCTGCCGAGGCGCTGGCGTTCCTTTGCGAGATACTCGTCGATCGCGTCGCCGTGCATGGGCTTTGCGAAGTAGTAGCCCTGGATGAAGTCGCATCCCAGCCGGCCTGGAGTAACCGTGCCTGCCCGTTTTGAGCATGGCGGCCATAGCCGCAACGCGGCCGGCTGAGGTTTGACCGCGCACAGTCGGCTCGTCATACTTTGCGCCAAGGCGAGCCAGAAAGACTCGTCGGTATCGGGAGCTGAAATGACCAAATCATTCTCCGTCCTTGCGGGGACGCTGATTTCCGTCGTCTCCTTCACTTCGATTGCCTTCTCGCAGCCGGCCTGCGTCACCCAGAACATGGCCGTGCCGCCTGGGGCCAACACCACCGACAAGGCGGGCCCGTTCTTCATTGATACGACGGGTCTTGACTTCAAGACGGCGCCTCCGACGCGCGATCCATCCAATCCCAATTATCCACGCGCCACAGAGCTTCCTGACGGAACGCTGCCGCCACCGGGTGCCGAGGGCAATTTCATCATCGGTCCCACCCACAATCCTGCGCCGGAGACGATCGCGAAGGAGGGCGTGCCGCGTGGGACGACAAAGTCCTTCACGCTGTCGTCGAAGGAGAGCACCATCTACAATCCTGGCCTGATCCGCGATGACGCCGCCGGCTGCACCAATTCCTCGATCATGACGACCGTCACGGCGCCGGACGACAAGTCGCACATGATCGTCACCACCAGCCATCCCGGCGTCTGGTCGCGCACCATCGACGTCTATGTGCCGGCGCAATATGTGCGCGGCAGCGAGGCGCCGTTCATCGTGGTCGGCGACGGCGGCTCCAACGCCTACAAGGACCTCGCCGTCACGCTCGACAATCTGATTGCGCAGCGCCGCGTGCCGCCGATGATCGCGATTCAGATCGGCAATGGCGGGCAGGACGCACAGGGCAGTCAGCGTGGCCGCGAATATGACGCGGTGTCAGGTGCCTACGCGCAGTTCGTCGAGCGTGAAGTGCTGCCGCTGGTCGAAAAGAACGCCGATGTCAAGCTGACCAGAAATCCCGACGGGCGTGCGACCATGGGGCTGAGTTCGAGCGGTGTGGCAGCCTTCACCATGGCGTGGTTCTATCCGGATCTCTATCACCGCGTGCTGGCGTTCTCGCCGACCATGGTCAACCAGCAATGGCCGCATGACCCGTCGCTGCGCGGCGGTGCCTGGGAGTATCACAGCGCATGGACGGGGCCGGCCACACCCAATCTCATCTCCAAGGCGGGCGTGCTCACGCCGGCCGAGCCGCCCGGCCTGCCGCTGATCGTCGCTGCGCCGACCAAGCCGATCCGGTTCTGGTTCTTCGGCGGCGACCAGGACCTGTTCTATCCGAACCCCACTATTCCCGACGGCATGCACGACTGGACCCTCTCCAACGCGCTGATGGCCAAGGTGCTGGCGGAGAAGGGCTACCACTATCAGTTTCTGTTCGTACGCAACGCCAAGCACGTCGACCGTCCCACGATCGCGCAGACGCTGCCGTCGGCGCTGGAGTGGGTCTGGAAGGGCTATCCTATCCCCTGAGCGAAAGTGGCCTAGCGCCCGATTGTCACGCCGGCGGTCGAGCGCATGGCGTCCTTGAGGCTCGTGGCGTTCTTGTCGTCGAGGACCTCTCGCGTCAGCACGGTGGTCTGGCCGGGCGTGTTGAGGATCGTCTCTCCGCGCGAAGAGGAGAGGCGGTCGGCCTTGTAGGATGAGGCCTGATCGGTCGTGGGCGCATGGCGTTTACTGGATGCGGCGAAGGCTCCTTGCGAGACGCAGAGGGCGGCAATCACGACCAGTCGCAAAGATTTTGCGCGCATGCGATCTCCCAAATTCAGGGCGTTAGCCTAGCATGGGCTGGTCGTCGCTGGAATAAAGGGTCAGGCGAGAGCGGCTTGGCGTTTCCGCGTTAATTCGCGGACCGGATCGAGTTTCCCCGGCTCGGCGAGCGGCGTAAAACTGCGCTGGCTTGCATGTGCGGGGGCTTCGACAATCACGCCTTCGCAGACGATCTGTCCGCCGAGCATCCGGAATTCCAGCTTGTCGTAGCGCGGCATCGTCTCGCCGGGCGCGGGCGGCAGCAGCCCGACGCTGCCCTGGATGTTCAGCGTGGCATCACCGACGCCGTGGAGGCGCGGATTCCACATCCTGATCCCGGTCTCCGCCCAGCGCTGCCGGATCAGCGCGCCGCGGTCGGCGGGCTCTGCGGCTCTCGCGCGAGCTTTCCGTGCATACGGGATCTCCGGAGCCGGAGACACGAGGGCCGGAGCCGGCTCGATAGTTGTGACGACGCCGAGGGTCTCGGTGGAGTCTTCGGCGGCGCCGGGGGAGGGATCGCTCTCGATGCTATCCTCAGGGACATGCTCCCGCGAGATATCGCGATCGGCGAACGCGACACACATGTCGTCCAGAGTCGAGAAAGTATCCACGTCGACGACCAGAGCGATAGCGTCAACCGGAGCGACCTCGACATCGACAGAAGAGGCCTTCTCCGCGACGACGGGCTCAACGTCGTCCGCGAGTTCGGAAGTTGGATCGCTGTTGATGATGGGTTCGGGGACGTCAACCGGCTCGCGCTCGACGTCGATGGTCGCAACCGAAGCTTCCACGACGATCGGCTCGACTTCCGTCGGCGTCTCTTGGGATGAATCGTCGCTGCCGCTGACATCGGCTAGCGTTTCCGACGGGCTCTCCGCGATGACAGGGCTGGAGGCGTCGTCTTCGACGGCTGAAGCCGCGACGGCGGCGTCGCAGTGCGACGGATCCGCGCTGATGCTGGTGTCGAGAGCCGGAGCCGTGTCTGCAATTTCGGCAACAATGCCGGGTGAGGCGTCTGCCGTCTCAGGCGCGACGTCGATGCTGCCGCCATGCGGCGCGGGCCGAAGCCGCGCGAACGCCCATTTCACCGCGGGAATGCGGCGCAGCAACGATATCAGTCTCGAAAGCACTGGGAGTTGTCCAAGAGGTACTCGGCTTGAGGCCATCGCTGATTCGCCAGCAATGTAAAAATCCCCGGCTGTCACACTGATGTCAATGTAGGTGGGACCAATTGCAGAACATTCACGCTTTTCAGAGCGCACGGCTGCAATTTAGTCGGCGTGACTGTAATGCCGACGTAAGTGTAATCGACGTGACCGTAATCAAGGTGCAGTACCGTCAATACGCTTCGTTCGACACCAAGACCTTCGCGTATGACGTCGACAAGCTTTGATGCAACGAAGACTTCTGGAGAGGGGACGATCGCCCCCTCTCCAGAATTTCCGATCGATGCCAGGCTACTTTCCGGAGCCAGCGCCGCCGCCGGCCTGGCTGCCCATGTTATTGGTGTTGCTGCCGCCGGCCGACGGAGTCTGCTTGCCCTTGCTGTCGGCGGCCTCGTTCTGCATGTTCGACGACGCGCCGGTCGTCATGCCCTTGGTCGCGGGGCCCCGCGACGAGGGGCCCACGTCGCCCTGGCCGGATGCGCCTGGGGCGGGTTGTGTCTGAGCGAAGGCGCCGCCGGTCGCCAGCGCCATGATGCATGCGGATGCCAAAATGATCTTCTTCATCTGGTTTCCTCCTGGGTTGACTCGAGGACAACTTGCCCGCGGAGCGGACGTTCCTCACAGGGGGGCGTCGCGAGGATGATGACCAAGCGCGCTGAGGCGCTTGTCGAGGTTCCCTGTGCGGCTCTATCGACGGCAGAGTTTGGAACATCGGGCATCTGGTGTAAGGACGAGGCATGAAAAGGATTATGACTCTCGGAGCGGTTCTGCTCTGGTCCACGATCGCAATCGCGCAGGAGCGCGCCATCACCGTGGCCTCGACGACATCAACGGAACAGTCGGGCCTGTTCGGCTATTTGCTGCCGCTATTCTCGAAGGCCACGGGCATCGACGTGAAGGTCGTGGCCGTCGGCACGGGCCAGGCGCTCGACATCGGACGGCGCGGCGATGCAGACGTCGTGTTCGTCCATGACAAGCCCGCCGAAGACAAGTTCATGTCCGAAGGCGAGGGCGTGAAGCGCTTCGACGTCATGTACAACGACTTCGTCATTGTCGGGCCGAAGAGCGATCCCGCCAAGATCGCCGGCGGCAAGGACGTGGCCGAGGCGCTGCGCAAGATCGCGGCCGTGAAGGCGCCGTTCATCTCGCGCGGCGACAAGTCCGGCACGCACGCGGCCGAACTGCGGCTGTGGAAGGAGGCAGGCATCGACCTCGGTGCCGCCAAGGACAGCTGGTATCGCGAGATCGGGCAGGGCATGGGCCCGGCACTCAACATGGCGTCGTCGTTGAACGCCTATCTCCTGTCGGACCGCGGCACCTGGTTGTCATTCAAGAATCGCGGCGAGCTCGCCGTCCTCACCGAAGGCGACAAGCGGCTGTTCAACCAGTACGGCGTCATGCTGGTCAATCCGGCCAAGCATATGAACGTGAAGGCGCGGGACGGGCAGGCCTTCATCGACTGGCTGATCTCTCCTGGGGGGCAGGAGACCATCGCCGGCTACAAGATCGGGGGCGAGCAGCTATTTTTCCCCAACGCGTCCCACTAGCAGGAAGGCGATGGTCGACACTGCGACGCTGAGTGCGAGCAGGATCAACCCGAGCCCGAGCGCCAGCGGCAGGTCGCCCTTGCTGGTCTCCAGCGCGATCGCCGTCGTCATCGTGCGCGTGAAACCGCGGATGTTGCCGCCGACGATGAGGATGGCGCCGACCTCGGCGATCGCGCGCCCGAAGGCTGCGAGAAAGGCCGTCAGCAGCGAGGTCCGGCCCAGCGCGAACAGCAAGCCGATGCTGCGTAGCGTTGACAGCCCGTCGATCCGCGCCAGGTCGCCATACTCCGCCCACAGCAGGCTCGCCGGCCGGTGCACCAGTGCGACCACGATGGGTGTGGCGAGCAGCGTCTGCGCGACCACCATGGCCGCTGGCGTGAACAACAGGCCGGCGGCCCCGAGCGGGCCGGAGCGCGACAGCAGAAGATAGAGCGCGAGCCCGACCACGACCGGCGGAAGGCCAAGCAAGGCATTGGTCAGGACGATGATGACCTGCCGCCCACGGAACCGGGTGATCGCAAGCAGCGCCCCGAACGGCGCCCCGATCAGAAGGGCGAGGATACTGGCGGTCAGGCTGACGCGCACCGACAGCCCGACGATGCCCAAAAGCTCTGCGTCGGCCTCGCCGATCAGTGTGAATGCGGCGCCGATGGATCGCGCGAAGTCGTTCATCCGTGCCCGAGCTTCGGCGCCCGCCACGATGCCTCGGGTGCGCCGATTTCGGGACTGCGGAGGTGATTCACGTATATTTCCCTGAGGGCATCGTCATGCAAGGCAGCGGCGGAGCGGTTTGGTACCCCGAATTTGACCGGAGATCAAAGCCTTGCGCGGCATGGCCCGAGGTGGCGTTCGGCCTCATCGTTTGACGTTGCCCGATGCGGGGACCGTTGGGGCTCAAATCAAGCCGCGCAGCACTTCAACAAGCCGGGCACACTCGGCCTCCGTCCCGACCGTGATGCGCAGAAAGTCCTCGATGCGCGGCTTTCCGAAATGCCGCACCAGAACGCCACGCTGGCGAAGCGCTGCCGCGAGATCTGCTCCGCTCCGGCTTCGATGGCGCGCGAAAACGAAGTTGGCGAGCGACGGCAGCACATCGAAGCCGAGTTGTCTGAGATCGCGGGCCAAGGTTTCGCGGCTTGCGATGATACGGGCACGGGTGTCTCGGAACCAGCCGTCGTCCTCGATCGCGGCGACGGCGCCGGCGATCGCGAGGCAATCGAGCGGATAGGAGTTGAAGCTGTCCTTCACCCGTTCCAGCGCTTCGATCAGCGGTCGTTGGCCGATTGCAAAACCAACCCGCAGGCCAGCGAGCGAGCGCGACTTCGAGAAAGTCTGGATAACCAGCAGATTGTCGTGGCGTGCAACCAGCGGCACGGCGCTCTCGGCGCCGAAATCGACATAGGCCTCGTCCACCACCACCAGCCGGTCCGGCTGTTCGGCCAGCAGCGATGCGATTGCGTCGCGCTGAAGGGCGATGCCGGTAGGAGCGTTCGGATTGCAGAGGAGGATGGCACTCGATGGTCGCCTGTAGTTGGAGATATCGATCCTCATCGCAGCATCGAGCGGCACCTCGTCATGCGTTATTCCATAGAGGCCGCAATAGACAGGGTAGAAGCTGTAGGTGACGTCGGGGAATAGAAGCGGTGGTTCGTGCTTCAGAAGTGCCTGGAAGGTGTGGGCCAGCACCTCGTCGGAGCCGTTGCCGACGAACACTTGCTCGGGCGCCACATCGCAATGGGCCGCGATGGCCTCGCGCAGGCGGGTTGCGCGCGGATCGGGATAAAGGCGCAGCCGCTCCGCGGCCGATGCGATCGCCGCCAGCACGCGCGGCGAGGGCGGGTAGGGATTCTCGTTGGTATTGAGCTTGACGATGCCGTCCTGCTTGGGCTGCTCGCCGGGGACATAGGGCGAAAGCGTGTGGACGACTGGACTCCAGAAACGGCTCATGAGCTCCAATCCGAATTTGATCGGGGCACAGTAGGGTATGCGGGAGCCCGGTGGAAGTGCGCCTGCGTTCAGCATTGCAGGCAAATCCGCACGAGGCTTACTGCCGGAGACGTTCCCGCAAGCGCGACCCCTATGCTAGGGTCATTGCACCACCGCCCAGAATGAAAAAGAACGAAGGCCGGCGCGCCCCAAGGCGCGCAACGGCCGAAAAGAGAGGAACACATGCCGGGTGCAGCCCTTCCCACCGCCCCCTCGATTCCGAGCGCGCCGGTGACGTCAGCCGTTCTCGACCGCTTGCGGGCCATCGTCGGCGACAAAGGCCTGATCGTGGACGAGCAGGACAAGCTGCCCTTCGTGACCGACTGGCGCGGCACGCTGGCGGGGCAGGCCGCGGCGATCGTGCGTCCGGCCATCACCGCGGAAGTCTCCGCTGTCGTCAAGCTCTGCTACGACAACGGCATTGCCATCGTTCCGCAAGGTGGCAACACCGGCCTGATGGGCGGTGCCACGCCGTGGCCCATGCACCGCGGCATCGTGCTGTCGCTTGGTCGCATGAACCAGGTGCTGAATATCGATCCCGTCGGCTATGCTATGACTGTGGAGGCGGGCTGCATCCTCGAGACGCTTCAGGACACAGCCGCGCGCCACGACCGCCTCTTTCCGCTCAGCCTCGGTGCTCAGGGCTCGTGCATGATCGGAGGTAATCTGTCCACCAATGCCGGCGGCGTGCAGGTGCTGCGTTATGGCAATGCGCGAAATCTGGTGTTGGGTCTCGAGGTCGTGCTGGCTAACGGCGATATCTGGGACGGCCTGCGCGCACTCAAGAAGGACAACACCGGCTATGACCTCAAGCATCTGTTCATGGGCGCCGAAGGGACGCTCGGCATCATCACCAAGGCGGTGCTGAAACTCTGGCCGGCGCCGAAAGACGTGTGCACGGCATGGCTCGCAATTCGCGATCCCAAGGCAGCCATCGACGTTCTGTCGGAGGCGCATGCCGCTTCCGATGACAATGTCGGCTCCTGTGAGCTCATCAGCCGTGCGTGCACCGACATGGTGCTGCGCCACATTCCCGGCACCCAGGATCCCCTCAAGGCTGAGACGGAATGGTATCTCCTTCTCGAATGGTCATCGGCACGGCCACGGCAGGACGGAGGCACGGGCATGTCGGACAGGATGGAGCAGTTCTTGGCCGACCAACTCGAGACGGGCCGGGTGCTGGATGCGGTGATCGCGCAAACCGAAGCGCAGTCGCGCAACATGTGGCGGATTCGCGAGAGCGTGGCCGAGGCATCGCGCACCGAAGGTCCGGGCTTGAGCTACGACGTGTCGGTCGCGGTCTCCAGGATTCCCGAGTTCATCGACAGCGGTCTCGAGGCCGTACTCGCAATCCTGCCGGCGATCCGCCCCTATCCGCTCGGCCACATCGGAGACGGCAATGTGCACTTCTCCTTCATGGGCCCGAAGGGCATGGACCGCGATACGCTCTCCCAATATTCCGCGGCGATCACACGGGCCGTCAACGACCTCGTCACCTCCATGGGCGGCTCGATCTCGGCGGAACATGGCATCGGCATCGAAAAGCTCGACGAACTCCAGCACTATCGCTCCCGGACCGAGCTCGACATCATGCGCACGATCAAGCGGGCGCTCGATCCCAAGAACATCATGAATCCGGGCAAGGTGCTTCGTCTCGGTTGAGCTGTGCCCACCTCAAGCCCGGTGCTCCCGAACGCTCGGCGCTCACGGAGACGGATGCCGCGGATAGGCCGGGCCAAACAGCCGGGGGCGTCAAATCATGCCGTGTGGCGGCCGAAAGGCGGCTTTATTCCCGCCTTGGATGCTTTAAGGAAGGGACAGGATCAGGTCGCACCCGCCCGGGGGGGGTGCTAGACCCTGATGCAGGAACAAAGGGGCGGGCCGGCATGGCACGTCCGCAAGGATGAAGGATTTGAGGCAATGATCCAAAGCGTTGGCATCATCGGGGCAGGCACCATGGGGAACGGCATCGCGCAGATCTGTGCCGCGGCCGGGCTTTCGGTCGTGATGGTCGATATTTCCGATGCGGCAGTGAACCGCGGGATTTCGACGGTTGGCGGCAGCCTCGAGCGCCTGGTCAAGAAGGAGAAGATGTCGGCGGGCGATCGCGACGCCACGCTCAAGCGCATCACCGGCACCACCGACCGCGCCAAGCTCGTCGATTGCGATCTCGTCATCGAGGCCGCGACCGAGAACGAGGAACTCAAGGTCAAGATCCTGAAGGATCTCTGTGCGACGCTGTCGCCACGCACGCTGCTCGCCACGAACACCTCGTCGATCTCGATCACGAAGCTCGCCGCGGCGACCGACCGTCCCGACCGATTCATCGGCATGCACTTCTTCAATCCGGTTCCAGTCATGGCGCTGCTGGAGCTCATCCGCGGCTTGCAGACCTCCGACGACACCCACGCCAAGGCGCTCGATTTTGCCAAGCGCGTCGGCAAGGTGGCGATCACGGCCAAGAACAGCCCGGGCTTTGCCGTCAACCGCATCCTTTGTCCGATGATCAACGAGGCGATCTTCGCGCTGCAGGAGGGGATTGCGACGGCGGAAGAGATCGATGCCGGCATGAAGCTCGGCTGCAACCATCCGATCGGCCCGTTGGCGCTCGCCGATCTCGTCGGGCTCGACACCATGTTGTCGGTGATGGAGGTCTTTTACAAAGGCTTCAACGACCCCAAATACCGTCCGGCCCCCTTGCTCAAGGAAATGGTCGATGCCGGCCATCTCGGCCGCAAGACGGGGCAGGGCTTTTATACCTACAGCGCCTGACAACGGCGCGGGCGGCGGGCGTTGAGTGTGCTCGCCGCCAGACCCCGCGATTTGCGCTGCGACAAAGACGCCGCGCGCAATCGGCCCGACAATGTCGAACGGGCGGCCTGCGGGAACAACGGAACGGATAACAAGGGACATGTCGGATCGACTGAAGGCCGAGCGCGAGGCTGCGACCGCGCGGCGGAATTTGCTGACCCAGGATGCAATCGAGCGCACGGGGATCACCGAAGAGATGATCGGGGAACTCGTCACCCGCTTCTACGGGCGCGTGCGCGAGGATGAGCTGCTGGGGCCGGTGTTCGCGATCGTGCAGAATTGGGACGAGCACCTGGCCAAGCTCCGGGATTTCTGGTCGTCGGTCGTGCTGATGAGCGGCCGCTACCATGGTTCACCGATGCGGGCGCATATGCCACTGAACCTGATCGGGGATCATTTCGACCGCTGGCTCGATTTGTTCGAACAGACGGCGCGCGAGGTCTGCGCGCCGCCGGCAGCCGCGCTCTTCATCGACAGGGCGCGCCGCATCGCCGACAGTTTTGAGATGGCGTCGGCAACGTTGGCCGGACGTATCGCTGCGCCGCGTCACGTGCTCCGCTCCTAGAACACAAAACGCCTGCCTGAGAAATGCGCAGCCGCGCTGATGGCGCTACGATGGCGCCGAGCGTCGGCGCATTGCACCAATACCGGCAGCATTGATCTGATCTGCAAAATCATCATGCCGGTCGCGTAGCGTGACGTTGCAATTAGAAAAATGCGCGTAAATGCGCGTGTTCGCGTTCAATCAGTGCGAGCATAACCATGTGATGCACTGCGGGAAAAAATCTTTGCCTTTTTTTCGGCAGAGTTCCAGCGCCTCCTTGCGGGCATGTCGCGTGCATCGTTCAACACATCCTCTTCATCCTCCGACAACACAGCGGAATCCGACGCTGACGCCTGCACGGAGCAAACCCGGCGGGCGCTGTTGATGAATGCGCTGGCCACCACGGCGTGCCTCGCCTGTTCCACGCAGGTCCACGCGGGCGAGGATGCGCCCGGCTCCGACGAACGGCCTCAGAAGGGCGATCTGCTCGTGTTCTCCGAAGGCGATCAGGAGGGAAAGCCCGTCACCGCGGCCGCTCTGTCGGCCGGCGGACCGCCGGTGCATGCCTGGCCGAAAGATCCGAAGACATCGGTCGTGCGCAGCGCCTCGCGCCTCAATGAGATTCTGATCATCCGCCTTGACCCCACCGAGCTCGACGAGCAGACGAAAGCGCGCGCTGTCGACGGCATCCTCGCCTATTCGGCAATCTGCTCGCATGCCGGCTGTCCTGTCACGGCCTGGGTGAAGAGCGATGTCGGCGACAAGGAAGTGCTCAAATGCATGTGCCACAACTCCGAATACGATCCTCGCGCGGGCGCGCAGGTCGTGTTCGGGCCGGCGCCGCGACGGCTCGCTGCGCTGCCGCTGGCGCTGGCTGACGGCTCGCTCAGCGTCGCCGGAAACTTCATCGGAAAGGTAGGTGGCGCGCAGCCGGGATGATGGGCGTGCGGGTTGTGCCCGCGTCACGAGAGGCCGCATCCGCCGATTGGCGGACGACGGGACGAACGACAAGAATTCAAAACAAGAATTCAAACGGATAAAAAAGGGGAACGTCCATGACCAGGAAGCAATGGTTACTGTCCGGCTTCGTCGCCTTCACGTGTCTTGCATCGACCGCCGCCATGTCAGGCCCGATCGAGAACTACGCGCCGGTTACCGCGCAGCGGTTGGAAAACCCGGAGCCCGCCAACTGGATGCTTTACCGGCGGACCTATGACGGGCAGGGCTACAGCCCGCTCGACCAGATCAACACCTCGAATGTGAAGAACCTCACCCCGGTCTGGACTTTCGCGACCGGTGTGGTCGAAGGTCACGAGGCGCCGCCGATCGTCAACAACGGCGTGATGTTCGTGGCGACCCCGATGGGCCAGGTGATCGCGCTGAACGCCAAGACCGGCGACGAATATTGGCGCTACAAGCGGCAGCTCCCCGACGACCTGTTCCAGTTGCATCCGACCAGTCGCGGCGTCGGCCTCTGGGAGGACAAGCTCTATCTGGCCACCACCGACGACCATGTCGTCGCGCTCGACGCCAAGACCGGCAAGGTGGTGTGGGACACCAAGGTTCAGGATTACAAGAAGGGCCAGTACATGACCCTGATGCCGCTGATCGTCGACGGCAAGGTCATCGTGGGCGGCTCCGGCGGCGAGTTCGGCGTGCGCGGCTATGTCGCCGCCTATGACGCCAAGGACGGCAAGGAGCTCTGGCGGACCTATACGATTCCGGGCGAAGGCGAACCCGGCCACGACACCTGGCAGGGCGAGGACTGGAAGAACGGCGGCGGCTCGGCCTGGATGACCGGCAATTACGACAAGGACACCAAGACGATCTATTGGGGCGTAGGCAACGCCGCGCCCTGGCCCGGCGAGATGCATCCGGGCGACAATCTCTATACCTCGTCGGTGCTCGCGCTCGATCCGAACACCGGCAAGATCAAGACCTATCATCAGTATCACCAGAACGATTCCTGGGATTGGGATGAGGTCGAAGCGCCGATGTTGATCGACCTGCAACGCGACGGTCGCAACATCAAGAGCCTGGTCCATCCGGGACGCGATGCGATCTTCTGGATACTCGAGCGCACGCCGACCAAGATCAACTACGTCGCCGGTTGGCCGTTCGTCTCCACCGACGTCTGGAAGGGCATCGACGCCGAGAGTGGCAGGCCGATCGTCGATCCCGCGCACAAGCCGATGGTCGGCAAGCGCGTGGAGTTCTGTCCGTCGCTGTGGGGCGGCAAGGATTGGCCCTCGGCGGCCTACAGCCAGAAGACCGGCCTCGTCTACGTGCCCGCCAACGAGAATTTCTGCGGCGGGTTCACCGGCGAGAAGGTTCCGCTCAAGCCCGGCGAACTCTGGCTCGGCACCAAGCCGGAGGACATCGGGCTGAAGACGAAGCCCGGGGCGGATCATTTCGGCGAGCTCCAGGCCTGGGACCCCGTTACGGGCAAGAAGATGTGGCAACACAACTTCCCGAAATCGCAGCTGTTCGGATCGGTGACGGCGACCGCGGGCGATCTCGTCTTCGTGGGCGGCACCAACGACCGCAACTTCCGCGCCTTCAACGCCAAGAGTGGCGAGCTGCTGTGGGAGCAGAAGACCAACTCCGGTATCATGGGCATGCCGGTGTCCTATGAGATCGACGGTACGCAATACATCGCGATCCAGTCGGGATGGGGCGTGGATGCGCAGCGCATCCAGGATGCCCTCGTGACCAACAATATCGGCATCGAAGCCAACGTGCCGCAGGGCGGCGTGATCTGGGTGTTCGCGCTGAAGAAATAGGCTCCGCTGGCGGATCGAAAGAAGCGGAGTGTCAGGGGGCAAATGCGGCGGACGGCAACGTCCGCCGCATTTTGCGTGGGCGTTGTCCCTTCTTCCCCTGCGGGAGAAGGTGGCGCGAAGCGCCGGATGAGGGGTTCTATCCGCGCGTCTCAATGTGCGGACCCGCGCAGGCATACCCCCCACCCACGCGTGATCGTGGCAACTGGCGTCGCTGCCCTCTCCCGCAAGGAAAGAGGGCACATCGATGCGCTTCGGCGAAGAAGTAGAGCCGATAATCGCGATGTCAAAACGCCGATGCTCAGATCGCTACTTCCCCTCGCGCTCGACCTTGTCCTTTTCCTTCTGGTTCATCTCGCGAACCTTGGGATCGGGATTGTGCTGCCCGGTAGTCTGGGTGGTCGAGGGCGGCGTGGCATTGGCGTTGGGCAGCGAGTTCTGGTCCGGCGTGCTGGGGCGCGTCGCCGTTGTCGGCGGCGTGGTGTTGCTCTGGGCGTATGCGCCAGTGGCCGTCAAAAGAAAGGCGCTCGACAGCAACGAGACTGCGAGCGCCTTTGGGATATGGGTCATCGATCTGCTCCTGTCAGATCGATGCAAACGGCGCGAGGCCGCCTTGTGTTCCCGCCTTTACGCTTCCAATTGCTTGCCGAGCGGAAGGCTGCGGATGCGCTTTCCGGTCGCGGCGAAGATGGCGTTCATCAGCGCCGGCGCGAATGGCGGGACGCCAGGCTCGCCCACGCCGCTCGGCGGCGTGTCGGGTCCTGGCGGCACGATGTAGACGTTGGTCACGGCAGGGGATTCGTCGATCCTGAGGACCTGGAAGTCGTCGAAGTTCTTCTGCTGCACCTTGCCGTCCTTGAAGGTGATCTCGCCGTATTTGGCGAGACTGAGCCCCATGATCGCCGCGCCCTCGATCTGGGAGGCGATGCGCTCGGGGTTGACATAGGTGCCGCAGTCGATGGCGGTGTCCACCCGCGGCACCGCCAGCTTGCCCTTGTCGTCGACGGCCACCTCGACGATGGTCGCGATATAGCTGACGAAGCTGCGGTGCACGGCGATGCCGAGGCCATGGCCCTTCGGCACTTGACGGCCCCATTCGCCCTTCTCGGCGACCAGCTCGACCACCTTGCGCAGGCGCGCGGTGTCGATCGGATAGCTGTCCAAGGGCTCGCCGTAGTTCCACATGTCCTTCACGGCGGGCTTGACGATGCGCGGGCTCCCGATCAGCGCGAGCAGCGTCTCCTTCTGGTCGCGGCCGGTCGCATGGGCGATCTCGCCCACCATCGACTGGACCGCGAAGGCGCGCGGGATGTTCGAGACCGAGCGGAACCAGCCGATGCGGGTGAACGCCGCGGCTTCCGGGTTCTCGCAGGAGATGTTAGCGATCTCGAACGGCATGTCGACGAGGCCCATGCCGAGCTCGAAGGGCGCCTCATGCTTTGCACCCGCCGCGAACGTCGAGGCGATGCTCGGGGCCACGCTGCGATGGCGCCAGGCGATCACCTTGCCGCTCTTGTCGAGCCCCGCCTCGATCCGTTCCACGGAGACCGTGTGCAGGAAATCGTGGCGGACGTCGTCCTCGCGCGTCCACTGCACCTTGACGGGTACGCCGAGCTCCTTCGACAGCAACGCGGCCTCGAGCGCAAAGTCGCATTTCGACTTGCGGCCGAAACCGCCGCCGAGCAGCGTGACGTTGACGGTGACATTGCCCTCGGGAATGCCGAGCGTCTTCGCGACGTCCTCGCGCGTACCGCCCGGGCTTTGCACCGGCGCCCAGATCTCCGCCTTGTCGCCCTTGACGTCGGCGACCGCCACCGGCGGCTCCATGCTGACATGAGCAAGATGCGGCAGATAATATTCGCCGACGACGACCTTGTCGGCGCCCTTCAGAGCAGCCTCGGCATCGCCTTCCTGGCGCACCACAAGGCCCGGCTTGCGCGAGGCCTCCTCGAGCTCCTTGCGGTAGGCGACGGAATCGTATTTGCCGTTGGCGCCATCGTCCCAGGTCAGCTTCAGCGCGTCGCGACCCTTGATCGCCGCGCCGGTATTGCGCGCGATCACGGCAACGCCGCCGAGCGGCTGGAATTTCGACGGCCACGGCCAGCCGCGCACCTCCATCACCTTCTCGACACCGGGGACCTTCAACGCCGCGTCCGGATCGAACGAGACCAACTTGCCCCCGGTCACCGGCGGGCGCGCGATCACGGCATACTTCATGCCAGGCAGCCGCACGTCGGCGCCGTAACGCGCTTTGCCGGTGGTGATGTCATGGAGATCGACGATGCCGATCTGGCCCTTGCCGAGATAGCGGAAGTCCTTGGGGTCCTTCAGCTTGAGCCCTTCGATGCTCGGGACCGACTCCTTGGCAGCGTCGGCTGCGAGCTCGCCGAACCCGAGCTTGCGGCTCGTCGCGCTGTGGACGACTTCGTGATTGACGGCCTTGACCTCGGTTGCCGGCACACCCCAGCGTTTCGCGGCGGCCTGCTCAAGCATGGTACGGGCGGAGGCGCCGATCTGGCGCATCGGCATCAGATAATGCCGCGTGCTGCGCGAGCCGTCGGTGTCCTGGTTGCCGAACTTGACCTCGTCGCCATGGGCCTGTTCCACCTTGACCCGTGACCAGTCGGCTTCCATCTCCTCGGCCACGATCAGCGGCAGGCTGGTGCGCACGCCCGTTCCCATCTCGGCGCGGTGGGCGAGGATGGTGACGGTGCCGTCGGGCGCGACCGCGACGAATACGCGCGGATCGACCACGACGCCGTGCGGCATCTTGCCGGCGCCGGTCTCGTAGGCGAACGCCTGGCGCGACATCACGGGCGCCGCGAGCACAAAGCCGCCGGTGATGCCGAGCCCCTTCAGGATGCTGCGGCGCGAAACCTTCTCGACCTTGATGTTCTTCTCGAAGCCACGAAGCTTCTTCGGGTTGTCGATGAAATTCATGTCACACTCCCGTCGATGCGAGATGGACCGCATTCTCGATGCGCTGGTAGCAGCCGCAGCGGCAGATGTTGCCGGACATCGCCTCGCGGATCTGGTCGTGCGACGGCTTCGGGTTGTCCATCAGCAGCGCAGCCGCCTGCATGATCTGGCCCGCCTGGCAGAAGCCGCACTGGGGTACGTTGACCTGACGCCAGGCCTTCTGCACCGGGTGATCGCCGTTCGGATGCAGTCCCTCGATCGTCGTGATCTCGCGGCCGGCGACGTCGTTGATCGACGTGATGCAGGCGCGCACGGCTTCCTTGTCGACGATAACGGTGCAGGCGCCGCACAGGGCCTGGCCACAGCCGAACTTGGTGCCGGTCAGCCCGGCCTCGTCGCGCAGGAACCAGAGTAGCGGGAGATCCGGGTCGCCGTCCCAGCTCTGTTCCTGGCCATTGATCTTCACCTTGATCATGATCGTCCCTCGCTCTTCATAAGCTTGCCGATTTCAGATTTTCCAGATGCCGGTCGGTGCAATGCCCGCTGCGCGGCGTCGCGTTCCAGCCGTCCTCCCGCGCGGGCAGATCCCGGCAGGACTCAGAGGAATGCCAATGTCATGTCCGGATGTGCTCGATACCTCCCGTCGTGTTCTTGATTATTGAATTTCGCGCGGCATCGTCACGACGCGATCGTAGCAGGATCGCTTCGGTCTGGCGTTCACAGCCAAGTGTTTTCCAATCAGCTGTTCTCGACGGGAAAAGATTGCAACGAAGGTTTGTCAAAAGCAGGGCGCCCCATCGCGCCGCGCGCCTCTCGAGATGGGCGCAGTAAAAAAAGAGCTTCGTCCGCCAGAAGACCTGTGCGGACGAAGCAGGATGCCTCAGTCGAGGGAGGGAGAAACGCAGGCCGCGAACTTCAAGCCGGAAGCCGGCGGCCCTGCGCAGTCATTCAGAGACCAGGACTGAGGGAGCTGACGGTCCCCACACAAGTGCAATTGAGAAGCGGCGGCATCGCCGCGATTGTCCCGGGCCGGCTCCGTCCGCTCGCTGGGGGTGGTGGAACGCGAGCGGACGGGCGCGGCAAACGTCAGGCGACCTTTGCTCAGGCGGCCTTTGCTTAAGCGGCCTTGGCTTTCGCCACGTGGGTCGCGATCGCGTCCATCAGCGCCGGCGACAGGCAATCATAGGGCTCAAGTCCAAGCTCCTTGAACCGAGCCCGTATTCCGCCCATCTGCTCCGGCTTCACGCCCGATTCGATCACGGACGAGACGAAGGCGGCGAATTGCGGCGCCTGCGAACCCTGCTCCTGGAACAGTTCGGGGTGGATGAAGTCGAGGCCGTAGAACGGGTGATCCTTGTTCTCGATGCGGCCGTACATGTGCGTGCCGCAGGCCTTGCAGGCGTAGCGTTGGATCGTCGCCGATGGATCGACGATCTGGAGCTTGTCGCCGTTCTCGAGCACGGTGACGTTCTGGCGGGGTACCACGGCGACGACGGAGAAATTCGCCCCCTGCGGTTTCCAGCACTTGGTGCAGCCACAGGCGTGATTATGCGCGACGTCGCCCTTGACGGCGACCTTGACCTGATGGTCCTTGCATTTGCATGCGAGCGTGCCGCCGGCGAAGCTGCCGCTGCCCTGTTTGATGCCGTTATCGATCGAGGGATGGAGTGCAACAGTCATGGGTCGATCCTCCTTGGGGTGACGCTTTTCGAACTAGAACACGACGACTGAACGGATGGACTTGCCCTCATGCATCAGGTCGAAGCCTTTGTTGATGTCTTCGAGCTTGAGCGTGTGGGTAATCATCGGGTCGATCTGGATCTTTCCGTTCATGTACCAGTCGACAATCTTCGGCACGTCGGTGCGGCCCCGCGCGCCGCCGAAGGCGGTGCCGCGCCAGTTTCGCCCGGTGACGAGCTGGAACGGGCGGGTCGCGATCTCCTTGCCGGATTCGGCAACGCCGATGATGATCGAGGTGCCCCAGCCGCGATGGCAGGCTTCCAGCGCCTGGCGCATCACTGTGGTGTTGCCGGTGCAGTCGAAGGTATAGTCGGCGCCGCCGTCGGTCAGGGTCACGAGATGCGGGACGATGTCGCCGGTGATCTTCTTGGGATTGACGAAATCGGTCATGCCGAACCGGCGCCCCCATTCCTCCTTGGAGTCGTTGATGTCGACGCCGATGATCTTGTCCGCGCCAGCCATCTTGGCGCCCTGGATCACGTTCAGGCCGATGCCGCCGAGGCCGAACACGACCACGTTGGAGCCCGGCTCGACCTTGGCGGTGTTGACGACGGCGCCGACGCCCGTGGTGACGCCGCAGCCGATGTAGCAGCTCTTGTCGAACGGCGCGTCCTCGCGGATCTTGGCGACCGCGATCTCCGGCAGCACGGTGAAGTTCGAGAAGGTCGAGCAGCCCATGTAGTGGTAGATCGGCTTGCCTTTGTAGGAGAAGCGGCTGGTACCATCGGGCATGACGCCTTTGCCCTGCGTCGCGCGAATCGCGGTGCAGAGATTGGTCTTCTGGCTGAGGCAGCTTTTGCATTGCCGGCATTCCGGCGTGTAGAGCGGGATGACATGGTCGCCCGGCTTCACCGAGGTCACGCCAGCACCGATCTCGCGGATGATGCCCGCGCCCTCATGGCCCAGGATCGACGGGAAAATTCCCTCGCTGTCGAAGCCGTCGAGCGTGTAGGCGTCGGTATGGCAGATGCCCGTCGCCTTGATCTCGACCAGGACTTCGCCGACCTTTGGTCCTTCCAGATCGACTTCGACGATCTCGAGCGGCTTCTTGGCTTCGAAAGCGACGGCGGCACGTGTCTTCATCTTAAGCTCCTCAATTCCAGCAGGGCGCCCAGATCCAGGTCTGGTCGGGCTCCGCACGTTCATTTCTTGCCCATGCACGAATCTTCGTTCTTGGTATAGGCGTCGTTCTTGTCCTCGTGCTTGCCGGGTCTTGTGCGGCCCCAGGCCTCGTTGGAGCGGGCGCGCAGGTAGACGTAGAGATCGTCCATGTAGCAGGCGACGTTCGGGTTATCGCCGAAGGCCGGCATCACGTTCTCTGCGGCAGTCGAGATGTTCTTGCGGCCGGAGGCGACGACGCCGAGAAAATCGGCATAGCTCATCGTCTTCAGCGAATCCTTCAACGCCGGGGCGTAGGTCGAGCCCATGCCATCTGGGCCGTGACACACATGGCAGTCCGAGTGATAGCGGCGGTATCCGGAATAGGTGTACCAATCGACGGATCCGTCGGTGATCTTGTAGGTTGGGTTGCCTTCCTTGTCGGACCATTCGCCGGTTTCGTTCTGCTTGACGGCGGTCGGGTCACCTGAGCCGTCCGCGACGGCAATTCCCCCGGACGCGACCAAGAACATCGCAGCAATGGCAGAGCAGATTTTACGCAAGAGATTTTCCTCGGAAGGCATTCGGTGAGACGAGCCGGCGCGTGGAGTTGATCCACGCGCCGGAGCGATGCTGAGAGGCCTAGTTGGGCAGCGAGAACACGGTCAGCGTACCGCCGAGTGCCGTGTAGTTGCTGAGCGCCGCGTAGCCGCCGACTGCGCCGAGACCGGCGGTCGGATCGGTCAGGCCTGCCGCCAGACCGATGCCGGCCCAGCCGCCCACGCCGGAGAGCACTGCGACATACTGCTTGCCGCCGTTCTCATAGGTGGTGACGTTGCCGATGATGCCGGAGGGAGTCTTGAACTTGTAGAGCTCCTTGCCGGTCTTGGCGTCGACTGCCTTCAGGTAGCCTTCGAGCGTTCCGTAGAACACCACATTGCCCGCGGTTGCGAGCGCACCCGACCAGACCGAGAACTGCTCCTTGTTCGACCAGACGATCTTGCCGGTCTTGCCGTCCCAGGCGATGAAGTTGCCCATGTGGGTTTCACCCTGCGGCGGATACATCGAGAGCGTTGCGCCCACGTAGGGCTGACCCGCGGTGTAGCTCACCTTGAACGGTTCGTAGTCCATGCAGACGTGGTTGGTCGGAACGTAGAACAGCTGCGTGTCCGGCGAGTAGGCTGCCGGCTGCTCGTCCTTGGTGCCGAGCGCGGCCGGGCAGATGCCCTTCACGTTGTGGTCCTCGCCCGCCTTGTCGGTCGAAGCTGCATCGAGCACCTTCGGGCGGCCGTAGGTCGGCGAGTTCTTGTCCATGTCGACGCCGGAGGTCCAGTTCACCTTCGGATCGTACTTTTCGGCGACCAGGAGCTCACCGGTGGCGCGATCGAGCGTGTAGCCGAGGCCGTTACGATCGAAATGCGTCAGCAGCTTGCGCGGCTGGCCGTTGATGGCCTGGTCCGAGAGGATCATCTCGTTGACGCCGTCATAGTCCCACTCGTCGTGGGGCGTCATCTGATAAACCCACTTGGCCTGGCCGGTGTCAGGGTTGCGAGCCCAGATCGTCATCGACCATTTGTTGTCGCCGGGACGCTGCTTCGGATTCCAGGTCGAGGGATTGCCCGACCCGTAATAGACGAGGTTCAGCTCGGGGTCGTAGGAGATCCAGCCCCAGGTGGCGCCGCCGCCGATCTTCCACTGATCGCCTTGCCAGGTCTTCAGGCTCGAGTCCTTGCCGACCGGCTTGCCGAGTGCGGTGGTCTTCTCTGCGTCGACCAGGATCTGATCGTCCGGTCCTTCAGAGTAGCCGCGCCAAGCCAGCTTGCCCGTCTTGATGTCGTAGGCGGTCATATGGGCTTGAACACCGAACTCGCCGCCGGAGATGCCGATCAGCACCTTGTCCTTGACGACCATGGGGGCCGAAGTACCGGTCTCGCCCTTGCTGGCGTCGCCGTTCTTCGCGGTCCATGCCACCTGACCGCTCTTGGCATCGAGCGCGACAAGCGTGGTGTCGGCTTGATGCAGGAAGATCTTGCCGTCGCCATAGGCCAGGCCGCGGTTGACCGTGTCGCAGCACATCACTGGAATGACGTTCGGATCCTGCTTCGGCTCGTACTTCCAGACGATCTTGTTCTCGTTGGAAAGGTCAATAGCGTAGACCTTGTTCGGGAACGGCGTGTGGACGTACATCATGTTGCCGATGATCAGCGGGCCGCCTTCGTGGCCGCGCAGCACGCCGGTCGAGAAGGTCCAGGCGACCTGGAGCTTGCCTACGTTTTGTGCGTTGATCTGGTTCAGCTTGGAATAGCGGGTGTTGGCGTAGTCGCCGGTCGGCATCACCCAGTCTTTCGGGTTCTGCGACATCTTGAGCACTTCGTCGTTGGCCGACGCGCTGCCGACGGCGAGAGCCGCCGCGGAGCCAAGATAGGCCGCGAGTAGTACCTTGCGCATAGTCATTCCTCCATTGGTCTCGTTTATTGTTTCCGAAGCATTGCTTAATCGCCGGGCTTTTCGTCCGGCGTCTGCTCGTGCAGGGCGGTCACGATTGGGACCAGAAACGATGCTGTGGTGTTTCCTCCTCCTGATGAGAGCCACGGGTCCACGTGCGGAGCGGCCCGTTCTTGTTGTTCCTGATACAATCCCTAACGACTTCGTCATCGGGAAACTTGCCCAAGAGAGAAGCTGGTTTGCTTGACAGCGCACGGGTCGGAAGTTTTTGATTTTGCAGTAGCGAATTCAGCGGCTTCCGCAACGCTTTGGCAGCGCCTTCACCGCTCAGGTTCCCCTTGACGGCGCTGCAACTAAGGCGGAGGATTAACTTACAAGGGTGGCAATGGAACGATGGCGCTCGTTCTAGAAGATCGCTCAAAATCGAGGTAAACGTCACGCAATCACGGTTCAGGGCTCCGGCAGCGCGGCTCGCGATTCGCGTCAAATCTCCGGATCAAACCAGTGGCTGGATTAATGTCCGACACGATTCACACGCTCTCGACGACGGGCATGACGCCGAAACGTCAGATCCAAAGCTGGATCGACGGGCTGACCAGCCTGTGTGGGCATTTCGACGTCGATCCGCTGGAAGCGTCTTCGCTCGAAGGCCGCATCGACTACACCAGCGTCTCGCGTCTGAAGCTCTGCCAGATCGAGGTCAGCCAACATCGCATCGCGCACACGCTGGCGCGCGCCAAGGCCAATGAACACCCGTATATCAAGATCCACTTCCAGACTTACGGCGTGTCCTATTTCGAGCAGGAAGGCCGCCACATCGAGCTGAACCCGGGCGACATCATCGCCTATGACGTCTCCTGTCCGCATTCGATCATCAGTCCCGCTTTCACGCGCCATGACGTGGTGATCGTGCCGAAGGCGCTGCTGCGCGACCGTGGATTCCCGTCGCAGCGAATGCCCGCCTGCAAATTGACCTCACGCACGGGGACGGGGCGCATCGCCCATGATTTCGTCCATGCGACCTTCGACGAGGCGGCCAAGCTGTCGGCGAACAGTGCGGTCGGCGTCGCCGATTCGCTGATCGACCTCTTGCTGCTGCCGCTGCGCGAGGCCGACACGATGCTCGATCGCGTCGGACCCGAAGCGACCTATGTGCGCGCGCAATTCTTCATCCGCGAGCATTTGCGCGATCCGGATCTGTGCATCGACCAGATCTCCGGCGAACTGGGCTGCTCCAAGCGTTATCTGCACATGCTGTTCTCGGAGCGCGGCACCACGGTGAGCGACTACATCTGGCAGGCGCGTCTTCAGAATTGCCGCCAGGAGCTCGAGGCCCACGCCGGCAAGACCATTACCGACGTCGCGTTCTCCTGGGGCTTCTCCAGCTCATCGCATTTCAGCCGGGTGTTCCGGAAATATTTCGGCGTAGTGCCGTCCTCGATCCACAAGGCGCAACAGGGCGCGGTTGCGGCGGACGAGCACTAGGCAAACGCCAGGTTCGGAGTCGACGCGACGGTTGACCGTCACGCGCCCGCGATGTCTCTCATGCCGATATGGCGATGTAGGGAATGCTGGTCAGGAGAGCGACGAGCAACACCGCGTTGCCCAGCATTCCACTCCAATGCAGTCGGCGTAGCCGGCGCGGGGCCTCGGCATCGCCGGCGTCCCTGGCGCTGAGCTGTTCGTCCATCTGTTGCATGAACCAGCGGCGCCCATAGATCGCCAAGGCTGCAAGGAGGCCAACGCCCATCGCTGCGACCAGACGACCGTCGAGCAGGAAAGCGACCGCTCCGATGATTCCGGCAACGCGCATCACCAGAAAATGCGCATTGAACATTCCGCGCAAAAGCTGGGCGACGGGCTGGATATCCAGCTTCACCAGCAGGAAGGCCGGAGACGCCAGGGTGAAATAGCCCATCGGAAAGAGTAGGATGATCATGACGGCTACGGCAACGCCATCCGGTGTCATGGGATCGGCCTTTCTCGTCCGCGCCGGCGAGACCTTCCCGCCAGCGTCGCACAATCATAGCGGGAAAATGCGCTTCCGGCACTAGGCTTTGGTCGGATGCCGCGCTGCGAAGGGCGTCATGCCTCGCGGTTCAGGCGGGTTCGAGGCCGAGCGATCGCGCGCTCTCGATCCAGATCGGCAGCTCGCGCTGATACAGGGCGTTGGTTTCCTTGAAGCCGATCGCGGGTTCGAGCACGAACGTGTTGAGAACCTCCTTCACCTTCGGATCGCTGTTGGCAGCGACGCAAAGCTCCGCCAGGCGGTCGACGACCGGCTGCGGTGTCGCTTTCGGCACGGCCCAACCGGAGAAGCCGCTGACGGTGAAGAATTTCGACGTCGCGCCCTGCTCGGGGAGGGTCTTGATATCAGGGATGGCGTCGACCTTCTTCGAATGCACCGCGAACACGGTGCCGCGATCGCTTTGCAAGACCGATTGCGCTGCGGTGTAGCTGCCCATGGCCACATCGAGCGTACCTTCCAGCATGCCCGTCCACATCGGGGCTTCGCCGCGATAGTGGATCGGCTCGATGGCAAGGCCATACTGCTTGTTGAGCTCGTGGACCGTCATATGCGGGGCCGAGCCCGCGCTATAGGTGCCGAAGTTGACCTTGCCGCTCTTGCGCGCAAAGGCGACGAAATCCTCCAGCGTCTTGACGCCGGTTTTCGGGTTCGCCACCAGCAACAGGCCGGCGCCCGGAATGACGCTGACCAGCGTCAAATCCTTGTCCATGTCGTAGCCGGGAGTCTTCATCACCACCCGGTTCATGATGTAGGTGGTCGAGATCGAGCACAGGATTGTGTGGCCGTCGGGCTCTGCGCGGGCGACCTCCGCCGTCCCGATCGCGCCGGCGGCACCGGGCTTGTTCTCGACGACGACGGTCTTTCCGACCTGCTTGGCAATGAATTCACCATAGGCGCGCGCGAGCAGATCGGTCTGTCCGCCGGCGGGATAGCTGCAAATCATGCGGATCTGCCGCGATGGCCACGCAGCCTGCGCCGAGGCGCCACGCGAGACGAAAGGCATCGCGAGTGTGGTGGTGCCGGCGGCGATGAAGCGGCGGCGATCGAGTTTTGCGGACATGATTCTCTCCCGGGTTGTCGCCGACGGTACTGCATCGGGTCGCCTCTGCCATGGGTGGCTGGCGAGACAGATTGGCGCATTCGAAGGGCCGCGCTGGGTGCGCCAGCTGTCCACTAGCGCTGAATGATCTTCAACCAGACGTCGCCAAGGATCGCAGGCTCCCGCGGCGGCAGATAGCTCAGCCCCGCCTGTGTGCCGAATTCGGCGATCTTGCCCTCGGCAGCAAGCCCGGTCAGCGCCTTGTTGACGGCGTCGAGCAGTGCGGGATCGCTGGCCAGCCCGACATAGCCGCGATTGGCCCCGATCGGATAGTAATAGCCGGACGCGGTGATCGCCGTGTCGGGGTGCGCGGCGCGATGGGCGTCGAAGCGGCCGAGGTCGATCAGCGTCGCGTCATAATCGCCACGGGCAAGTGCGCCGAGGAGATCATCGCGGCCGGGGACGAGATGCGTGATGTCGTCGATCAGGCGCCCCTTGTCGAAGGTCATGAGGATCGCATCGCCGAGCGAGCCGCTCTCGATGACGAGGCGCAGGCCGGCGAGATCTCCGATATCGCCGATGTTGCGACCCCGCGCCTTCGGCCCGAGCACGACCGTCATCGGCGAGTAGACATAGGGCTGGCTCGGCGCGAGCACGCCGAGCGCGACGCGGCGGCGCCGGTCGTCGCGCGTGGCGCCGGCAAAATCCGGCAAGCGCGCCGTTTTCATGCCGGGCTTGACGAGGGAGTCCGTCGTCAGCGCGTAGCCGCCGACGAGCGAGCAACGCCCATCGGACAGCAGCGCATTGGCCTCGAGCTGCGGGCTCGAATCCTCGTCCAGCTTGCTCTCGAACCACTGGATCGTCAGCGGCCGTCCGAGCCGGTCGGCGATCGCCTGCGCCAGCAGCACGTCGAAACCCGAGCCGGGCTTGCCCTTGTGATGCACGGAGAGCGGCGGCCTGTCCTCGTCGAGACAAATCTTGAGCGGATCGTCGGCCGCGCGTGCAGCTGCGGCCGCCGCCGCGAGAATCGCGGCAATGCTCCAAACGGCCAGCCAGCGCCTCATGGTTTTCTCCGGCTCGAGATGAAGGCCCAGAGATTCCCGATCTCCTCGTCGCTGAGAATGTCAGCCCAGGGCGGCATCTTGTTGTTCTTGCCGTTCTTCACGGTGGTGACGAAGCGCGTCTTGTCGTCGGGGAAGGCGCGCAGGTCCGGCGTGATGGTGCCGGGGTTCATCATGTTGGGGCCGTGGCAGTGCGAGCATTTCTCGGCATAGGTCGACTTGCCGTGGTCGATCTGTGCCTGCACGGGATTGCCGGTTGAATCATCCGCGGCACGAACGGTCGCCGCAAGCGCGACCGTCAGCACCGCGACGGCGGCGAGGATCGCCACCGTCTTGTGAGATAGCTTTCTCAGCATCGTGCCGTGGTTATTGCTTGACCGCAAAAACCCAAAGTGAGCCGCCGGGCGGGACTTTGGCCAGCCGTTCGTCGCCGGAGAACAGCGAGTAGACGCCGCCATAGCCGCTCGTCACGGCGACATACTGCACGCCGTCCTGCTGCCAGGTCACCGGTTGTCCCTCGATGCCCGAGCCGGTCTGGAACTGCCAGAGCTTCTTGCCGGTATCGGCATCGAAGGCCTCGAACTCGCCGGTCAGCGCGCCCGAGAACACGACACCGCCCGCGGTCGACAGCACGCCGGAGAAGCGCGGGATGTCGCTGGGTGCTTCCCACTTCGCCTTGCCGGTCATGGGATCGATCGCCTTCAGATGACCGCGCGGGCCGTCACCCCATTCCCAGAGATCGGTGAGGTCCATGCCGAGATACCATTCACCCTGCTTGAAGGTGGCGGGTTCGGTCTTGTACCTGCCGCCGAAGGCGAGCGTGTTGGCGTAGGCGAGGCCAGTCTGCGGATTGAACGACATCGGCTCCCAGTTCTTGCCGCCGAGGATCGACGGATAGACGGTCACCTTCTTGCCCTCACGCGCATCCTTCGAGACGTCGGTCTCGATGGGACGTCCGGTCTTCATGTCGATTCCCGTCGCCCAGTTGACCTTCACGTAAGGATTGGCCGCGAGCAGCTTTCCGTTGGTGCGGTCGAGCACGTAGAAGAAGCCGTTGCGGTTGGCGTCCATCAACACCTTGGTCGGCTTGCCCTCGACGTTCATATCGGCGAGGACCATCTCGGCCACGCTGTCATAGTCGAACGGATTGTTGGGCGAGAACTGGTAGTGCCACTTGATCTTGCCGGTCTTGGGATCCATCGCCAGCACGGAGCAGGTGTAGAGGTTGTCGCCCGGGCGTACCGCCGAGTTGAACGGTCCGGGATTGCCGATACCCCAGTAAACCGTGTTCAGCTCGGGATCATAGGAGCCCGTAATCCAGGTCGAGCCACCGCCGAGCTTCCAGGTATCGCCCTTCCAGGTGTCGCCGCCGGGCTCATCCGGAGAGGGGATCGAATGGGTGCGCCACAGGTGCTTGCCCGTTGCGGGATCCCAGCCGTCGATGAAGCCGCGGGTGCCGAACTCGGCGCCGGAGATGCCGGTGATCACGACGCCGTCGGCGACCAGCGGCGCCACCGTCATCGAATAGCCTTCCTTGATATCGGCCGCCTTCTGCCGCCACAGCTCTTTGCCGTCCTTGGCGTCGAGCGCGATCACGTTGGCGTCCAGCGTGGTGCGGAACACCTTGCCCTCATAGAGTGCTGCGCCGCGATTGATGATGCCGCAGCAGACGATGCGCGGCGTTTCGGCAGGATACTCGACCTTGGATTTCCAGATCTGCTTGCCGGTCTTGGCGTCGACCGCCATGGTCGCGTTGTGCGACGTCACGTAGATCACGCCCTGGTACACCAGCGGCTGCGATTCCTCGCTGCGATCGTCGTTGAAAGAGTAGTTCCAGACCGGGACAAGGTTCTTGACGCTGTCCTTGTTGATCTGGTTCAGCGTCGAGAAACGCTGAAGATTGTAGCCCATCCCGTAGTTGAGAACGTTCGATGTATCGGTCGCGCCTTTGACCAGCTGCTCGCTGGTTTGTGCACTTGCACAAGTCGATGCAAGCATGACGAGGCTCGCGGCCATCGCAAAGCGTTTCATCCGTCCCTCCCAATATGCGCGCCTATTGACGCTGCGACAGCAACACTCCGCCCGAATGCAAAACGCGTCAATACGAAAGTCGTAATTGCGATGCCGATATGGTAGGCGGCGCGGGATGCCGTCACCTGACGGAGACCTGACAAAGCAACTCTCACTTGTGCGCAGGCGCTGAAGAAATTCCGCGGCATGGAGCAGAGCGCGTGCGCCACGGCAGCGGTCGCGCCGACGGGTTCTGCAAGTTGTGCGGTGCGCAGGCTGCAATTCGGGACTTGAACCGAGGCTCGCTTGTGGACTTATGTCGTTTCGATCCGGTTCGAATCGGAGCTCTTGGTGAGGGAGGTTTTCATGATATCGCGTCGCTCTGTTGCACTTGCGCTCACGATTGCACTGCTGTCCGGTCCGGCATGGTCGGCCTCCGGCAACGCGGTCAAGACGTTCGATACCGACAATGACGGCACCCTCGATCTTGCCGAGGTGAAGAAGGCGGCGGCGGCGTTGTTCGCCAAGCTCGATCCCGATCACGACGGCACGCTCGACGCCCGCGAATTGCGCGGACGGTTAACAGCGAAAGAACTCGCCGCCGCCGATCCCGATCGCGACGGGACTCTCACGCTCGACGAATATCTCTCGGTGGTGGAGCAGCGCTTCAACGCGGCGAATCCCGACAAGGATGGAACGCTGGATGCGAAGGAGCTGAACTCGCGCGCCGGTCGCGCGCTGCTGCGCTTGTTGCGGTGAGAACCGCGCCGCTTGACTGGGAGCGAAGGCGAGTTGCCCGAGAGAGAAATTTGCAAGCGCGATGCGACAGTTCGCTGTGTCAACGGTGCGATTCCAGACTTGCGCTGTGGCTGACGCAGCCCTAGGTTTTCGCCGGCGCGATGTCGCGCTCAATCCCTTGGGAGTCCCCGAATGGCCTGGAAAGCTCCGAAGATCGTGGAAGTGCCGGTCGGCATGGAAATCAACATGTACGCCTGCGCTTTGCGCAAGTAAGACCACAAGTAAGACTGACGACCTGCCGCGGCTTCGATGGCAACCACCGTCGAAGCCGTGGTAGTGTCGGGGATGCGCGCGAGAGCCCTTACATTCTGGACCATAGCCGCCTGCACCGTCGCGCTCGCGCCGGCATGCGTCCGCGCCGAAGAGGGCTTCGATACCGAACACATCTTCGGCTTCATGATCGGTACCGATGTCGGCAATCCCGGCGAGCGCGAATTCCAGACTCAGACGACAGGCCGATTCGGCAAAGGAGGCGGGACCTATCGCGCCCTCTCGCAGGAGGTCGAGATCGAGATCGTGCCGCTGCCGAACTTTCGCATCGAGGTCGGCGGCACTGCCACGCTGCACGACATCACCGGCGTTCCCGATCTCGGCGACCGCCGCCAGTTCAATTTCCAGGGCGCCTCGCTCGACCTGCGCTATCGCCTGCTCGATCGCGAGCGCGCGCCATTCGGGTTGACCGTCGCCGCCGAACTCCATGGCGACCGCATCGACGAGACTTCTGGAGCAAAAGGGCGGATGTACGGTACCGATTTCACGCTCGCCTTCGATCGCGAGCTGATCCCGAACTTCGCCATCGGGGCGCTCAACCTGATCTATCAACCCGAATGGGCGCGTTTCGAGATGGCGGGACTCTCCGAAAAGAGTTCGACCATCGGCGCGGCCTTCGCCGGCCTGGTGCGCGTGCGGCCCGATGTGCTGCTCGGCGGCGAGGTGCGCTACTTCCGGCAGTACGAAGGCATCGGCCTCGGCGAGTTCGCAGGACAGGCGCTTTTCGTCGGTCCGACCGCTTATTTCCAGCTTTCCGAGCGCTCGCGCCTGACCATGAGCTGGAGCATGCAGGCATGGGGCCGGCCGGCCGGATCGGGCGGCAATCTCGACCTCGTCAATTTCGAGCGCCACCAGGCAAGGCTGGTCTTTGGAGTTAATTTCTAGCGCTCGGGGAGAGTTGACAGGCAATTCCCGCTTTATTTCGGGCGGCCGGATTGAAACTTCCCGCTCATCGGAACGTAATCTTTTGTGCTAACTTCATCGCCTCTGCGAGGATCCCGGCATGAACCCGATCGACCTGGTGGTGACTGTGTGTGCGTTGCTCTCGCCTGCGACCTGCGAGGAGCAGCATCTGGTGTTCAACTATGCGGGGTCGCCGACGCAATGCGCGATGGCTGCCCCGCCCTATATCGCGCAATGGGTTGGCGACCATCCGAAGTGGCAGGCAGTGCGGTGGCGCTGCGAATATCCTCACCCGAACGACAAAGCGTGAGTCGCCGGCGTTATTTCGTGCAGTCCTTCAGATCCTTGTCGGCGATCGAGAACACCGCATCCGCCTTGATCTCGATGTCGCGCACGATGCATTGCCGCGCATTGGGATAGCTGACCCTGGCGTCGTAGCGGCCGGGCTCGACGCCGGTGATGCGCAGCCGCTCGTCGTGGTCGACCTCCTTGTCTTTGTCGTTCAGGCACTGGTTCGGCCCCCACTCGGTCTTCCCGGCCGGGGAGAGCTGGAAGCCGGAGATCGTCTCCGTCGTCAGATTCCAGAGCCGGATACCCTTGCCCTTGGCCTGGGCGAGCGCCGCGCCCGGCATCGCAACCAACAGGATGCCGATCGCAATCAGCGTACGCCGCATGATGACCCTCCCGCGAAGACGTCGTTGGTCCAATTGACCATGAGTTCTCATTGCGATTCAAGCTGCAACGCCGCGAGCTCGGCCCTGATCTTGCCGAGTTCGGCCTCGCTGCGCTCCGCGCGCGGGACGGCAATCGGCACCTCGCGCACGATGCGCGCCGGTCGCGGCGACAGCAAGAACAGGCGGTCGCCGAGCCGGATCGCGTCATCCAGGCTGTGGGTGACGAGCAACGTCATCACCGGACGGCGCGCCACCAGCGTCGCGATCTCGTCGCGCAAACGGCCGGCGAGTGCGTCGTCGAGCGAGGCGAGGGGCTCGTCGAGCACGAGCAGGTCAGGCTCGACGGCAAAGGCGCGAGCGAGCGCGACGCGCCGGGCGAGGCCAAGCGACAGCTCGCCTGGAAAATGACTGCGATGCGCGTCCAGCTCCAGGATCCTGAACAGCTCGGCGAGCTTGGCGTCGGTGACATCGGGTGCCGCAAGCCGCACATTCTGCTCGACCGAGCGCCATGGCAGCAGCCGCGGCTCCTGGAAAACCATGCCGATCCGCGCTTCCGGCGGGCGCGAGACGCGTCCCTCGAAATCGCGGTCGAGGCCGAGGATAATGCGCAGCATCGTGCTCTTGCCGCAGCCGGACGGTCCGATCAGCACGCCGACCTCGCCGGATTGAAGCGCGAAGCTGACCGGCGCGAGCACCTCCTGCGTCCCGCCCGCGGCACTCTTGAACCTCTTGCCTGTGATATCGACCTCAAGCCGCACGGGGGCGCCATCGTGTTGCGCGGGCTTCGAACGGTTGCACCAGCGCGGTCTCGATCACGAGCACGACGGCGGCGAAGGTTAGCGAATAGGCCAGCAGCCGCGGCGTGTCGAACAGCTGGAAGGCGACGCCGATCTCGAAGCCGACGCCGTTCGGTCGCCCCAGGAGTTCGGCGACCAGCACGATCTTCCACACCAGCGACAATCCGGAGCGGGCTGAGGCTGCGATATAGGGCGCCAGTTGCGGCAGCAGGACGTGGCGGAAGGCGCGCCAGCGCGGCATCGCGAACACGCTCGCCATCTCGTCGAGCGAGCGGTCGAGCGCGCGCGCGCCCTCGCGCAGGGTGACGATGGCGGTCGGCAGCTTGTTGATGGCGATCGCCGCGATCGCTGCGGCTTCGGTGAGCCCGGCCCAAATATAGGCCAGCACGATCACGACCAGCGCGGGCAGGTTCAGGAGCAGGATCAGCCAGGGATCGCCGAGCCGGTCGGCAAGCTTCACCCGTCCCATCAGATAGCCGATGGCGCTGCCGAGTGACATCGCCAGCACGAAGGCGAGGCTTACGCGGGCGAGCGTGGCGCCGAGATGCAGGAACAGGGCGCCGCTCGATGCTTCCGCGATGACGACGTCGAGCACGGCGGGCGGGGAGGGCAGCTTTGCGGCGCCGACGAAGAGGGCGGCAATCCACCAGATCGCGAGCAACAGGGCAAACGACAGAAGACGCAGCACCTCAGTCTCCGGCAACTGCGTGATAGAACGTGCCGGGATCGAGCTCGGCGGCCGGGCCCACGAGGTCGCGGCCGCCGGTTTCGGCCAGCACGCGGTAGAGCACGCGCGCGTCCCTTTCTTCGTCATCGATGCTCCGGCGCGGAATGCCGTCGCGATAGCGCTCGCGATAAGTCTTGAGCAGGGTGGCATCGCTCGTGCCGGTGAGCGGTGCGATCTTGTCCCAGGAGGCATCGGAGGTCACCAGCAGCTGCTTGGCCTTGCGGGTCATCGCGATGAAGCGCGCCACCGCATCGCGATGACTTGCCGCCCAGGTTTCGTCGAAGACATAGCCGACTGCGGAGACCGCGCCCTTGGCGCCGAGTTTCGGCAATATGTCCTCGATACCGGCAAGGCGTCTAAAACCCTTGGCCTCCAGCTGTGCGCAGAAATTCCAGAAATTGAGGCTCGCATCCATCTCGCCGTCGAGCGCCTTGGCGGCGAGCAGAGGCGGAGCACCATAGACGATGGTCGCCTCCGATTTCAGGTCGATGCCGTCCTGCTTCATGCGCGCCTGGAGCAGCAGCCAGCTCTTGTCGATGGGACCGCCGCCGACGGCGAGCTTGCGGCCCTTTAAATCGGCGAGCGACTTGATCGGCGAGGAGGCCGGCACCATCACCGCGCCGAGCGCGCTGGAATAGGGATAGAATGTCAGCTTGGCGCCAAGCGTGCGCTCGCGAGACACCCACAGCCAGTCGGACAGGATGATGTCGGCATTGCCGGCGCGCAGCGCGATCTTGCCGGCCTCGGGGCTCGCAAGCTCGGCGACGTCGAGCGACAGGTCGGCCTCCTTGTCGAGGCCGTTGGCGCGGATCGCGGCCAGCTCCCAGGAGAATGTTCCGGTCTTCTGCACCGCAAGGCGAATCGTATCCGCGGCGCGGCCGGGCCCGGTTAGCGTCAGCGCCACCGCGAGCGCCAATGATCCACCAAATGTTCTCATCACCTTGTGAGCCGTTTCCTCTGACAGAAGTGCTTTTCAGGACAATACGCATAGCATAGCTTCCGTCGCAACCAGCGGGAGGACGCTCATGAATCTGGCCGGACAGCTACGACCGATTGTCGCCGCATTGGCGGTGTGGGCTGCGACCGCGCTCGCCGCGCAGGCTGAACAGGCCAATGATTATCCGACGTCGGCGCGTGCCGAGTATGTCTATGGCTGCATGAAGGCGAATGGCGAGAGCCGGCAGGCGATCGAACAATGTTCCTGCTCGATCGACGTGGTGGCCTCGATCGTGTCCTATGAGCGCTACGTTACCGCAGAAACCGCGCTCAGCATGTCCCAGGTCCGCGGCAATCTCGGCGTCCAGTTCCGCACCTCGGAGCAGGCGAACTCGGCCGTGAATGATTTGAGGCGTGCCCAGGCGGAAGCCGAGGTGAGGTGTTTCTGACCGCTTGGTTGTACGACCACCGTATTCGTCATGCCCGGGCTTGTCCCCGGGCATCCACGTCTTGGCGGCACCTAAGATCGTGGATGGCCGGGACAAGCCCGGCCATGACGACCGGGAGCCTCACGTCCCCGGCTTCTCCACGTCCCACTCGTTCCGGAACACGTGTCCGTCCGTGTCCTTGGCTTCCGCGCGAAAACGCTTGGCGCCGTTGGATACATAGGTGAAGCGCAGATTTGGATCTTCCGAGATCGAGATGCCGCCTTCCATCGACAGCACGGGGCTGTCGTCCTGCGTCAGCTTGAGCTGGTTGATGAAGAAGGCGGGAATGTAGAGCTGTGTGACCTGGTCCATCTGCAGGCCGGAATTGTTGGGATGGCCGATCATGATCTGCGCTTCCCGCATGCGGCTCGCCGGGGCCTCCTCGCGCGCGAATTGGCGGTAGCGCATCTGGCCGAGCCGGTTCTGGGCCTCCTCGGCATTCTTCCCTGCTGGTGCCGAGCAGCCGCCGGAGGCCTTCACATAGACTTTCGAGACATAGAGCTGGCCATCGCTGAGCTCGGCCACCGCATGAACGTCGGTGTAATTGTTGACGCGCACGCGGGTCGAGATTTCAGTGACGTTGGCATCCGGTCCGAGCTCGAACTTCGCCGCCATCGGCGCGGGATTACGATCGATCACCAGCGTGATCGAACGGATGCGGCGGGCATCGCCGGGCGAGAGCTTGCTGCGCAGGGTCACCGGCACGATGGCCGCGTCTTCGGCACGATACGGCATCTCGATTCCAATGACATTGCCGCCGTCATTCATCGGACGGTTGCTGAAGATGTCCTGCACCAGGCCCGGCCAGGGATCGTAAGCCTCTTCCGCCTGCGCCGGCACGGCGAATGCAATGCCGAGGAGCAGGGCGATCAGAGGCAGTCGGCGCGTGCATCCCGTCATGGTCATGGTCCCGCGGACGAAGCAACGTTTCACGCATCGTAGCGCGTCCGCTACTCCCATTCAATTTCCGAAAATGCTGCGGTTGCGTTGCGGGCGTTGTAGTCGTCGAACAGCTCCCAGTGCGGCCGTTCCGAGGCGGCGGCCTTGTCTGCAGCGGTTCGGATCGGTTCGCCCTTCTTGTTCGACGCCCGGATGTCCGCCAGCAGTGCCGTCAGATAGCGCCGTTCATCGGTCAGCGCGGCAGGCCATTCACTCACAGGTCCGTGACCGGGAACGACGCGCTGCGCCGGAATGCTCTCGAGTTCCGCGAGGATGCGAAGCCAGCCGCGAATGCTGCCGTCCATCACCGGAATATGGCGGAGGAAGATGAGGTCGCCAGTGAACAGCGTCTTCGTCGTCTCATCGAACACGGTCAGGTCATTGTCGCTGTGCCCGGCCGGCCAGGCCCGCAGGGTCAGGCGGCGCGCACCGAGATCGAGCATCAGGGTGTCCGTGACGAGCATTGTGGGCGGCACGATTTTCACGGGAGATATCAATTCGTCGCCCATGATGCGCCTAAAATTGTCGAGATAGTACGGCCCGCGGGCAGCGAGCGCCCGCGGCAGTCGGCTGTGACCGACGAAAATGGTGTCCCCGGCGACGAAAGCCGCATTGCCGAAAACATGGTCGGGATGGCCGTGGGTATTGATGACGTAGCGGATCGGCTTGCTGGTGCGGGCCCGCACCGCCGCCAGCAGCGCCTCGCCCTCGCGAACGCTACCGCCGGTATCAATCACGGCCACCGCATCTTCGCCCACGATGAAGCCGACATTGGCGATGTCGCCCTCGTTCTCGCGGGTCATCAGGGCGATGGTCCCGGAGTGTACGAAGATTCCCGGCGCGACTTCGCTCACAGGCAATTCGGCCGCTGCGGCGCATGCTAGCGTCGCTGTTACCAGGGACAAGGCTGCGATCACGAGAGCGATGCGAGACACTTTTCAGCCTCAGTTCAAAGGTTGCGCGCATTGCACTGCAACAAAGAAAGCCAGCACAAAGTCTGGCAAAACATGGCGCGTCATGCGTTGCATGGCTAGCATTCAAACAAGCCTAGGAGGAAGCGCGATGACGGAGGCCGGACGACATCGTCGCTGGTTGCTTTCACTGAGTATCCTGGTTGCGTCTTGCGCGTTCGGCGACGTCGCCATAGCGCAGACCAACGAGACGGGTGACCTCTCGTTCGAGCTGGTCGACCCCAAGGTGCTGCGCGTCTGTTCCGACCCGCGCAATCTGCCGTTCTCGAATGAGAAGGGCGAGGGGTTCGAGAACAAGCTTGCCGAGCTGTTTGCGGACAAGCTCCAGAAGAAGCTCGACTATGTCTTTTTTCCGCAAGCCACCGGCTTCGTGCGCATGACGCTCGGCTCGCATCGCTGCGACGTCATCATGGGTTTTCCCCAAGGCGACGACCTCGTGCAAGGCACCAATCCCTATTACCGCACGAGCTATGCCTTGGTCGCGAAAACAGGCAGCGGGCTGGAGGAGGTCGACACGCTCGAGGATGCCAGGCTGAAGGGCAAGCATGTCGGCATCGTCGCCGGCACGCCGCCTGCGACCAACATGGCCATCGCGGGACTGATGGGTGATGCAAAGCCCTATCCGCTGATGATCGACACGCGCTACGACAATTCGGCGCAGGCAATGATCGATGATCTCACGGCGGGCAAGATCGACGCCGGCGTGCTGTGGGGACCGATGGCAGGGTTCTACGCGAAGAAGGCGGGGTCGCTTCATGTCACGCCGCTGGTGAAGGAAACCACCGGGCCAAAACTGGTCTATCGCATCGGCATGGGCGTGCGTGGCGCCGACCAGAACTGGAAGCGGCAGCTCAACAAGCTGATCCAGGAGAACCAGGGCGAGATCAACAATATCCTGCTCGATTTCGGCGTGCCGCTGCTGGACGAGAATGATCGGCCGCTCGGCGCGGAGACGGCCAAGAAGGCACCATGAGGCAGACGCCATGAGGCGGCACCTTGCGGCTGCGCTGGTCGCCGCCGTGCTGGTGGCGCCGGTCGTTGCGCAGCAGCAGGAGCCGTTCGAGCCCGAGGGCTATCGCACCGACAACTACCGCGCGCCCGTGCCGGCGACGCTCGGCGAGGCGCGCGTGCTGTCGACGTCAGAAGCCGAGGCGATCTGGCACGCGAAGAGCGGCGCCTTCATCGACGTGCTGCCGCGCGCGCCGAAGCCGAAGAACCTTCCCGCGGGTACCGTTTGGCGCGAGGCGCCGCGCAAAAATATTCCGGGCAGCATCTGGCTGCCGGATACCGGCTACGGCATGCTGCCGCCCGCCATGGACGACTATTTCCAGCGCGGCCTGGCGCGTGCATCACACGGCGATAAGACCGCGCTGCTCGTGATCTATTGCCTGGCCGATTGCTGGATGTCCTGGAACGCCGCCAAGCGCGCGCTCGCGTATGGCTATTCCAACGTCGCCTGGTATCCCGATGGCACCGATGGCTGGGAGCGTGCAAAGCTTCCTACTGAGGAGGCGCAGCCCGAGCGGCGGCCGGAGCAATAGGCAAGAGATCGTCATGCCTGGGCTTGTCCCGGGCATCCACGTTTTTCGTGCCTCGTGGCTGTGCTTGGATGGCCGGGACAAGCCCGGCCATGACGCCCTGTCGCACGTGGGAAGAGGCGAGGAAAAGCTTACTGCTTCTGCAACTTCGTCAGCGTGCCCGTCCCGTTATTGTCGGTCGCAGAGTAGCTCACCCTGTCGCCGGCGTGGACGGCGTCGAGCATCGCGGCATCCTTGGCCTTGTACTCCTGGAGCGCGCCGGCGCCGCCTGCGCTGCCGCCGACTGTGCCCTTCTGCGTCTGCTGGATCGAAATCGTGCTGTTGAGCCGATCTATCCGGGTGACCATTCCGGTCAGATCGTCAGCGAATGTGCTGCTTGCGAGCATGCTGATGGCTGCAGCGCCTGCGAAGATGAATTTCGTGGTTCCCATCGAGGCCTCCCGATGCCTTGGATTACCCGTCGACAAGACATCCTAGACCGATTTGGTTCCGGCATATAGCACGGCGGCAGGTTAATGATCGCCATGGAGGCGCGGGAACCGGCCGCAAGCGGTCAATGAGGCTGACTCTATTCCATTTCCTGCTGGATCACGCGTCCAAGCGCAAACAGCCGCTGGTCGATGGTGGTGGGAACCTCGCAGACGAATCGCACCACCTTGTGGCGGTCCTCGAAAATGCGAGTCTTCCAGATCAGCTCGTTGCTGAGCGCATCGACCTTAGCCTCGTCGCGCGGCGTGGCGCCTTGGAGCGCCTGAAGCTGGACGCTCTCCTCGCGGATCTTGTCGGCGGCTTCGCGCTGCTTGCGGCTGACGCGTTCCAGCCCGCTCATGACCTGCGAGCGCTGAGCGTTGAGCGTGTCGAACAGGCCTGCGAACAGCAGTTTTGCGTTCGTGGTCTTGTCGGCCGCGGAGCCCGCCAAAAACTCCTTCACCAACTTCTCGCCCTCGTCCAGCGGCGTCTTGCGTGCCGACAGTTTGGCGACCAGCGCGCTGACCTTGGCGTCGTCCTTCCATTTGTTCTGCACGTCGTCGAGCGGAGGACCAGCCCATACGGCGGCGAGCGAAATTTCCGGCACTTTGGCCTGAGTGCAGGGCCAATCCGGATAGCGCGGATCGGCCGCGCGTGCCGCCGTGCTCGCGGCTGCGAGCATCAGAGCGGCCATGGCCAGAACCCGAACCGTCATCCTTCGCCTCCCGCAGGCCCCCGTCGCGCCAGCCCGCGCGAGGGATCATAGGCCAGAATCGCGCCGATCATGAAGACGATTGTGCAGGTCGCGACCACCGCCAGCGAGATCCAGTTGATCTGTCCGTACAGCGCGAAGCGGATCAGCTCGACCGCATGGGTGAACGGATTGGCCTCGCAAACATAGTAGAGATATGGGCTGCCCTCCTGCACCCGCCAGAGCGGGTAGAGTGCCGATGAAGCGAAGAACATCGGGAAAATGACAAAATTCATCACGCCGGCAAAGTTCTCCAGCTGCTTGATGCCGGAGGAGATCAGCATGCCCAGCGAGCCCAGCATCAGTCCGGACAGGATCAGGGCCGGCAGCACGGTGAGATAGCCCGATAGGGGAGGGGTGATGTCCCAGAACCAGGCTATCAGCAGGAACGCGTAGACCTGGAGCAGCGACACCGCGGTGCCCGCGAGCAGCTTGCAGAACAACAGGTAGCCGCGCGGCAGTGGGCTCACCAGCAGCGTGCGCATGTTCCCCATCTCACGGTCATAGACCATCGAGAGCGAGGACTGCATGCCGTTGAAGAGCTGGATCATGGCCATCAGCCCCGGCGCGATGAAGACCTCGTAGAGGATGTAGGTCTCGTAGGGCGGGATGATGGAGATGCCGAGCACTTGGCGGAACCCGGCGGCGAAGATGAACAGCCAGACCAGCGGCCGCACCAGCGCCGAGACGAACCGCTCGCGCTGGTGCAGGAAGCGCAGTCCCTCGCGCCAGACAATGCCCGTGAGGCAGGTCATGTATTCGGCGGCCGAGAAGCCGCGCTGCGCCTCGCGCGTGGTGATGCTGCTCATGCGCCGCCGCCCGGCAGGGTCTGCGCGCCGGTCAGGCGCATGAAGGCGGTGTTGACGTCCTGCGCGCCGGCTTCCGCGACGACGCGGCTCATCGGTCCCTGCGCCAGCACCTTGCCCTGATGCAGCACCACGAGATCGTCACCGGCCATGATTTCGTCGAACAGATGCGTGGCCCAGAGTACGCCGATGCCTTGCTCGCTCACGAGCTGGCGCACATGGCTGATGATGTCGGCGCGCGCCTTGACGTCGAGGCCGACGGTCGGCTCGTCCAGCAAGAGCAGGCGCGGCCGGTGCAGCAGCGCCCGGGCGATCTCCAGCCGCCGCATCTGCCCGCCCGAGAGATCGCGCACCTTGCTGCCGGCGCGCTCGGTAAGCCCGATGCGACCGAGCAGCTCGGCGGCTCGAGCGCCGGCTTCGCGGCGGCTGATGCCATGGAGTGCGGCGTGATAGAGCAGGTTCTGCGTCAGCGACAGATCGAGATCGAGCGTGCGCGGCTGGAACACGACGCCGAGCAACCGCAGCGCCTCGCCGGGACTCTTGCTGATGTCATGGCCGAAAATGCCGACGCGGCCGGACTGGATGCCGAACAGGCGCGTGATCAGCGAGAACAGCGTGCTCTTGCCCGCCCCGTTGAGGCCAAGCAGGGCCGTGAAGCTCGCGGGCTGCACGTTGAAGGACACGTCCATCAGCGCGCGGCGCGGTCCATAGGCGTGGCTGACGTCGTCGATCGATAGCGCGGGCACGGTCGCCGGATCGGGCCTTGGTGTTTCGCGTTGTTCGGCGATGGGAACAGGGCTGGTCATGGCGCGATCGTGATACCCCAGGGCAGTTCGCCCACTTGAATGGTCTTGATCACCTTTTGCGCGGCGACGTCGATGACGGAGACGTCGTTCGAGACGCCATTGGTGGTGAGCAGAAATTTTTCGTCCGGCGTGAATGCCATGTGCCAGACCCGCTGTCCCACCAGCAGATATTTCGTCACCTTGCGCGAGGCGGTATCGACCACGGCGACGCGATTGGCGGGACCGAGCGCGATGAAGGCAGTCTTGTCGTCCCGGGTCATGCCGATGCCAACGGGCTGGATCGCCTCTTTCCTCAACCCCGGAATCTCGAAATTGATCTTGCCGGTCACCTCGTGCTTTCCGGGGTCGATGATCGAGACGGTGCCGCCGATCTCCGAGGACACCCACAATTCGGAAGCGTCGTGCTTGAATTCGGCAAAGCGCGGTCGCGCGTCGACCAGCACGTTGGCGACGATCTGGCGCGACGACGTGTCGATGAAATGCGCCATGTTGGTGGTCTCGGACGTGTTGATCAGCGTCTTGCCGTCCGGGCTGATGGTCATGCCCTCGGGCTCGACGCCGACCTGGATGTCGCCAAGGCGAGCGCGCTTCTCGAGGTCGATCACGGTCACTGTGTTGTCGTTCTCGTTGGCGACATAGAGGACCTTGCCGGCGGCATCCTGGGCGAACAATTCAGGGTCGGGACCGGAGGGCAGGCTGTCCACCACGGTTTGCGTCTTCGCGTCGATCATCTGGATCGTGTCGTCGTCGCCGACCGCGACCATCACGAACTTTCCGTCGCGCGTGAAGTCGATGCCACGCGGGCGCTGGCCGACCTTGATGGTCTTGGTCACCGTCCAGCTTTCGGTATCGATCACCGACACCGTGTTGCTCTTCTCGTTCGAGACATAGGCGATGAACGCATGCGCCGGCGCTGCCGCCAGCGCCAATCCGGACAGCAACCCAACACGCCACGCGCGGAACGTCCAAGTCCTCACTTTAATGTCCTCACTTCAGCTTGCATTTGCTCTCCGGGCGGTCATAGCCGAGCGTGTCGAGCTCGGAGACCTGGTGCAGGAAACCTTCTTGCGGCGACACCGACACCACCATGCGGCCATCGACCAGCAGGATCGGCTGGCGCAGCTGCAGGTTCCAGTCGCGCAAGGTCAGCTTCGTGCCCTTGAAGGCGGCGACCGAGAACTCCGGGCCCTTGATGAAATCGGTGACCTTCTTGACCTCGCCGGAATTGGTGCGCGACGTGGCCTCTCCGATCATGCGCACGGCGGTCCACGCCTGCATGTCGAGCGCAGTCATCCGCCGCGCGTTGAGCTTGACGAAGCGGTTCTGCATCTGGATCGCGCCCCACTGGTCCTGCGCAGCGTCCCAGCTCCGCGGCACGAGGCCGGCCGAGCCCGCGACAGGCCGTGGATCCCAGGTGCGATAGGGCAGGTAGGCGCCGAACACCTCGCTCTCGTCAGCGGCGACCAGTACATCATAGGCCGGAGCTTGTTGCGTGAACACCGGCATCTGCCGCTGGATCAGCGTCACGCCGGAGTCCGTGCGGCGCGCGCCGCCTTTGTCTTCGAAGCTGCGCTCCTGCACGATCTTGGCGCCGAACCGCGTCGCGGTGCGCCGGAGCGCATCGGCGAACAGTCTGTCCTCGTCATGCGAGCCAACCACGAGCAGCCAGCGCTTCCATTGCTTCCACACCAGATACTGACCGAGCGCATCGGCCAGCATTGCGCGCGTCGGCGCGGTGTGGATGACGTTGGCACGGCAATCGGCCTCGCGCAGCCGCTCGTCGATCGCGCCGGCGTTGAACAGCAACGTGCCGCGCTCGCGCAGGGCGTCGGCGACCTTCAGCAGCGTGTCGGCCGGCAGGTCGGCGATGATGAAGCCGTTGCGTGCGGCGAGCTCTGTCGCGGCCTGCACGGCATCTTCGCCCTCCTTGATACGACGCTCCTCCAGCGCAAATCGCTGGTTGAGGAATTTGCCGGTAGTGTTGTTGTCCTCGATGGCCAGGCGTGCGCCGGCGACGCCGTCATTCTCCGCGGGCTGCTCGACCAGCGACAGCGTTGATCTGGTGCCGGCGATTCCGAGATAGCCGACGCCGATCATGACAGGGTCGGCTGCGAGCGCACTCGTCGCAGCAAAACCCAGGCAGATCAGGCCGACCAACCATCGGATCATGTTTCCTCCAGATGTTCTCCCCGGCTTGACCGCCGATGGAGAATTGTCTCTGCTAAAGCATGACCGATTTGTCAGGGCATGCAACCCCGCATTTCGTCCTCACGCCGCCACGCCGGGAATCACGATCATGCGAGCGCTGATATGTTTCGCCGCTTTGCTGTTGACGGGCTCGGCCGCATTCGCCGATCCGCCGAAACTCGCGGTGTTCGATTTCGAACTGATCGACACCAGCCTGCCTGGCGAGTTCTACGGCTCCAAGCCCGAGGAAGCGCGGCTCGACCTCATCAGCGAGCAGTTGCGCAAGGCACTGGTTGAGTCAGGCAGGTTCCAGCTGATCGATATTGCGCCGGTCCGGGATGCGGCCCGTCACGCCAATCTGCAGGCCTGCGGCGGCTGCGACCTCAAGCTTGCCGGGCAGCTGGGTGCCGATTTGGAAATCACCGGCATGGTGCAGAAGGTCTCGAACCTGATCATCAATCTGAACATCTACCTGCGCGACGTGAAGACCGGCAACATGATCACGGCCGCGAGCGCCGACATGCGCGGCAACACGGATGAATCCTGGACGCGCACGATGAGCTATCTGATCCGCAACCGCTTGCTGGCGCCGAACTACGGCAAGCCGTGAGGGAGATATTTACCCCTTCAATCGCTCCGCATGCCAGTGCAGGTGATCGCCCATGAAGGTAGAGATGAAATAATAGCTGTGGTCGTATCCCGCCTGCCGCCGCAGCGTCAGCGGAATGTTGGCCTTGGCACATGCCGCCTGCAGCAATTCAGGACGAAGCTGCTCTTTCAAAAAGTTATCGGCCTCGCCGACGTCGACGAGGAAGCCTGAAAACTTCGCGCCGTCCTCGATCAGCGCCACCGTGTCGTGGCTGCGCCAAATGTCCTTGTTCGGCCCGAGATAGCCGGTCAACGCCTTGATGCCCCAGGGCACGAGCGACGGCGCGACGATCGGCGCAAAGGCGCTGGCCGCGCGAAAACGGTGCGGGTTGCGCAGCGCGACCGTCAGCGCGCCATGGCCGCCCATCGAATGGCCCATCACCGATTGGCGCTTCGCATCGACCGGAAAATTTTCCGCCACGAGTTTCGGCAGTTCGTCGGTGACGTAGCTCCACATGCGATAATTGCTTGAAAACGGCGCTTCCGTCGCGTCGACATAGAAGCCGGCGCCAAGACCGAAATCATAGGCATTATTGGCATCGCCGGGCACGTCGGGGCCTCGCGGGCTGGTGTCGGGCGCGACGAAGATCAAGCCGAGCTCGGCGCAGGCTTTGCGGAATTCGCCCTTCTCGGTGACGTTGGCGTGCGTGCAGGTGAGGCCGGAGAGATACCAGACCACAGGCAGCTTGGCGCCCTGTGCGTGCGGGGGAACATAGACCGAGAACGTCATGTCGGTTCCGGTCGCCTGGCTGGCATGGCGATACACGCCCTGCACGCCGCCATAGGATGTATTGGTCGAGACAGTCTGGATCGTCATGCCGTTATGCTCCGTGGCATCAAACCACATCAGGATTGCAACGCTTGTGTGACCGAATTCGCGGCGGCCGTCAGGCCACGCCGCTGTCGATCGCCAGCCGCACCAGCTCGACAGAGGTTTTCACCCCGAGCTTCTGGCGCATGATGGACGAGGTGTTGGCGACAGTCTTGTAGGACGACTGCACCAGCCAGGCGATCTCGGATAGGCTCTTTCCGGCGCTGAGCAGCCGCAAAATCTCCATCTCGCGCGCGTTCAGCTTCGACAGCGGGCTTTGCGCCAGCGCGGGTCCCGCAAAGGCGATGCTGCGCGCGATCGCGCTCGGCAGATAGGTGCCGCCGCCGCCGACGGTGCGAATCGCCTCGACGAGATCGTCGGGGTCACCGGTCTTGGAGACATAGCCCTTGGCGCCGCACTCGATCGCCCGCGCGGCAAAAGCAGGGTCGTCGTTCATGCTGAACATGATGATCCGGGCCTCGGGCGCGCGCTCGAGGATGCGGCGCGCGAGCTCGAAGCCGGACACGGTCGGCAGGTTGATGTCGATGATCGAGAGGTCGGGGCGCTCGACGATGAAGACGCACTCGCCGTCTTCGGCGTCGGCGGCCTCCAAAATCTCGATCTCGCCCTCGTCCGCCAGCACGGCACGGCAGCCGGAGGCGACGATGGGATGATCGTCGACGATCAAAATGCGCATAGGCGTTCCTCGCGACAGCGTCTTGGCCTGTTTCGCGCCCGGCCGGGATTGCTGTACGCTTTCGATTAGATATCGGGCGCTTCGCCTCTGTCAACGTTATCGGACAAGGGGCAGGCCAATCCTTCGCGGGGGCACGGGCGATACCAATGTGGCAAAATCTATCCTTGCGCGGGCGCATCAACCTGCTGCTGGCGCTGCTGCTGGCGCTGGGACTCGCCGTGAATATCGGCCGCCAGGTCGCGGAAGCCGGGCCGCGCGTGCAGGCCGAGGACCAGAGCGTGATCCGGCTCGCGCGCGAATTCATCGAGATGATCGTTGCGGATCTCAACGAGGCGCCCGATCCGGAAGCCAGGCTGAACCAGATCGCACGCGACCTCAGCCGCCTGCGCCATGTCAGCATCGCGCTTCGGGACGAAGCCGGCCGTCCGCTGACGCAGCCCCGGACCGACGCCGATGACGACACCCGCGCGCCGCCGGCCTGGTTCGTCAGCCTGGTTCATCCCGAGCAGACCGCGGTGAGCGTGCCCGTCTCGATCCATGGCAAGCCGGGTTCGCTGCTGATCACCTCCCATCCCGATGACGAGATCGCCGAGATCTGGGACGCCATCGTGACCCAGCTCGAGGTCGGCTCGGTGATCGCGCTGGCGCTGTTCCTGGTGATGATGAATGTGATCGGCCGGGCATTGGCGCCGCTCCAATCCCTTGCGGACGTGATGGCCGAGCTCGAAGACGGGCGTTATCAGGCGCGCGTCGCGCCGGGCGGCGCGCCGGAACTCGCCGCGATCTGCACCAAGCTCAACCATCTTGCGGCAACGCTCAGTGACGCCATCGAGGACAAGCGGCGCCTCGCCGAGCGAACGGTGTCGCTCCAGGACGTCGAGCGCAAGGAGATCGCGCGCGAGCTCCATGACGAGTTCGGGCCATACTTGTTCTCGCTACGCGCGCATGCCAGCGCGCTGGCGAAGCAGGCGGACGGACGCGCCCCGAATGCGGAGGCCGTGCGAAAACACGGCAGTGCCATGCTGGAGCAGATCAACGCGCTTCAGCAGTTCAATCGCCGCGTGCTGGAGCGCCTCCGGCCAGTCGGCCTGGCCGAGCTCGGCCTGCGCCAGGCGCTGGAATCGCTGTCGCGGCTGTGGCGGGAGTCGCATCCCGATGTCACCATCGAGACCGTGATCTCGCCGGCGCTTGGCGTCACCGGGGAGACCGCCGACCTCACCATCTACCGCATCGTGCAGGAGGCGCTCACCAACGTGTTCCGCCACGCCGGCGCGACCTCGGTTAACGTCGTCATCGAGCCGGTGGCGGAGGCGGCAAGCGACGGCCGCAGCTGTGCCCGGGTGCGGGTCAGCGACAATGGCCGCGGCATGGAGCCCGGCCAAAAGCTCGGCTTCGGGCTCGTCGGCATGCGCGAGCGGATTCTCGCGCTGGGCGGCACGCTCAACGTCGTCTCGGGTGACGGTGGTCTGACCGTAGAGGCCCTGGTCCCGACGGCAGCGGCCTGATCGCGTCGGGAAAAATTCCCGATTTGGTCGGGAAAATTGGTGCGATACGGCCCGACCTTTTGTGGCTGGCGCACGCATTCCTGCCGATTACACTCGTCTCGACCAACCGGGGGAAGATCAAAACAGTCGGTGGTCACGGATGGGAAGGCTGGGATGGGCGATCGTGTTTGGTTCAAGCGTTTTCGGTTCAAGCCTATTGGGTTCAAGCCTCTTGGGTTCAATCGTCGTTTGTTGATCGCCTTGGTTTCGACCGGGCTGCTCTCCATCTTCGCGATCCCCGCGGGGGCCGCGCAGGACGAGGAAACCAACGTCCAGAACCTGCCGCCGGTCGAGGTGACGGCGCCGCCGCGGTCAACGGCGCGGCGCACCGCGTCATCGCGTCCGGTCGCGCACATCGGAGCGCCGTCATCCGCCAGCCCCAAGACGCGCCTCTACGTCTATCCGACCGCGCCGGGTACCGGCAGAGGTCTTGACGTCGACAAGGTCCCCTCGGCGATCAACGCCGTCGACGCCAGCCAGATCAAGCGCACCGGCTCGCTGAACATCACCGACGCGCTTCGCGACAACATCGCCGGCGTCAACATCAGCGAGGTTACCGGCAATCCATTTCAGCCGGATGTCGAATTCCGCGGCTTCGTTGCCTCGCCGGTGACGGGCACGCCGCAAGGCCTCGCTGTGTATCAGAACGGGGTTCGCATCAACGAGGCCTTCTCCGACGCCGTCAACTGGGACCTGATCCCGACCGCGGCGATCCGGTCGGTGACGCTCGTGACCAACAATCCCGCCTTCGGCCTCAACGCGCTGGGCGGCGCGATCAATTTGCAAATGAAGGACGGTTTTACCTATCAGGGCTCGGAGCTTGATCTCATGGGCGGCTCGTTCGGCCGCATTCAGGGCTCGGCGCAATGGGGCAAGACGGTCGACAAGAACTACGGCGTCTATGCCGCGCTCGAAGGCCTGCACGACAACGGCTTCCGCAATTTCTCCCAATCGGACGTGCGGCGCTTCTACGGCGACGTCGGTTACAAGGCGGGCGACAGCGAATTCCACGCCAACATGGGCGTCGCCAAGAACGATTTCGGCGCCAACGCCACCGTTCCCGCCGAGCTGCTCGACAAATATTGGGGCGCGACCTACACGACCCCGCAGACCACTTCCAACCGCGTCGGCTATCTCAACCTGACGGGCAAGGTCGATGCGACGCCGACCTGGACGCTCGAAGGCACCGCGCATGTGCGCAGGTACGAGCAGAAGCTCGTCGACGGCAATCCGACCGACGCGCAGGAATGCACTGACCCGGGGCTCGCTGGGCTTCTTTGCTTCGGCGACGGCGCCACACCGGCAAACGGCGTGAACGGCCTGCCGCTTGCCAATCCTTTCGCGTCCGGGACCATCCTCGGCGAGATCGACCGGAGCTCGATACGTTCGACCACCTTCGGCGTGTCGGGGCAGGCCACCAACACCGACCAGCTGTTCGGCCACGACAACCGCTTCGTGATGGGCGCGACCTATGACGCCAGTGTCACGCGCTATAACGCCACCGCCGAAATCGGCACGATCGGAGAAAGCTACGTCGTCAGCGGCGGCGGCCTCTTCCTGGGGCCGACTGGCGTACCTGATACCGTTGCCGGCCCTGTCTCGCTGCGGACCGTCAATCAATATAACGGCCTCTACGCAATGGACACGTTCAATATCACGGACGCCTTCGCCGTCACCGGCGGCGGCCGGTTCAACGTCGCGCGCATCACGCTGGAGGATCAGCTCGGGACCGATCTCAACGGCGATCACACCTTCACCCGCTTCAATCCGGTAATCGGCGGCACCTACAAGATCACGCCGGAGCTGACGGCCTACGCCGGCTATTCCGAGGCCAACCGCGTTCCGACGCCGCTCGAGCTCGGCTGCTCGGATCCAGCCCGTCCCTGTCTGATTGCCGCGTTTCTCGTCTCCGATCCGCCATTGAAGCAGGTCGTGTCCAAGACCGTGGAAGCGGGCCTGCGCGGCAGCAGGGAGCTGAACATCGGCACGCTCGGCTGGAAAATCGGCGGCTTCCGCGCCACCAATTACGACGACATCGTCGCCGTTCCCGCAGTCGGCCGCACCGGCTTCGGCTATTTCTCCAACGTCGGCCGTACCAGGCGTCAGGGGCTCGAAGCTGAGGTCAACATCAAGTCGCCCACGCTTCAGTTTCAGGCGAGCTACGCTTTCGTCGACGCACGCTATCTCGACGCTTTCGCGCTCGGTTCCGAAAGCCCGTTCAGGGATACTGTCACCGAGACCATTCAGGTGCTACCCGGCAACCAGCTCCCCGCGATCCCGCGCCATCGCGTCAAGGTCGGCATCGACTATGCCGTCACCGACGTGTGGAAGGTTGGCGGCAACGCGCTGTTCGTCTCCAGCCAATATCTGGTCGGCGACGAGTCCAACCAATATACGAAGCTGCCGTCCTACACCGTGTTCAACTTGCACACGTCCTACCAGGTGACCAAGAACGTCCAGCTCTACGGCAAGATCGACAATATCTTCGACAGGCGCTACGCGACCTACGGACAGTTCTTCGACCGCGAAGCCGTGCCCAACTTCACCAATGGCGGTGCCGAGTTCACCGACCCGCGCTCGCTCAGCCCGGCAAGGCCGCGTGCGTTCTATGCGGGGATGCGGGTGACGTTCTGATCTTGGCTCGGTAAGCCCGGGGGTGGCGCCGCCCGGCATGGCGTGTCACGCCGGCTCTGCTCTACCTCAAGCCGATTGACTCATTGTTCATGTTTTGTTCTTATGTTGCTCGTCCAGCCAAGGGAGCGAGCCATGGACAACCGCATCAACGAAATCCGCAGGATCATCAGGGCGTTACGCGTCAGCATGCGTGAGGCGGAGGCGATCATGCATGAGCAGATCAACAGGGACGAGGACTGCAGCTTCGTCGCAGGCGAAGTCATGAAGATGCGCACGGTAATGAGCGGGCTGGTTCAGGAGCGGGCCGCGCTCGGAGACACCGACCCGATCGTCGTCGCCAGCCTGTTCGTTCCCCGCCGTCGGCCGATGCCATCGCGCGTCGGTGTTGAGAAGCGCCGCCTTGTTCCGCCACGAGAGATGGCACGAGCATGAAGGGGGAGAGGCCGACCTACTTCTCCGACATGCAGGAGCCGCCGGAATTTCTGAAGGCGCTTCATCATGCGCGGCGCCTGTCTTGCCTTGAGGGTTGGTGCCGCATGCACATCGAGGCCATCCAGGTTGCGATTGATCAGTACGCGGAGGCGGCTCTCGGTAACCGGGAGTTCTTCCTCAATAAGCCGCACAGCATCGGTGGAAGTCGCAGCGGCGGCGACGTGCCGTGACAGCGGTGCGTGTCAGCGTATCGACCTTTTGACATCTCCGATGATCCCGCCCGCCGGCGAAGCTTGGCGTCGCGTTGTTTTTACCGATCGGAAACCATAGCGAATGATCCTAAAATTGTAACGAAACTGTTCGGCTGTCTCTGCGTCGGTTCGTCGGAGGGCCCGTCCGATGACAGAGCACCAGTTGAGAGAGCAGGAATTCCAGATCGCGCGGTACCGGCATTTGGAGCGCGAAGTGACCGATCCACTTGCCGCCTGTCTGCTTCACAGCATCATTGAAGACCTGGAGGCCGAGCTGCGCAGGAATAGCCCGGATTGGCACGGGCCGCGCGATTAACGCTTTGTTAGCGCTGATCGTGTCGATGATGCGCGAGGAAATACCAGGGGAGACTGCTCCCATGTTGAAGGACGGCACCTACGCCGCCTGGTACAAGACGCCGCTCGATCAGGGGACCGGGATCGTCCATATCGCAGACGGACAGATCTGGGGCTGCGACAGCCTGATGACCTATCACGGCTCTTGCAAGGTCGACGGCGATCGCTTCACCGCCACCGTGTCGACGAAGCGCCATACCGACGGACGCGCAACCGTGTTCGGCGTCGACGATGAGCTCACGCTGGACATCGAGGGAAACTGCCCGGGCAAGGTGGCGACCTACACGGCGACGGCAGCGCAAGCGCCGGGAATGATCCTCCAGGGTACGCTGATTCTGACGGAACAGCAGGCGCCCGCACCTGAACGAACCGGGCAGATGCCGCCGTTCAATCCCGACAAGCTGCCAAAGTTGCCGAAGCGCTCGCGCTGATCGCGGAAGCCCGCGCGCCACCGCGGCGGAAGGACCTCATGTCTGCTCCCGACCCAGGCAGACATTCCGCAATCCAGGCTCGCCAAGCAACGAGAACGGTCCCGTCGTTGGTCATGGCAACACCGAGCCAATTCATCCGCGCTGGATTCCCGCCGTCATCAAGCGATCACTGCGAATACGAAAGCTGATCTTCCGTGACGACTCGCTCGATTTTCTCCGACTTGCACTTGATGCGGTATCGGAGACGTCCATCGGACTCGATGGGCATATGCTGGACGATGGTGTAAATCATCGGTGGCTCAGTTGCGGCACGTCCTTGTGGGCCTTGGGGCTGGTGGCGAACGTCTTCATTCAGCTTGTAGGCATACGACATATATCTACCTCGAATTCACGGTGGCTCTGACGCGGGTCAGTCATTGTATCCCTGGCAGGACAGGCGCTTGGTCAAGCGGAAGAGGTTACCACAGTCTGATGCGGTCAAACCGCGTCTTAAGTCAGTCGTTCTCTTGCTTGACCGGTGCAGACAGACAATCGCCCAGAGCGGAGCGGCGATGGCTGCACCATACGCCATATTTGCGAACTTTGGTCGTAATTTCCGAGCGGTATATGGCATTCTGTGAGCCTACGGGCCCTCGTATCGAGGGAACTGACAACTTCCTTGCCGGATTGGGCTGGAATTCGAATGACGGTGGGGCTGGTATTTCGGCTTTGGGGTAGCTCTGCCGACGATCGCCCTAGCCCCTTTCGGACAACTTTGTCGCATTCCGCAATCCTGCATCCTCGGCCCTCGGCTCGCCCGCTTCTCAAACGACCCGCGATTCGCCATGGTGCCGCCGAAAGAGCATCACCCCGGAGCACGATCAATGTCGGACAAGGTCTCGCGTCGCCAGTTCGCCACGCTGGCGGGATTGTCCGCAGCCGGAATCGCCAATCCTCTCGAGGTCGCGGACGCCAAGCCCGCATCGCCGCCGCGGAACGTGGACGGTTTCCCCGCGGGCTTCGTCTGGGGCACGGCGACCTCGTCCTATCAGGTCGAGGGCGCGGTCAACGAGGACGGGCGAGGGGCCTCGATCTGGGACAAGTTCGTCCGTATTCCCGGCAAGATCGAGGATGGCTCGACCGGCGACCGCGCCAACGAGCACTATCACCGCTACAAGGAGGACATCGCGCTCATCAGGGAGCTCGGCTGCAAGGCCTATCGCTTCTCGGTGGCCTGGCCGCGGCTGTTTCCGGACGGCGACGGCAAGCCCAACCCGAAGGGGCTAGACTTCTACAACCGCCTGGTCGACGAACTCCTCAAGAACGGCATCGAGCCGTGGCTGACGCTCTATCATTGGGACCTGCCGCAATCGCTCCAGGACCGGTTTGGCGGCTGGCGGTCGGCGGAGACCTGCAAGATCTTCGGTGATTACGCGGCCTATGTCGCCGAGCACCTGACCGATCGCGTCAAGAACGTGTTCACACTGAACGAGAGCGGTCGCTTCGTCTATTTCGGCTACGGCATCGGCATCGACGCGCCTGGCGTGACGCTGCCGAGAGCTGAGGTCAACCAGATCAGGCACAACAGCGCGCTCGCGCATGGGCTCGCGGTGCAGGCGGTGCGCGCCCATGGCCGCCGCGGCACCAGGGTGGGGCCGGCGGAGAACATCGATGCCTGTGCCCCCGCGATCGACACGCCGGAGAACGTCCGCGCCGCAGAGATCGCGCTGCGCGAAATGAACGCCGGCTATCTCAACGTCATCATGACGGGCCAGTATACCGACGCCTTCCTGAAATTCGCCGGGCGCGACGCGCCGAAATACACCGATGCGGAGCTGAAGATCATATCTTCGCCGGTCGATTTCCTCGGCCTCAACATCTACGCGCCGCAGAACTATGTGGTGGCCTCCGACCAGGGCGCGGGCTTCATGCCGCTGCCGATCCCGAAATCCTTCCCGCACATGAATTCGGACTGGCTGCGCGTCGGCCCCGAGACGATCTACTGGGTGCCCAAGCTGGCGGCAAAGATCTGGAAAACGGACGCGATTTATATCAGCGAGAACGGCACCTCCGGCGACGACGTCGTGACGCCCGACGGCAAGATCTACGACACCGACCGCATCATGTATTTGCGCAACTACCTGGCCCAGCTCCAGCGCGCCACCGCCGAAGGCGTGCCGGTGCGCGGCTATTTCCTCTGGAGCCTGATGGACAATTTCGAATGGGTATTTGGGCTCAACAAGCGCTTTGGGCTCTACCACGTCAATTTCGACACCCAGGTGCGTACGCCGAAACTCAGCGCCAGCTTCTATCGCAACGTGATCGCGAAGAACGCAGCGGGGGTTTGATTGCTCTCCCTCGCCCCGCTCTTGCGGAAGGGCGACGAGCTTGGCTCGCGTTGAGAGGGCGGGGTGAGGCGGTTCCGCCAGCGCGCATTGACTCCCTTCGCCCGCTGATTCAAAACGCTTCCAACCGTTCAACAAGAGGATAATGCCAATGATCGACGCACTCATCATCGATGCCTGCCGGACCCCGCGGGGCGTTGGCAAGGCCGGCAAGGGGGCGCTCTCGGGCATTCATCCGCAGCAGCTGGGAGCAACCGTGCTGCGCGCGCTCGCGACGCGCACCGGCATCGACACCGCCGACGTCGACGACGTCATCTGGGGCTGCAGCGCGCAGGTCGCAACGCAAGGCGGCGATCTCGGCCGCATGTCGGCGCTGGACGCCGGCTACGACGTGCGCGCGAGTGCCGTAACGCTCGACCGCTTCTGCGGCTCCGGCATCACCGCCGTCAACATGGCCGCAAGCTCGATCATGTCGGGCACGGAGGACCTCGTCGTCGCCGGCGGCTGCGAGATGATGTCGATGGAAGGACGCCGCGGCGGCGGTCCGATGATGATGGACAACGGCAATCTGCGCCTGCGAGCGCGGCATCCGCAGTCGCATCAGGGCGTCTGCGCCGACGCGATCGCGACGCTGGAAGGCATCACGCGAAGGGACGTCGACGCGCTGGGCCTCGAAAGCCAGAAGCGTGCCGCGCATGCGATCACGAACGGCCACTTCAAGAAGAGCCTTGTGCCGGTGCATCGCGAGGACGGCAGCCTCGCGCTCGACCATGAAGAATATCCGCGGCCGCAGACCACGATGGAAGGGCTGAGCGCTTTGAAGCCCGCATTCCCCGCTGTCGCCGACCATGCGCTCGACGACAAGGGCACGACCTATCGCGGCCTGATCCTGCAGAAATACCCCGACCTCGAGATCGACTTCATGCACCACGCCGGCAACTCGTCCGGCGTCGTCGACGGCGCCGCCGCGATCCTTCTGGCTTCGCCCGCTTACGCCAGGGCGCACGGCCTGAAGCCGCGCGCCCGCGTCGTCGCGATGGCGAATATGGGGGACTCGCCGACGCTGATGCTGAACGCGCCGGTGCCGGCGACGCGCAAGGTGTTGGCGAAGGCGGGGCTGACCATCGACGACATCGACCTGTTCGAGATCAACGAGGCCTTTGCCGTGGTTGCGGAAAAATACATCCGCGACCTCAAGCTCGACCGCGCCAGGGTCAACGTCAATGGCGGCTCGATCGCACTCGGCCATCCCATCGGCGCCACCGGCTCGATCCTGATCGGCACCATGCTCGACGAGCTCGAACGGCGCGACTTGAAGCGCGGTCTCGTCACCATGTGCGCGGCCGGTGGCATGGCCCCGGCCGTCATCATCGAACGTATCTAGCGCGAGCGAAGCTCGTCGCGCTCCCTGGAAATAAGGGAGAGAAAGTACCCGCGATCGCCACATCACGACGATCTAGGCTTGTTTTCCAGGGTGAATCGCGACCGGACTCCGACAAAGAGGCCGGTCATCGCTTGTCGAAAGCATCGAATCAGCTTTAGCAAGGCTGCGTGCGGGCCTTTGAAACAAGGTAAAATCCGCTGCCTGAGGCCTCTCCCGCTCCGGAAGTGGCTAAAAAGCAGGGTTTTTTGCCACAGAGGGCCAAAAAAGCCCGTAAAACCCCGACAAAACTGTGCAGAAGGCTATAGGCCTTCACCGGTTGGTCTAATATGCAGCCGTCAACGAATCAGAGGAGACACGATGGCCACCCAAATGTCGAAATCGCAGCTGATCGAAAAGATCGCGACCACCACCGAGCTTTCCAAGCGTGACGTCAAGAGCGTCATGGAGACGCTGACCGACGTCGGTCACAAGGAGCTCAAGAAGAACGGCCTGTTCCTGGTGCCGGGCTTCGCCAAGTTCGTGGTCATCAAGAAGCCCGCGACCAAGGCGCGCAAGGGCACCAACCCGTTCACGGGCGAAGAGATGATGTTCAAGGCCAAGCCGGCCCGGAAGATCGTTCGCGCCCGCCCGGTCAAGGCCGCCAAGGACGCCGTGGGCTAACAAGGCGAAGGCCCCCTCGAGCGAGGGGGCCTTTTGTTCGGGGCTGTCGCGAGGACTTGAGACGGAGGGCTCAACCCTTGCGGCGCTTCGCCCGGACCGGGGCCGGCTGAAGCCGCGGTCCCGGCATCGCCAGCGCATCGCGAACCCCGTCGGTGGCGCGATCCAGCAACTGGCGCAGCCGCTGCGTCGTCCGCGATCGCTTCGCTCTTTCCAGCAATTTCTTCATGGCATTCACTCCGCCGCTTCGACCTTGGCATCGGCTTGGGCCTCGGCCGGCTCGAGCGCCGCGGCGATGGCTTCGTCGACGCGCTCCAGCCAGATGAATTCGAGGTTGTCCCGCGCGCTCTGCGGGATGTCGTCGTAATCCCGCTTGTTGCGCGCCGGCAGCATCACCCGCTTCAGGCCCGCGGCCGCGGCTGCCACCACCTTCTCCTTGATGCCACCGACCGGCAGCACCAGGCCGCGCAGCGAGATCTCGCCGGTCATGGCGGTGTCGCTGCGCACCGTGCGATTGGTGAGCAGGGACGTCAGCGCCGTGAACATCGCAACGCCCGCGCTCGGTCCGTCCTTCGGGGTCGCGCCTGCCGGCACGTGAACGTGGATGTCGCTCTTTTCGAACAGCTGCGGATCGATGCCGAGCTGCGTGGCCTTGCTCTTCACCAGCGTCATCGCAGCCTGCACGCTCTCGCGCATGACCTCGCCGAGCTGGCCGGTCAGGATCATGCCGCCGCGGCCTGATACCCGCGAGGCCTCGATGAACAGGATGTCGCCGCCGACCGGCGTCCAGGCCAGGCCAGTGGCCACGCCTGGAATGCTGGTGCGCTGCGCGATCTCGCCTTCGAAGCGCGGCTGGCCGAGCACAGTGCCGATGTCCTTTGGCGTCACGACGATCTTGGCAGCCGTGCCCTCGGCGACCTGCACGGCAGCATGGCGGAACAGCTTTCCGATCTCCCGCTCCAGGTTACGCACGCCGGCTTCGCGGGTGTAGCCCTTGACCACCAGCTTCAGCGACTCCGGCTCGATCTCGGCCTGCTCGGCGGTCAAGCCGTTGGCCTCGAGCTGCCGGCGCACCAGATAGCGCTTGGCGATCTCCAGCTTCTCATCCTCGGTGTAGCCGGCGAGGCTGATCAGCTCCATGCGGTCCAGCAACGGACCCGGGATCTGGTCCAGCATGTTTGCGGTCGCGATGAACACCACGCGCGACAGGTCGAAGGGCACGCCCAGGTAATTGTCCCGGAATGTCCCGTTCTGCTCGGGGTCGAGCACCTCCAGCATCGCGGCGGAAGGATCGCCCTGCACGCCGCGGCCCATCTTGTCGATCTCGTCCAGCATCATGACGCAGTTCCGGGCGCCGGCCTTCTTGATGCCCTGGATGATGTTGCCAGGCAGCGCGCCGATATAGGTGCGCCGGTGGCCGCGGATCTCGGCCTCGTCATGCACGCCGCCGAGGCTGACGCGCACGAAGGGACGGTCCATCGCGCGTGCGATGGACTGGCCGAGCGAGGTCTTGCCGACGCCGGGCGGTCCGACGAAGCACAGGATCGGCGCCTTGCCCTGCGGCGCCAGCTTGCGCACCGCCAGATATTCGATGATCCGGCTCTTGATCTTCTCCAGGCCAAAGTGATCGGCGTCGAGGATGCGGCGCGCTTCCTTGATGTCGATCGGCTTCTCCGCGGGCAGTGCCCACGGCAGCTCGATCAGCCAGTCCAGGTAAGTGCGGACCATGCCGGCCTCGCCGGCGGCCTCCGGCATGCGCTCGTAGCGGCGCAGCTCCTTCTTCGCATGTGCATCGGCCTCGGGCGGCATGTTGGCCTTGGCGATGGCAGCGGTCAGCTCGGCCACCTCGGCCGCCTTGCCGTCGCCTTCGCCGAGCTGGCGCTGAATGGTCGCCATCTGCTCGCGCAGGATCGCTTCGCGCTGCCGCTCGTCGAAGCTGGCGCGGGTCTGCTGGCCGATCTCGTTGCTGATGCGCAGCACCTCCAGCCGTTCGGCCAGATGCTTCGACACCTTCTCGACACGCAGAGCGAGGTCGATGGTCTCCAGCACCTCCTGCTTGTCCTGCGGCTTGATGTCCATGAACGAGGTCGCCAGGTCCGCCAGCGGGCCGGGAGCCGTGGTGCCCTGGAACATCGCGACCAGTTCGGGCGGCGCCTGCGGCAGCAGCTCGATCGCCTCGATGGCCTGGCGCTGCAGGTTCAGCCCGCGGGCCTCGATCTCGGGCGTGCTGGTGGTCGGCTCCGGAATCTGCTGGATCCGCGCGGCCGGGAACGGCGTCCCCGGCAGGAAGTCGAGGATGCGCGCGCGCTGCACGCCCTGGCAGACGATGTGATGGGTGCCGTCGGGCGCGGTGATGTAGCGCACGATGTTGGCGATGGTCGCGACCCGATAGAGGTCGTCCGGTCCGGGCTCCTCGGTCTCGGGGCTGCGTTGCAGGACGATGCCGACCGGTCGCTGCTCGCGCAGCGCCTGTTGCGCGGCGGCGACCGACTTCGGCCGTGCGATCGCGATCGGCGCGATGGCGCCGGGGAACAGCACCATTTCGCGCACGGGAATGATGATCAGCGCGTCTTCGGGAATCTTCACGTCGGAATTGCTCTGGGGATTGGTCGGTGCGGTATTCATTGGTTCGGTGGCCATGATCGACCTCAGGATTTGGCGAGGCGCAGCGCGACGCAGCCGTCCATCACGAAGCGGCTGATGGCGTAACGGCCAACGGGCAATGCAATGCGGCGCTCAAAACGCCCCTGCGGCAGTTCGAGCCGGTGGATGCGGGCGTTGCGAAGCTCTGGCGGAAGGGTGCGCTGGCCGGAGATGACGAGCACGCCGTCATGGATGACAGTCTCGACATTGTCGGGATTGACGCCGGGAAGCGCGACCAGGATCAGGAGCTCATGCTCGGTTTCGAGCACGTCGATCGGCGGCTCCCAGCAGGCTTCCTGCCGGCCGAACTGCTGGCGCAGCCGTTCGGCGCGGGTCAGCGAGTCCAAGGCTTCGGACAGCATCCAGTCGAGGGGATTTTTGGGTTGCATGATGCGGGCTCGGCGGGTGAGGAACGCTGAATATGGGGCCGGTTCCCGAGAATTCCAGCCCGGCTGCGCGCAGGTGCCATGCGGATCGTGCGATCCGAAAACAAGCGCCGCGGCCTTCCGGGCCGCGGCGTTCCGTCGTCACCCTATGTGTGCCTCAGGCCGCCTGGCGGTATTCCTCTTCCGCCTCGAGGTTGATCACGGAGGTGGCGAGCTCGGTCAGGGCGTGATCGGTCGCCTCTTCCTCGTCCAGCGTCGCCTGCAGCAGCTTTGCCGCGTCCTGCATGCCGAGCTCCTCGGCCCAGGTGCGCAGCGTGCCGTAGCGGGAGATTTCGTAGTGCTCGACCGCCTGCGCGGCTGCGAGCAGGCCGGCGTCGAGCGCAGGCGCGTTCTTGAACTCCTTCATGATCTCGGCACCTTCGTCGGTGATGCCGTTGATCGCTTCGCAAGGCTTGCCGCGGGCCGGCTTGCCCAGCATCTTAAAGATCTGGTCCAGACGTTTGACCTGGCCCTGGGTCTCGCGCAGATGCTTGTTGAAAGCCGCCGCGAGCTCCTTCGAGTTGGCAGCCTTGGCCATCTTGGGCAGGGTCTTGATGATCTTGTTCTCGGCGAAATAGATGTCCTTGAGCGTCTCCAGGAATAGGTCGCTCAACATCTTCGGCGCCTGACGGGCGCGGCCCGTCGACGATTTCTTGCTTGTGCGCTTCTTTGCTCGTTTTGCCATACATCCTCCTCTTGAGGTGACGCGCGAAGGCATCGCCTTCCGCAATCCTCAGGCGATCAAAAGCTTTCGGAGAACGAAAGTTCCAAACTGCAGCCTGCGCTCAGGTCGGGCGCTTGTAGGGATCTTCCTGCCGCTGCCGCGCCTCGGTGTTGCGGTCGAGCTGCGCGCGCTCGCGGCGCCGCAGGCGCCCCGCCTTCGCCACGCCGTAGACGAGGACCGCACCGAGCACGAAGGCACCGATGAACCAGAGCCAGAGCAGGTTGCCCGAAAGGTGACCCAGCAACATTCCAATTCCACTGTCACTCATTGTGCATCTCCGGTGATTTTCAAAGCGGTTCTATCGGGCTAAGTCAGTCCGCCAGCCATCGTTCCTGCGTCCAGGGAGCCCACCGAGACATGATCGACTTCACCCTGTCCGCGTTCGTGACACTGCTGCTCGTGGTCGATCCGGTGGGCCTTGCGCCGGCCTTCCTCGCCGCGACCGGAGGCATGCCCGACAAGACCAAACGCACCATCGCGCTACGCGCGCCGCTGATTGCGGCGTCGATCCTGGTGGTGATCGCCCTGATCGGAAACTGGCTGCTGCGCCAGCTCGGGATCGGCATCCCCGCCTTCCAGATCGCCGGCGGGCTGCTGCTGTTCGGCGTGTCCTACCAGATGATCTTCGGCGACCGTCCGCATCGCGAGGCCCGCGAGGCCGACAAGGCAACGTCGGAGCATGCCTCCGACGTCGCGGTATTCCCGCTGGCGATCCCGATGATGGCCGGTCCCGGCGCGATCGCGACCACGCTGCTCCTGACCGGCGATGCCGGCTACGGACCGAGGCTCGCGATCATCATCGCGGTCGTGCTCGCCGTGTGCCTGCTCTGCATGCTCTGCTTTGTCTCCGCGAACATGATCGCGCGGACCCTCGGGCGCACCGGCAACGCCGTCCTCTCGCGCGTGCTCGGCATGCTGCTCGCGGCCTATTCGGTGCAGTTCGTGATCAACGGCTTCGCTGCTGTCCGGGCGAGCTTGCCGTAGAGCTGCGACAATCTGTTAATGCGTTGATTTTCATGTTTATTCCATGATGCCATGAGGCGGTTAGCGGGATCGCGCGCGATCCGGTCCGCTTTCTCTTGCGCTGCCATATTGCTTGACGTACTCCCCGTCTGACAGGCGCCCATCGTCAGGAAATCGAGATGTCGATGACAGCGGACGAGCTCGACAAGAGACAGGCCATCATCGGCGCCTGCCGCCGCATGAATGCGCTCGGCATCAACCAGGGCACCTCGGGCAATATCAGCGTCCGGCATGTGGACGGGCTTCTGGTCACCCCGACCAGCGTGCCCTACGACGCCATGACGCCGGACCAGATCGTGTTCATGACGATGGACGGATCGCACGCGCCCGATCAGAAGCCGTCCAGCGAGTGGCGCTTCCACCTCGACATCCTGAAGGCCCGGCCAGACGTCGACGCCGTCGTCCACGCCCATCCGACCTATTGCACCATCCTGGCGATCATGGGCCTGGAGATCCCGCCCGTGCACTACATGATTGCAGCCGCCGGCGGCGACAGCATCCGCTGCGCGCCCTATGCCACCTTCGGAACGGCGGAGCTGTCCGAACATGCCGTGCGGGCGCTGGAGGGGCGGCTTGCCTGCCTGCTCGACCATCACGGCATGATCGCAATCGGCAAGTCGCTGGACAAGGCGATGTGGCTCGCCGTCGAGGTCGAGACGCTGGCGCGGCAATATCACGGCTGTCTCCAGATCGGAGAGCCGCCGCTGCTGTCGAGCGCCCAGATCGAGCGGGTCCGCCAGCGCATGTCCGGTTACGGCATGTCGGAAGAGTAGGGCGGACAGAACGTGTTCCTGCGGATCAGACATCTCGCCGACCGCAAGGGGACGAACCGCATCATGGTTCGGCTGCGGGCGCTGCTGCGCAGCAACGAATTCTATCTGATCCCGCTGGCGCTGGTGATCGGCACGCTCGCCGGCGCCATCGTGACGCTGATGGCCGAGATTGCGCAGATTGCCCATATGGTGATCTACGGCATTCCCATCGACGTCCGCCTGTCCGCCAATACCAGCGTCAGTCCGTGGGCCGCGCTGATCGCGCCCGCGCTGGGCGGGTTGGTGCTTGGGATCATGGAGTGGTGGCGGCGACGGCTCAAGCTCTCGAGCGCGGTCGATCCGATCGAGGCGAACGCACTGCGCGGCGGCAATCTGTCGATGCGCGACAGCGTGGTGGTGTCCAGCCAGACGCTGATCTCGAACGGCTGCGGCGCCTCCGTCGGCCTCGAGGCCGGCTATACCCAGATCGGCTCGGGTATCGCCTCGTTGCTCGGCAAGTTCTTCAATCTGCGCCGCAACGATCTGCGCCTGATCGTCGGCTGCGGTGCCGCTGCGGCGATCGCGGCGGCCTTCGGTGCACCGATCACGGGCGCCTTCTACGCCTGCGAGCTGATCGTCGGCGTCTACTCGGTCGGCAGCGCGGCGCCGATCCTCGCCGCCTCGCTCGCGGGCGCCCTGACCGCGCAATGGCTCGGCGGCGCGCCATACTCGCTCGAAATACCCAAGGTCAGCGCCGTCGGCGTCGAGCAATATCTGGCGCTGATCGGTCTCGCGCTCGTCACCAGCGGTGTCGGCATCGCCGTGATGCGCTCGTCCTCGATGTTCGAGCGCCTGTTCAAATGGCTGCCGGTCTGGTTGCGCCCGGTGATCGGCGGCCTCATCGTCGGCAGTTTTGCGATCGTCACGCCGCAGGTGCTGGCGGCCGGCCACGGCGCAATGGTGCTCGATCTCTTTCACGACATGACGATCGGCCTGATCGCGCTGATCATCGCCTTGAAGGTGACGGCCTGCCTGATCTCGCTCGCCTCCGGTTTCCGCGGCGGCCTGTTCTTTGCCTCGCTGTTCGTGGGCAGCCTGATCGGAAAGTTCTTCTCCGCGGTGCTGCTCTTGATCAGCCCGAACTTCGTGATCGATCCGCTGGTCGCGATGCTGACGGGCATGGCGACGCTGGGCGTCGCCATCGTCGGCGGTCCCTTGACCATGTCGTTCCTCGTGCTCGAGATGACCCGCAACGTCGACGTTACCGCCGTGGTGCTCGCCGGCTGCATCGTCACCTCGATCTGCGTCCGCTTCATGTTCGGGCACTCCTTCTCGACGTGGCGCCTGCATCTGCGCGGCGAGACCATCCGCAGCGCCAACGACGTCGGCTGGCTGCGCAACCTCACCGTCGAGCGGCTGATGCGCTCAGATGTTGGCAAGGTGCCGTCGACCACGACGATCGCCGCGGTCCGCCGCGAATTCGCGCTGGGCTCGCGGCCCGGGATCGTCATCGTCAACAATGCGGACGAATATGTCGGCCTTGTCCTGCTGCCCGACCTGTTCTCGGGCGACCTCGACACCATCGCCGACGAAATCCAGGTGATCGAGCTCGCGCGCCTGACCGAGATCGTGCTGATCCCGGAAATGAACGTGAAGTCGGCGATGGCGGTGTTCGACGAGGCGGAGGCCGAGATGCTGGCGGTGGTCGATTCCACCGACAGCCGCAAGGTGGTCGGCTTCCTTACCGAGACCTTCGCCCGCCGCCGCTATGTCGAGGAGATCGACAAGGCGACGCGCGGCGTACTCGGCGCGCTGTCGTAAGGTCACGCGGAAGCGGGACGGCGTGCATCATGCGCCGCCGTCCGCGCCTGCTATCGGCCTGGCTGCAAGGGAGCAGCGACGACGCTAGCCACGATCCGGCGGACCAGTGGCAGCACCATCAGCAGCGTCGGAAAGGCGACGAGCCATGACAGCGCCCAGGCGCCCGGCCAGGTCGCGAGGAACGCCGGCGTTGCGCCGAGGCTTCGAAGGGTGGAAATGACCGACACCACGGCTGTCATGAGGATGGACAGCACAAATGGCATCACGATCGACGCATAGCGCGCCGGCAGTTTGCGAACCGCAATCATCTGGTTTCTCTTGGAATAAGACGCGTCAGTCACGGTGAACCCAAGAATGGCATCGATCCCGACGGCGTCGGTTGATGCGTTGGTTCACGTAAAACGCTTACGGCGACCGAAAGACGGTGCGCCTGTTCATTATCCGCTCATGTTGGATGGTTCAAGCTGGATCTGGACGTTCGATCTACAATCGTTCAACGCGTGGCAGATTGCCGCGATCACGAAACCATTTCAGTGGTTTGGACGTTTAGTCTTGTTTGATTATGTCGCTTCGAGCGAGAACAGGAAGGTCAAGATGAATAAAGGACCGATGATTTCCGCAGCCGGCCGCAGCGTTGGGCTGGCAGCTTTCGCAAGTCTTGTTCTGATGACGGCCCCGATCACCCCTTCGGCTGCCAACTCGCCCGCGCCCACCAAAGCCGCTGCCGCGGGCTCGGTCGCTCCGGCTGCCACCGATTTCAGCGCGGCTCGCCGCCACCGCTATTATCGGCGAGGTCCGAACGCTGCAGGCCTCGCTTTCATGGGCGTGGCGGCAGGTCTGATCGGCGGCGCGATCGCAGAGAGCAGGCGCCAGGAGTACTACGAGGACCGCTATAATTACGGTCCCGGTCCTTACTACGGCGGCCAGGGATATTACGGCGGCGGTCCCTACTATGGTCCGCGTGGCTATTATCAGCCGTATTAGGCGCCTGTCCTCGCCGCAGTCTCGTTCTCGCCAATGGGCGGTGTTTTGCACCGCCCCTTGTTGCTTCTGCGCGAGGCGTCTCATTGCGCGACCTGTGTCGCGGGCGCGTCAATCCCCTCCAGAAAAAAATATTCCGCTTTACCGAAATTCGGAAACGGCGTATGTGTCGCCCATCCCGGCTCATCCTTGAGGGGCGATCTTGTGGTCGTCATGTTCGCGAGCCGGGCTTGCGGTGGACGCGGCAGCGTTCGGGTGCGAGAGGCCAAGGGCAGGGCGGATTGCTCTCCGTGAGCCCAAGGCTTCGTGCCGACGAGCGGCGCTGCTAGGCTTCGTCTCGTCTGTAAGTTTCCGGCTCCGTCGACAGGGCTGGGAAAACTGCGGCAAAATGGCGAGCCGTGCGTACGGCAAAACCGTGTGGTCCTGGCGTCCAGTCATTTCGGGCAGTCGAGGAAAACTAAAAAATGTCGACCAATGAAGGGCTTATCAGGATCGATGCCCGGTGCTGCGTCCAGCCCGAAATCGCCGGGCCCTATTAGGCCCTAGTTTCACAGCTGCCGTGTCAAGCGAGAGTTGGGGCTGCGCCCGCGCGAGGTGTGACCCGGCTGGACTGCGCCCGGTCGGCCGGCGGGTCGCGGCGCGGCCCTGCTGGATGCGATGGCCGGGCTTGCCCCTGCGCTGGCAGCGCGCTGTGGGGGCCTCCCTGCGGTCTTCCTGTGGCCCGACACTGACGCCTGACGGCGTGGCCCGTCGCCCGCGGCTCGCCCGGTCCCAGTTGGTGGCCGAACGTTGATCCTGGTCAAGTACTGCAATCGGCTGCCGCTGGATGGATTGCAGAGCTGGGGAAGTAAACATGGAATTCCCACACTGGCTTATGATCGGCGGCGCTTTGCTCGTGTTCGTCGGGTTAGTCGGCGCTGCGCTTCAAAGAAGACCAGCGGCAGCCAACCCGTCGGAAAGTAAGGTAGCCGATGAGCAGCCGGCGGCGCCCCTGCCCAAGTCGCTCAACCGTGCGGCTCGTTCGCTATCCGGGGAAGCCTCCCCCGTAGAAAACCGAGCGTCCCGGCCTTCGCAGATCGAGTAATCGCAATCGTCATGCGACCACACGATGATGCCCAGCGACCTCCCGCGTGCGAGAACTGCGAGCGCGAAATGACGCTGCTCGGAAGATTGTCAGAGATCAGAATTCATAAAGCCGTGCGCGTGTACAGATGCCTGCCTTGCCAGCGCATTGCCACGACGCACGACTGAGGCAGCGGCTGGCAAACTGGCCCGGCTTGCCCCGGTGTGTCTGCAGCCCGGCGCTGGCGGGCTTCTGTACGGCCTTCCCGGGCCTCCGCTGAGGTGGCCCGGCTCCTGTGGTTGGCCGAATGAAGGGCCTACTTTTTCTGCTCTGTGGTGGTCGTCGTGGCAGCCGGGGTGCCGTCGCGAGCGTCCCGCCGCTCGTCGCGCCCGGTGCGCCGTTCCTGACGCCGCTCAGTGCGTCCCGTGCGGCGTTCCTGTCGGCGCTCTGTTCGCCCGCTGCGCCGCTCCTGACGGCGTTCTGTGCCTGACTTCGGCGCGTCCGCTGGCGGCGTCGTAGGCGCGGCGGCTGGCGCGGTGGTTTGGGCAACAGCCTCTGAGGCTGCAAAAATTGAGGACGAAGCCACAAGCCCGAACATCCCTGCGTATCCAAGGAAAGTGAGTGCGTTGCGACGACAGACCTGTTTCGGCTCCGACATCTTCAAGCTCCCGGTTTGCTGGCCCGCTGATCAGTCATTTACATGGTTGGCTTCTAGCCACTCTGGAATTCCCTCCGACGGAATTGACGCTCTTGGCAGGTGCGGGATGATGGTGCCTGCAGTGACAATCAATCCTTCGGTGAATCTGGCTCGCGCAAAATCCCGGGCCTGTGCTTCGGTGACAAACGTCTTCGTTAAGCGCGGATGTCGCCGTCTTAGCAGCGTGCCGTCCATCGGCACTTCAAAGGTGACATACCACGTGTACTTCATACCGCGAGGCCGCTGCCCGTCATCGGTCGCTATCCTCCGGGCCGAGACCAACCGCGACGGCTCTTTTTCTCCCCAGCTACCTGCAAACCACTGGTCTACCGCCGCACGCCGACGCGGTTGACGCCACCATTGGCATTGCCACCGGCATTATGGCGCACCGCAGCGCGGGCTACCGGACGCGCACCGAGCACCACACCGGGCCGAGCAACGCAGCCGGCGGGGTAGGCAGTGTATTGGCAATACACGACCGCATTGGCCGGGCCTGGACTGAGAGTGAGACCTGCAAGCCCCAACAGGCTGCTGGCAGCTATCCCTGCAACAGTCGCCGACTTGATCGAAAAATGCTTCTTAGGATGCATGGTGCGGGTCTCCCTTTTTCGTGCAAGCGCAACGGATGCACGGACGCCGTCTCAGGTGCGGCTGCACGCAGCGTGTCCGCTGAAGGATCGCCGGTGTTGACATAGATCAACCGAGTGTTTGCATGGCCACGCCGGAAGCTCACAGGACGCGAGTGCAGCGCACGCGTGTCGGTTCAGCGCCTGCGGTTCAGGTGGTATGGGTCGGCTTGCGCGCTGAGCCGGTACTGCTGAGCTCGAGGGTAACGAGCCTCGCCAGAAGGGTCGCCGGATAAAGCTGACCGATCACGCTCTCGATATTGCAGAGACTTCGTGCCAACGGATGTACCGGAACGATGTCTCCATACCCAGTCGATGTGAGCGTGACAAAGCTCATGTAAAAAAGCGATGCGGCGACTGAATGATCGTCCTCGAAAGCTATTCCCTTGATTGCGTCCGGAGCCGCTAGCCCTACAAACAGGAACAGCGTTGCAAAGGCCACCGCGATCAACAGGTACAGAAGGATCGCCCCGATAATTCGATGATATGTTACGAGACCTCGCCTAAATACGGCCTGAAGCACGACAACTCCTAATGTGCAGGCAATGACCAACCAAGCGCCCGCCAAAATGTGAAGATGGTAGGGTACAGGGTAGTAGATGCGCAGAAAGAATACGGCGACATTAAAAACCAGCGCCAGCGACATCAGAACGAGGGCAGTTGGGCTGTTGGAGATGATCACCATGCTGACGATGATCGTTAGCAACAGACCATCGGCAAACAGATGGAAGGCGGTAATGCCCATTGCTTGTAGCGGGGCGAAGACAAAAATCAGTAATGCCAGCACGCCCGTCAGCATCGAGAGCAGCCAGTCGATGCGTTCTCCACGCAAACGGCGCAGCTCGCTTATGGGCATCCTCATCGATGCTCCTAACACCGCATGGTGCATCGCACCGACCACACCTTCGCAGCAATACAATTCGAGCCTAAAGTTCAGCGATGTTGACGTAGATCAATGGAGCGGCCTGGCGCTCAGAACGTAGCTTGAGAGTCGGATGCGCCGCCTAGGAGCCCGATCCGCTCGGCAAGAGATACCAGCTCGGCTAACGACCGCACCTGCAATTTCTCCATCACTCCGTGACGGTGAGCTTTTATCGTGCGCTCAGTCGTTCCCAGCGTATGAGCAATCTGCTTGTTCATGTTACCGCGAACGACAAGGTCGAAGACCTGTCGCTCGCGTGGCGTCAGTCGCCCGAGACGAGCCCGCGTGTCGTCCATCTTTTCCTTCAGACCTCGTAATGTTTGGTGGTGCGCACAGGCCCTTTCAATCGCGCGAAAGAGGTCATCAGAGTTCACCGGCTTGGTCAGGAAGTCATCGGCGCCCGCCTTGATAGCCTGCACGGTGGCGGGAATGTTGGGAACGCCCGTGAGAAATATGATCGGCAGTGGTGAGCTGAGTTCGCCCAGGCGCTTCTGCAGGGCCGGGCCATCCACGCCTGGCATCCGCACATCGAGGATGATGCAGCTCGGCTCATCACTGGTTGGCAGGTGGTCCAGCAACTGCTGGGCGCAAGCATAGGTCTCGACCTTGTACCCGGCTTTCTTCAGGCGGCGTTCGATCGCCGTTCGGAATGACTGGTCGTCGTCAACAATGTGCACGAACCCCGGCACCGGTCCTCCATTCGTTCCACCAAGGGTATCGCGCAATCCGCGGGGAGTAAGTGTCTTTCGGCGCTCTTTCGGGCATGGCTGATCTGTCCGCTCGAAGGCGATCTATGCAGTTTGTGCCACTCCCCCACCTGCGGCGCGGCCCTTTCGACGATGGCGACCCTCCGAATGGTGGTCGGCAGGCTCCTTTGGAGGTGCGGGCTTGTGCCGGGACCGCGCGGCTGCGTCTTTGACACCGTTGCACTCGCGCCTTCTCCGTTTGATTTTATGCTTGATAGTACACACAAGGCGGTGTTCGAACACCGCAGCCGTGATTTCGGTGAGATGATCTGCCTTTTGTGAGTGATGACGAAGCTTGCCGATGGACCGTTCGATCACTTGATCCGACAGGGTCCCTTGGTAGGATGTCTCCATGAACCGGCATGGCGTTAGGGTGCACTTGACGGTCAGCGACGCAACCATCGCAGTCGATGCAGGCACCGGCGCACCTGAAGCGCGTGTCGCAGGGCGCCTCCCTCTCGGCTTGGCATTGGGAATGATCGCCGTAGTGTCTGTGGTGTCAAATGCGAAGGCACAGGAGGCAGAACCGCGATCCTACTCCAACACGCCTATCGGATTGAATTTCCTGATTGCTGGCTACGCCTACTCGCAAGGCAAACTCGCGTTCGACCCCAATACGGCGATTGCCGACGCCGCCTTCCGCTCCGACACCGGGGTGCTGGCCTACGTTCGTTCTTTCGAGCTTGTAGGTCAGTCAGCCAAGCTGGATGTTATCGTGCCGACATCCTCATTTGCCGCCCATGGACTCGTGAACGGCGGGCCCCGTGAGCGGGAAATATTTGGCTTGAGCGATCCTCGATTTCGCGTCTCAGTAAACTTGTTCGGGGCACCCGCGCTATCGGCGAAGGAATTCGCCAACTATCGGCAGGATCTAATCGTCGGAGCAAGCTTGCAGGTCTCCACACCTCTCGGGCAGTATGACAACACCAAGCTGCTCAACCTGGGCGGAAATCGCTGGTCATTCCGGCCCGAGTTCGGCATTTCAAAGGCTTGGGGTCCATGGACTGTCGAGCTGGCCCCAAGCGTAACGTTTTTCAGCGACAACACCGACTTCTTCGGCGGCAATACGTTTTCGCAGGCTCCGATCTATGCCGTGCAGGGACATGTCATTTACACGTTCCAGTCCGGCATTTGGATGGCGCTGGACGGGCACTATCTCGCGGGCGGCCGCACGACCCTCAACGGCGTCAAAAGTGACAACGAGCAGGCGATAACGCGGGCTGGCTTGACGGTTGCCTTACCCATCAATCGACAGAACTCACTTAAGCTCTCTGCCAGCACCGGCGTCACCACCCGCACTGGAAGCGAACTGACCGCCGTTGGTATCGCATGGCAGTATCGTTGGGGCGACGGATATTGAGAAAGGATCTCGAACGATCTGGCGACAATCGGTAGCAGTCGAACCAATTTGCTCTGCTGCATGATAAGTGCTGGCGCCTTGATTGTGTCTGACCGGCCCTTAATTTCCCCTTGCTTTCTCTTGTCAATCATCTCGTGGTCCAGTTACGGTACTGCATTTGGATTGGGGCTCGAAGTGCGATGCCTTTTTTGGCCAGCTCTATCACCACCCCGAACCCGCGCGGCGCGGAGCTTCACGGCTGTGTTGGCCATCGCATTGTTGATCGCGACGACCGGCCAAAATCGTGCGGCTGATCCGGAGCCGAAGCGCGTTCTGATGCTCCATTCGTTTGGCCTCCGCTTCAAGCCGTGGACTGAGTATGCCCAAATCATACGATCTGAAATCTCCCGAAGGTTCAAAGCGCCAATCGACTTCCACGATCACTCGCTCCTCACCGCGCGGCTGGATGACGACCAATCAGATCGGCCCTTCGTCAACTATCTCCGTAGCCTCTACGCAAAGAAAGCTCCCGATCTGATAGTTGCTATCGGTGCTCCCGCTGCGAACTTCGTCCAGCGATATCGCGAAAGCATTTTCCCGGGCGTGCCGATGCTGTTCACAGTCGTGGAGGCTCGCCGGGTTCAGTATGACAAGCTGACGAGGGACGACACCGTTGTGGCGACAGCTCACGACTTCCCGGCTGCTTTCGAGAGCATCCTGCACGTCTTGCCTCGTACCAAGCTGATTGCGATTGTGAATGGGGCGTCTCCAAACGAACGTTTTTGGCTTGGCGAGCTAAAGCGCGAAACTGCCTTTCTCGCCGAGCGAGTCGAACTAAAGTTCTACAATGAGCTGTCATTCGAACAGATTCTTGGGGATGCCTCGAAGCTTCCGCCTCATAGTGCTATTTTCTTCCACTTAATGAATGTTGATGCCGCTGGGGTTGATCACGAAACCCAAAGTGCTCTGAAACGGCTCGTTGAAGCATCGAGCGCACCAATCTTCTCTCAAGGCGACGGTTCGTTCGGCGAGGGGCTCGTAGGTGGTCCGATGCATTCAATCCGGGAAGGAAGCGAAGTGGCGGCGGCCGTCGCGGTTCGCATCCTAAACGGCGAGCAGGCAGGCGACATCAAGACGCCACCGACGCGCTTCGCGTTGCCAAGATTCGATTGGAATCAGATGCAGCGTTGGGGCATCAGCGAGAGCCGTCTTCCGCCGGGTAGCGAAATTCTGTTTCGGGAGCCGACGGCGTGGGAGCGTTACACTTGGCAGATCGCGCTGACCATCGCTGTTATCCTCTTGCAGGCCGGACTTATCGCAGGGCTTTTAAGTGAGCATCGCCGGCGTCAACTTGCCGAAGTGCAGTCGCGGCAGCGCATGACGGAGCTGGCGCATGTCAACCGCTTCTCGACGGCTGGCGAACTGACCGCGTCGATTGCCCACGAAATCAACCAGCCGCTCGGCGCTATTCTGACCAACACCGAGACCGCGCAGGCGATCTTGAAGTCACCAAACCCAAACATCAACGAACTAAACGAAATCTTGGGGGATATTCTAAAGGATGACCAGCGCGCTACCGAAGTTATCCGTAGGATGCGCAGCCTGCTGAAAAAGGCACCATTCGAACTGAAAAACTTCGACCTCAATGAAGTTGTGGAAGAGACGATCAGATTTTTTTCCGCGTTGGCTGTTAGCCGGAACTTCAAAATGGCGAACGTGCTCACGCAGAATGCGCTTCCGATCCTTGGGGACCGTATTCAACTTCAACAAGTCATTCTGAACCTTGTCGTGAACGGCATCGATGCGATGAAGGACACGCCGGACGAAAACCGCATCATCACCATTCGGACTTCGCGCGTCGAGAACTTTGCCCAGCTAACCGTGTCTGATCGCGGCTCGGGCATTCCCGAAGACAAATTGAAGGAGGTCTTCGAGCCGTTTTTCACCAGCAAGCCCGAAGGCATGGGCATGGGACTGTCCATCGCGCGCACCATTATCGAGGCGCACAATGGGCAGATTTCGGCAAGAAATCGGGATCACGGCGGCGCGACGTTCCAGATCAGGCTTCCTCTATGTACCGACAGCGCTGGACCATCATAGGGCTTGGCACCCTGACGTGCGCTTTCGGCCTTACCAAACGGAATACAGGACGGTGGCCAAGACGATCACGCTCAAAATGACGGTGGCGATCCCCGCCACTTCGATGGTGAAAGCCCGTTGTGGGTCAAATGGCATGCGTCATCCTTGGCGGCTGTCGAGCGACGGCAGCATTGATCTACGTCAAGAAAATCGGGTGCCGCTGATCTGTAGCGGCTTGCCTATTCCGGACGACCGGGCGCATCCTCTCTCGCTTAGGCAGCAATCGTTCGAGTAGAGGAGAAGTACAGATGAGTGACCTTGTCGTAATTGCATTTCCGACCGAGGCGAAGGCTGAGGAAGTTCGTCAAAAATTGCTGGCCATGCAGAAAGAGTATTTGATCGAACTCGGCGATGCCGTGATCGCGGTGAAAGACAGCAACGGAAACGTCAAACTAAATCAACTGATCAATACCACGGCTGCTGGTGCCGCTACTGGCGCCTTTTGGGGCACGCTGATCGGCCTGATCTTTTTGATGCCGCTTGCTGGTGCTGCCCTTGGCGTCGCGTCCGGTACGCTCAGCGGATATTTAACGGATGTCGGCATTGACGACAAATGGATGAAGGAGACGGCCGCCGCCGTTCAACCCGGAACCGCAGCGCTCTTCGTACTGGTACGCAAAGTCACGGCAGATAAGGTTCTTGAGAGGCTCAAAGGCGAAGGCGGCACGGTGCTAAAGACTTCTCTCGACCACACCAAGGAAGCCGCCCTGCAAGCTGCTCTGGCGGAGGTCAAAGCAGCGGTACCGGCGGCTGCGCCTCCTGATTTGCCGGGCGCTTGAAACGATGGCGACCGCCAGCCGACGACCGCTCTGGGCATTACCGCAACCCTCTCTGGCCCAATTTCGGTTTGGGCCCAAGGAGCTTTAGCGGTGACGCCGCGCCGGGTGCGGTCATTGGTGTGGTTCGGGGTCGTTTTAGTGGCCAGGGGAAAGTACGTAAGCATAATTGCTACTGATGGTGCGCCGGGGATGGCGCACGGGCCCGCTGTTTCAGCCGCAACGGCCATGACTGGACGGATCGCTTCTCACGATTGAGCGAGTGATGGAGCAGTTCCCTTCACGTAGATGAACGTGAGGTTTGATTCAGGTCAAAGGTGCTGAGCTCTCGCGAGCGAGCTTCGGATGGACCGCGGTTCGGCGCGATGCGCAAGTGTGGTGTCCTGCGGCTTCTCTCCAGAATAAGGAGTACCCCTAGTGTTGCGTCGAATTCTCATCGCTTCGGCAGCTGCAGCCGTGCTGGTAGTAACCTTCACTCCCGACGACGCCGATGCTCGCGGTCGCGGCGGCGGTGCCTACCGGGGCGGTGGAGGCTATCGCGGCGGCGCGGTAGCAGTTCGAGGACCTCGGGGTGGCGGAGCCGTGGCAGTGCGCGGCGGGCGCTACGCCTATCGTGGTGGGGCCTATCGCGGCTACGGCTATCGCGGCTATGGTGTCGGAGCGGCAGCGGTAGGCGCGGCTGCCGTTGGCGCTGCTGCGTACCGCCGCAGTTGCTACGATGCGTACGGGAACTATATCTGCGCCTATTGATCCGTAGCGACGCCCGACAGCGCGGCTTGGCCCTCTGTGGCGCAAGCGCTGACGGTGACCGTCCGACGATGGCGACCCTGCGCCATCGGTCGGCAGGTTCTCCGGCGACTATGGCCTATCGCGGGGACCGCGCGACCGCGGCCCTTCAGGAAATCTGCTCCGAGAAAATCCGTGGTCGCAGTTACAGGGGGGCGGTGCGCTCCACTCATGCCCCAATGCGCCGATAGAGACCGAATTCCGCAACACGCTTTGTGCCCACCAAGCGGTCAAAATCACCCTTTGGTCATGCTCGCCGGATGAGTTCGTGTCGGTTCGCTTGGTGGGCTAATGCGTTTAAGCCCCTGACGCAAGGTTTCAAGGCTCGCACGGACGGCGCTATCCTCGCACCGGCATTCGATCTCGCGGCGCCGTAGCCTTCTTCAAGCATTTCAACGCAGCCCGAGCGTGTCGAGCGGCTTCTTCATTACCTGATTTTTCCGTCTCTTCGAGAGCCCACGCCGAATACTGAATGGCGGCGTCATGATGAGCGGAATTTGGGTCTGACATCGGCTAACCTTGTAGGCGCTGTCTTTCAAAACTCCTTTAACGCTCAGGCGCGGCAATCGGATCACACTCGTATCAAACCGTTCAGCGTGGGCACGTAACGAGACGATGCGGCATTTGAGAGTTCGTCGCGGACTAAAAAGCACGAGGAGAGTGCCAGCGCCGCTATGGTCATTCAGGACCGCGTCACGGCTCGCCCCCACCCGGCCATGTCCGCTATGCCCGCAAAGCGGAAGCGAGCTATCCGACGGGCCGCCAACTGCTGGCGTTGATGACAATCAGGGCGATCCAACGCTGGCAAAAGAAGGCGCTGGTCGATACGACGGTGGAGAAAATCATCTACCGCGTGGGGCCCTGTTCCGTTCTACTCGAACGGCTCAGCAATGATGAACTCGTCGGATTGGGTCGGGGTGTCCGAGGGCCGAGAGTTGCCATCAATTGGCCCGTCTGCGCGTTGCTCGGGCTCCCTGCACTACCCAGCGGAAATGCCGGCTGTGTAGCCTACCCCACTGTTCCATTTTGGCCGCCTCCCGGAACCTTTGCCGATCAACAGAGTAGAAGCTGCCGGTGGGCTTGGCTGTTTGACCTCTCGCGCCCGCCCGTTCGTAGGACCTCCGATTGGACTTAGCGGTGAGGCGACGCTGTCGCAGCGCCTCTTTCATACCCGAGGGATCCAGCATGAAACGCATGGTCGTGGCCGGCATCGTCCTTCTCTCGCTTTCTTCCGTGGCCGAGGCGCATCGTCTCTCCGGAAGCGCCACTTACTACGGCGGGAGTGACCGCCTATGCGGTCGCCGCACAGCTTCCGGGGGCGTGCTCAACTGCGCTGCAATGACGGCAGCCCACCGGACGCTGCCATTCGGCACCGTCCTGATGGTTCAGAGCGGCGGCCGATCGGTCCAGGTCACTGTGAACGACCGCGGTCCATTCAGCGGCGCGTTCCTTGATCTATCGCCTGCGGCCGCGAGTGCGCTCGGCTGCCGCTGCACCCATCGCAACGTGACTGCCATGGTTGTCCAAATGGGATCCGGTGGGACGTTGGTCGCGAACCGAGGCCGCCAACGTCCCGTCGCTGCGGCGGCCCTGCCAGGGTTCTTCCAGCCGACGGAGGACGTCATGCGTCCTTTAGGAATGTTTGGATCCTCAATGGCGATAGCTCCTTCGCTCCGCCATCACCGCCGTCACTAGAACCGGGCGCTCGTTGGCATTGCGGAGGGTTCGACGACAAGGCGGAGCAGGGCCAAGATCAGCCTATTGCATATCGAGGAGCCTGTGGTGCGGTTGCCTAGTCTAGCTATTGTGGCCTTTATCGCGGGAGCTTCTAGCCCCACGTACGTTTCTAACGCGTTGGCAGCTCCGGAGTGTTCCAGATCGATGGAGCTGGCGGATTGGGGAGAGAATTCGACGGGCGACATCAACGTGGCGTCTGGGGAAAGTTGCACTTTCCCGATCACGCTGCGCGGCGTGACGAGTAGCTCGGAAATCTCACGGAAGCCAGCACACGGCAAACTGAAGAAGCTTAACGTTGCGACTTACGAATACAAGACAAAGGCCCGGTACAAGGGAAGTGACACCTTTGCCATCAAGGCAGTGGGTAAGGGGCCGAAAGCTTCTGGCACGTCAGTAATCACCGTGCACGCGACGATCAAGTAGGCGGGCTGGGCAGTGAGCGGCGCCAATGCGGATCGCAGTGGGCGGCCAACGGGCGACGCCGCACTAGTCAGCCCAGAGGTTCCTCGGATTGTCCCCAATCACCAGAGAGTTGCTCCGTTCGGCAAGTCTGGCGACCGAAGTGGTTGCGATTGGCGACCAACGTTTCCCGACTCGGCATTAATAGCGGCTGGCTGCCGGTGGGCGTTATCGACGTTTGTTTATGAGGGCGGAGCTGAAGTCGTCAGTCGTTGCAAACCGACGTGATTAACCAGAACAGACCTCGCGCTGCTTTGGCCGCAGACATCAAGAATTTGCATCAGAATTGCGGTCGAACAATTCCAGCGGGTTGCGCAGCGGCATCGTGTGTTGGTGAGTTGCGCCGCCGCATCAATGCGTTAGCACGATGAAATCCGTGTCTTTTCCGGTCTCACGGCTAAATCCGTGGTCGGAAATAATCAATGAAGAGGCCGGCGTCAGAAGTTTTGAGATCCTCTCAACCGTATCCTGTGCTATTTCAATGCGGTTAAGGACAGCGGCGGCCTGATCGGGAAGCGGTGCCGGCACGGTTTGCTTCGCGGGCGCTTCTCGCCCTTTCGTGGCAGCCCCGGACATAGGGGGCAATTCATCTGGAATCGACACGACGCTCCAGCGAATAGCGGTTCTCTCGTTCTGGAATTCCAGTGCGGTAAACACGTGCGTTCCCAGCGGCTCCTCCGGATTTTCGATCTTGACCGGGACATCAAACAACGGCGTGAAGCCCTGACGCACGAACAGCTTGCTCAACTTACGACTGACGAAGATGGAGATCGGAACGATCTTTTTAGGCACGCTTGCAGCGGGAGCTGAGCCCGGCTCCTGGAGGCTGGCGGCTTCTGGAGTCTCGGCGTTTGATACCAGTGATCCCTGCGTTGCCGCGGCTGCACCGATGCTCTCGGTTGCGACGGTGGCACTCTGGAATTCGGACGAACCAGCCGCGGCCTTCGGTTGAAATAGATGCGGATTGGTTATCTCGACTGGCTGGACATCATCATGCGCAATGATCACGCGCGTGCCGCGCTTTGTGAGATGCCACAGTCGAACGGCAAAATTATCTTTCAAACGGATGCAGCCGTGTGACGCTGGATGCCCAGGCACGACACCGGCGTGCAACGCAATACCTGACCAGGTGATGCGTTGCATGTAGGGCATGGGGGCGCCGCTATAAATATTTGAACGGTGCCATCGTTGTTTGCTGATGACGCTGAACACGCCGAGGGGCGTCGGATGCCCCTCCGTTCCGGTGGACACCGGCGAGCGTGCAATCAGGGCCCCGTTGTCAAAAAGGGAGACCCGTTGGTCTGCTATCGAGATGATAATCTGGAGCGGGCCCTTCGGAAGGGGCTCGAGCCGAAGGCTCTTCGCCATTTCAGAGTTTGTCTGCCGGTGGTGGGGCTTGTGTTTGTACGGAGCGTATTGGCTTCGCCAGAACGTGTGTTGGGGTCCAAACAGAAATTGAGCGTGTGCGACCCCCGCAGGGAGCATGAAAATCGCGAATACAGCGGTTGTTATCGCGCCCTGCATTGCTGACAATTTCTTAACGAACATCGCCCGGTCCCATAGGCGCGATTCCATCGGTTCGAGACGATGCGCGAAGCTGGCGCCTGATGCGTCATCCTGACAGCGCACCAAGCCTCTCCTCCAAATCTGGTCGCAGTGGGTCGAAAATTGGACCGTACTCACAATTGCAGTGCGAGTTGCCATGGAGTGGGGCGCTACTGCTTGCGATTCGACGCGTTGCAATCGGGCAACATGCTTTGGAAATATCAAGGAGCGGCGGTTTGCGCTATTGCGCCACCCACATTGATCCCAAGAATGAGCCGCTTCGCATGCTTGGCTTTTCTACACGGCTCCAGTGGAGCCTATTGGGGGCGACGGCATCATGAACACGCGGCGATTTACGATAGTGGCGCCGACATTTTGCGGAATGGTCGTTCTCGCGGGGTGGATCGCTGGCTGGCTAGCCGGCTTCGGTCCCGCCGGCACCGAGAACGCTCGCGCAGTGACAATCCAGGACCGCGCAGCATCTCTCGGCGCCACCGCGAGGCTCGCGGATGAACCGCAGGCAATCGCAATGGGCAACACCGGACCCGCGAACGCCGCTGTCGCTAGCGCCGAAGTGGCGACGGCCGCCGAACCCGCGGCGGGGACGGCTACCGACACGACGGCGGCCTCGGATAAATCGGAATCGATCGTCGTGGCCGCGTTGCCCGATCCGTCGCAGACGCGGTCGGCTGATTTACCGCGTGTGCAGGAATCGGTGGACTTGGGCCACCATGATGTCGCCCAACTGGCGCCGACGACGTGCGGTGCATCCGGCGGTGCCTCCAACTCGGGGCCGCAGGATTTCCGGTATCTCATTTGTTATATCTGGTCCGAACTGCCGCCTGCCGAGAAGCCGGCTGCGATCGTCTTGCGTTCGTTCAAGGACATCCCGGTCGGAACGCCGATGGAAGAGATCAAGCGCGCGTCCGACGCTTTCGGTCTGGATTTCACTTTCATGAAGGCGGTGGCCAAGGTCGAGTCCGGTTTCGACCCAAAGCAACGCACCGGGTCGTATATCGGGCTGTTCCAGCTGAGCAAATACGAGTTCGGCAAATTCGGCTCCGGAGATATTCTCAATCCCCGCGATAATGCCGTTGCGGCGGCCTACAAGATCATTACCGAAGGGATTCTGTTCGAGTGGGTGACCCACAGGAAGCCGGACTTGAACGATCTCTACCTGATCCATCAGCAGGGCTGGGAAGGCGCCGCGGAGCACCTCAGCGAACCCAATCGCGTGGCCTGGAAATCGATGTGCGCCACCAGTGAAGGCAGGGAGAAGGGCGAAAAATGGTGCAGGCGCGCGATCTGGGGCAATACGCTTCCGGCCGTTAAGGGGGCGTGGAAATCGGTGGAGAAGCTGACGTCGGAGGCGTTCGTCGGAATGTGGCGCGAGCGGGTTGCTCATTTCCAATCGAGATACATGGGCAACGCGACCGCCGACGCCGAGCGGGCGCAGGTACCAGTGAATGTCCGTTGAGGGGTTAGCAGGAGTTGCCGCACCACGGGCGAGCGGGGCTTCACCGTCGCTGGTCGCGCGGTTGCACTTTACATGTCAACGACGCGCTCGGGTCGTTCCTGCTGCGTGCTAACGAGGCGATCGATAAGGTGCCGATCTCTGTTTGTGGCCCAAAGCCGGCCAGTTCAACGCTCCAACTTAGACGGGATTTATCCTGGACACGATGCAGCGCTGCCTGCTCAAAGCGACGTCGGAACCAACCGGCGATGACATACGTAAGGCGCGATGCGCTTCGCTCAACGGACAGCGCAAAGGCCCGGTTTGATGGGGTTCTCTCCGGGCCTCTGGCTCCGCTTCGTCGCGCGCCGGTTCGGGATCGACAACCGTCGCAGACGAGACGCCGGCAACGAATACAACCACAGCCTGAGTCGGATGGTGAAATTGAGGCGCAGACAGCTCCACGCATGCACGGCGATCGGATACGTCTGGTGGCAAAATCTGGCTGAGATCATCAAGCGACCCGCTCACCATGCTGGCAAGCTCGTGCGCCGAAGCATGCTCTGCCCACCGGCGAGCCAACTCCAAACCTTTTGTCGATCTGCCGCTGCGTCCATAGACCCAGACTATCTCCGCATCCGCGGCCCCGGCGAAACGGATGCCCCGCCGGGGCCTGTACGTTCTCGCCAATCCTGGAAGCTTGGGGGCTGGAAAGAATCGGCAAGGCGCACCGTAGACAAGCAGAAACTCAGGATTTGACTAGTGCACCTTGTGCCAGTGCGTGAATGCCAGCGGGAAGGCATGCTCGTGAACCGATATGGAAGTGTCGCCTGAGGGGCCGAGACTACTTATCCCAACACGGATGAAGAAGCCGCGTTAGTTAAGAACCCTTGATCCATCTCAAGTCTTGCAAGCAAGTGCGGCGTCAGCTTGGTCCATTCATCGCTCTTCGAGGAGGTGAGAATGATCAGGTTAATTGCAATTGGCGCGTTCGCTCTGTCTCTCGCGGTGTCGGCGCAAGCCACACCCATTGCTCCCATGCTCGCGCAGCCGGACAGCATGATCACGGAAATCGCCGCTGCCTGCGGCGCAGGCAGAACTAGGGTGAACGGCGTTTGCGTGGCCCGAACAACCGTCCGGCAAACCCGTCGAGCCGTCCGCAGATGTGCGACTGGAATGACCTGCTAGCGTTTGGTCAATAATGCAATAGTTTAGCTCCGTCGGGATGGCGGACGGGGCGGCGAAAGCACGCCTTGACCGGTAGTAGCGTGACCCATGATCAAAGCCGAGCACGCATCGAAGAGCGCCATCTGCGCGGTGCTCTCGATGACGTGATCATCGTTCCACTCGTTTTAATCGCGATCGCCGCAAACAAGATTCTGCATTTCACCATTTCGGTGTTGATGCGGCTGCTCGACTATACCTTCCCTCTGGTGATGGAGATTGTTTGGCTTCCGCTCTTCGCAGCCAAGGTGCTGGGCAACTTCGTCGTTGCTGCCGTGGGTGCCGCGCTGCGCATCCTTCCTCTTTCCGAGACGAGACGTCGAAAGTGGATCATATCGATGCGCCGCCGCTGGTCGCGGTTCCGGCGCAAGATTAGCTATCGAGCGTTCGAGCGAACCATGCACCTTGCCTTCGCAAGCGGTATGGCGTGGGTATTTCGAACATGTCGCCATCTCACCCCGAACACCGCATTGCTTGTAATCTTGGCTGCGGTACTGTGGCTTCCGATCTCTTTCGGGGTTGCGACAGCGATGCATGCGGTATTGTTTGCCAAATTAGCGTCCTGGCCAGCCTGGATGCAGCTTTTGCATCCGGTGGCTACGGTCATCGCTAAGAGCAAGCTTCTCGTATTACCGGTGTATCCGGCGGCGTGGCCGCAGGCAAAGAAAAGTGTGTTCGCTCGGTTCATGGGCAAGGCCTACGACAACATTCAGCGTCAGTACGTCACTAGAAAGCTAGGCTATCGTTATCGGCAGGCAGAGACGATCGGCGTCGCAGTGCTTCACGCGTTGATGAGGTCGGCCTGTTTTGCATCGCTGGGTAGATGGCTCCAAAACGCGCACGTCACCGAACATCTTGGCGTGGAAAGACCCACGCAGAAATTGCGTTTGTTCTTTTCCCGGTGGTCAGTCAAGTTTTCGGCCGAATACTACGAAGCACAGGAACGGCAAGCTTCGAACCCGCTCTAGACTGCAAGTCACAGTGACTGGATAGGTGCCGGAAAGTCCATTGAATCAGCGTCTCCCGAGCCACTGGGACCCAACTGAGGCTTGGCATGACACAGACGTCGGAAGAAACGCGAGTTCAACTCGCATTGCGGGTGGGGATGGGATGACCGAAGCAGTACTAGGGAGCGCAAGGTTCTTCCGGCGAACTGGGCCGCATCCGCTCGCGCTCGTTGCCAGCGCGGCGCGGGGTGTGGCGGACGGAGGTGAACTATTGCTGGAAGGCGTGGCCCCTCTCCAAACGGCAGGGCCAACTGAAGTGAGCTTCCTAGACAACCGACGTTACGCTTCTGCGCTGGATCAAACGTCCGCCGGGGCTGTGGTCGTTCACCCTGATATGGCTGCGCGAGTACCAGCAGCCACTGCGGCCATCATAACGAGCGAACCCTATGCCGCTTGGGGCCGCGTTGCTGCCCTTTTCTATCCTGTGCCGCCGCTGCGACCCGGTGTTCACCCGTCCGCCATAGTGGCGGATGACGCACACATTGATCCCTCGACAGAAGTTGGACCCCTGACTGTGATCGAAAGCGGAGTGGAGATAGGGCCCGGTTGTCGGATCGGTCCTTGCGCAGTCATTGGAAGCGGCGTCACCATCGGCAGGGATTGCCGGATTGGCGCACATGTAAGCCTTAGTTACGCGGTTTTGGGAGCACGCGTTTACGTGTATCCGGGTGCGCGGATTGGGCAGGAAGGGTTCGGATTCGCCTCCACCAGCGACGGGTTTCTCTCCATCCCCCAGCTTGGGCGAGTTATTCTTGAAGATGATGTTGAAGTTGGTGCCAATTCGACGATTGATCGCGGATCATCGCGAGACACCGTAATTGGCGCTGGCTCCCGCCTCGATAACCTTGTGCAAATCGGTCACAATGTTAGTCTCGGCCGCTGTTGCGTCGTAGTTGCACAAGTCGGGATCTCGGGTTCAACCGTACTTGAAGATTTCGTCCGCGTCGGGGGACAGGCTGCTATGGCAGGGCATCTCCGTATCGGTCGAGGTTCGGAAATCGGAGCGCAGGCGGGCGTCATCTCAGATCTAGCACCCGGTGCCAAGGTGCTGGGAAGCCCTGCTCAATCGATAAAAGCCTTCTTTCGACAGATTGTCACACTTAAGAAGATCGCGACCCAGAGGAAATGAGGCGCGTGCCGATAGCCAGTATCGTCCCCATCAAATAGAACGCAAGCCCCTTGGCGGAGGAGAAAATGGAGAGGGCCATCCTCATAACCACCGTTGTGGCTCTAGGGATAAGCGTTGCAACATGCGCCGAATCTCAGACCGGCCAGTGTTCGTCCTACTACATCTCAGGAATCAATCTTGTGTCGGCGGCCGATGGCCAAGCCGGGCATGTTCAGACCTTTGTCGGGTTTGGCCCCTTCAAGGAAGAGGCGGAGAAGAGCGCCTTAGGATGGTGCTCGCATATCAGGTTCGATCTTGAGACCTGCTTGAATTCGGATCGACGCACCGCGCGCAACCCTCCGTCAGAGGGAGGTGACGCCGCCTTCACCTCAAGTACATGAAGGCGGTGGCGCGCATTACCGGTTGCAGTTAGAGCGCGTCACGAACTGTCAGACGCCGAAGCAGCGCGTGATGTGCGTCGCGATACTTGATGATCGCATCGGCTCAAGAAAAGCAGCGCGACAGCGGCAATCAGGTAACCTTCTAGCAACGGTCTCTCCTTGAAGAGGCTGTTAACCGAGCAGGTCCAGACAATTGGTAACGCCAGCGGTGTGGCTTTCGCGAGCGATTGCCAATGATCTCAATGTTGGCAGCGGTCCATCAATCCCCCTGCCGCAGGACTCTAGAGAGGTGTCGCCGCTGATTTTCGGGCCAATCTATGACTCGAAGACACATATCGCGCCGAAGCATTTCGGTTTCCAGATCGGCGGCATGCGCCTGCCGATCGGACGTTTCGCGAATTTGGAAAGGAGGATTCTCTCCGGCGGCTTTCTGCGCGACGTCCGACGGGAGAGCGCCGCGAACACCCTCATACATCATGGTGAGGCTCTCGTCCGTGAAAGCTCGATGGTCGGGAGGTAAAGCCTATTAGGTCAGCGGCCACCCGCCGGTCTAATGCGCTGACACAGGCGAGCAAATCGAGTCTCAAGAAGGCACTCGTACTGCCAGCAACCCGTTCTGCGGGACGATCGACTTAAGGAAAGCTTCGACAAGAGGTCACTACTGTGATGGCGGAACCGCCTTAGGAAGCGCCAACCGTGCCCGAGCCTTCCGTCGTACCGTGACATGCAACTGGAAGCCCAGCGCGTCCAAGACCGTCAAAACGGTTGTGAAATTTGGATGCTTTGGACCACCGGCAAAGGCGCGATAGAGGGTTTGCCTTGCAATCCCGCATTCGTTGGCGATGTCGGAGACGTTATAATTACTGATAGAAGTGCCAATGGCCTGGCAGATTTCGGTGATGTCCGACCCCTCAAGGGCGCGATTGATGGCGTCGGTTGCGCCGCGGCGGCTTGAGGGACGGCTTGGCAATTTGAGAGATCTTTCGGACATGTTCTCTCCAACAAAAAAAGGCCGGCATCTCTGCCGGCCTAATTTACTGGAGAAAGGACGGTCCGACGAGGCTTAGTATCTCGCCGCCACCGGCGCACCGTACCCGCCGAAGCCGCCGAAGCGATAGTTGACGCGCAGTGTGACCATATCGACGTCTTGGTTGATCCGGTTCAGCGCACCGGCAACGATGGGGTTGGCAACCGAGAACGAGTTGTTTGCGTTGCCCATGAACAGATGATCGTACTCGATGCCAGCTGACCAGTTCGGTGCAAAACCATACTCCCAGCCCACACCTACGGTCCCGCCCCAGCGGGTTGCGCTTGCGGCTGCGAGTTCAGTCCCTGTGAGCGTGTCGAGGATGCTAAAGCGGTTGCTCGTCACCGCCGCGCCGCCTTTGACGTACAGCAAGGACGCGTTCCAGGAATAGCCGATCTGGCCGGTGAACAGCCCGATGCCGTCCGTTTTCGTCCGGGTCGAAAACGCGGGGTTGATCAGGCTGACACGCTGGCTGCTGAGGTCGGCCCAGTCACCTTGAGCTTCCAATCCAAACACCCACTGGCTGGCCTGCCAACGATACCCGACCTGACCGCCGACAAGGCCGCCCGAGCGCTCGCGACAGCCGTCAGCGAATACCACGCCGGCCGCGCCGACGAAATCCCAGCAATTGCGGCTCTGACCCCAGCCACCGTTCGCACCGATGTAGAACCCGGTCCAGTCGTAGATCGGAGCCGCCAGCGGCGGCGGGGCCTTGGTGTACGGACGTGCTGCCATGTCGGCAGCGGAAGCAGGGGCGGCGAGCCCCAAAGCAAACAACGCAACGGTACCGAGCAGAAATGTCTTCATCAGAGTCTCCATCCCCATGCGCCTGCGATTGCCGACGCTGTCGCAAGTTGCACCAGTAGAACTATACGACTCGCTCCCTGTCGTCCGTGTCCTGCCTGTCACACTGCGCCGCCAAAATGGCTAGGAGGGAACCGAATGCACTCTACCGTGCTTAGGAATTCTTAACTTTTTCGAGAAGGCAGGTGTGCAGAAAAATGGACGGCCCTGGCCTGGATGACTGAGACCGGCGGGCGCGTACCTTTTGAAGTTGGTACTTTTCTCGACTGACGATTTGAGTGTGGCCCTCGCGACGAACAGCTGCGGAGCGGTTGGCGCCCAAAAGCAAATCATTGGCCTTCTAGAACAAGCGCTCATTCGCGCTGCTTGTTATGGCGCTCGCCGGCAGGAACGTTGACGTTCATGTCAGCGCTGGCTGCCGGCCGACGGTTTTGTGAGCAAGGTCTTTTCCATTATGACCATATCCCGATTTAGCAGAACTGCAGCTTTCATCGACGGTCCCAACCTCTACGCTACAGCGAAGGCCCTCGATTTTGATCTCGATTACAAGCGGCTACTGAACGAGCTTCGCAGCCGAGGGACATTGACCCGAGCCTTCTACTACACAGCGATCATCGAAGATCAGGAGTACACGTCCATCCGCCCGCTGGTCGATTGGCTCGATTACAACGGCTTCACCGTGATCACAAAAGCCAGCAAAGAATTCTTCGACGCCAATGGCCGCCGCAAGATCAAGGGCAACATGGCCATTGAGCTCGCAGTGCATGCGATGGAATCGGCGCAGCACGTCGATGAGATCATTCTATTCTCGGGAGATGGGGATTTTCGTACCTTGGTCCAAGCATTGCAGCGGAGCGGGGTGCGCGTGACGGTCGTCTCGACGCTCTCGACCAAGCCGCCGATGATAGCAGACGAACTGCGGCGCCAAGCAGATGTGTTCACGGATCTTGTAGAACTGCGAAACAAGATTGGCCGCGATCCGTCAACGCGTCCGTTTCCGCGATCAGCCGAACGTCATGCATCGGACGGCCCCGCACAATGCTAGTAACATCGGCATGCTGAGTTCTCAGTGGTACTGAGGTTACGGAGCTTGTCCACTTACGTTGCTTCGCAGACGGGCCTCGGATCAGTTATAGCCTTAGAAAGATTGCAGCATCGAGATAGCACCGTGCGAACATATTTTCCAACTTCGGGCCCCGAAGGAAGATCATGCGAGGTGACAACCCACCCTGCGTTGATACCCAATTCCGAACTGGAGCTGGGTACATCAGATACATCGTCCGTGTGGCTTCTGGATTTGTAATATGGCGTCCACGAGGCCCGAGGTCCCAAGCCGCGTGGAAAGCAAGGTTTGCCTTTTCGGTAACGCAGATCCTGTTTGATGGGACCTTCGAAAGCACGATCGTGCAGGCGGAGGCGCAGAGCCCATCAATGACCACCGTTTGGCCAGTGTCCTTCAACTTATCATATCGATCAACGTAACGTCCGATCAAGCCACCGCGGTCATTCGCGATTCTTACCACGGCGTGGCTCTCGCCTGCGCATACGAGCAAAATTGCCGAAGCGAGCAACAGCGCAAGTATTTTCATATTGTACCTCCGTAGTGACGGCAGCGGCTTTGGAACTGGCGGTGAGACCCATGGCTCCGCGTCGGTGAGGTGAGCGAGATGCAACGCGTTGCCGGCCAATCGCTGTGTGCCGCTTTTCCGATTCAGTTATCAGGAGCAATCAGAACGAGATAGCCGACTGGCGTAGGAACAGAAGTTGATCTAAGTCAACGAAAATGGCGAACCGGAAAGTCAATGCAAGTTCGTCCCGACCTTCATTAAATCTGGATAGACCACGCGTGCGCAAGAAAGTGGCTGAAAGTTTCGATGCGCGGTTGGGGGTCCGGCGCGCATACTGCATGTTCTTATGAAGGTCTATAGCGCGACGGCGAGTGTCCTTGCAAAGAAGATCATACGGTAAGCAGCTTCGGGCGCCGCTCCCCAAGATGTCAAAGCCGGTCCAGGAAAGAACATGGAAGGTTAAAACAAATGCTGGCTTTTCTGCTGCAGCATCCGATTCCGCGCGACCGCGCTCTTGGAGCAAGCGGCCAATGCCACATCCCAAAGACGGCTCTGTAGCTCGTAAGTTGGTCTTGACCGCTCGCGGGAAAATTGTCCCTCACTGAACGCGAGATTTGTTCGCGAAGATTGAAGCGATACCATCAGCGCAGATTCGGGGGCTGCTTGCGCGGCGTTTCCAGTTAATCCGGTAAGCCTTCATAGCGGCTCTCCATCAGGACCGATCAGGGCAAGCGCCTGCGCGACGAAGCTCTCAAATATTGGTGCCGCGTCCTCAATCCTGTGGCAGCAGCAGCTATCGAGTGAAAGGTTTGCACTGAGGTCGAACAGCTCCAGCCAAAACAATGGTACGCCACCAAGATCGATCTCGGGACCGCGCATCATGCGGATTTCGCAGCTTGCGACCAACGTCACTGAAACGGATGCTGCTGGATCATCGTCGGGAATGGAAGAGAGCCGGACGTAGGCCTGCGCGATCTTCAGTTGCGTAAGCGCGGTTCCGGACGTGCTGCCATCGATCAAAATTGGGGTCCTATGATACTTTTTGGGCGTGTTGACCAAACGCGCGATTGGCCTGCGCATTGACGAGGTCGGCCCGACATAGCAGCTATCAGGAGGAACGCGTTTGCTAGAAGCTGCCAACTTTTTGGTCTTTGCTGCCAAAAACTGGTGTGGCGCAAAGCTCAACAACGATCCGGCCCGTCACACGCAAAGCGCGCCATCAAAGGGGGAGAAGTAATCCGGTGGCCGTTGGGGAGCAGTCAGTAGGTGTGAACCCTCCCGCGGCTGCAGACCCGACGGCGGCAGCTCCTACGGCAGGCCACCCCTCCCGATGAGCGTCAGCCATGGGAGTAGCCTGCGAGCAAGTGCATCGTGCCGGATCAGGCTCAACGCTGTCCGACTCACACTGGTAGCCCGTTTTGATTTAAATCAAGATCGGCGGAGAGTCATTCAATTGCATAAGCGCAGCCGAAGAACCGTCTTCGTATGAAAATGTGGTGGTCGTCTCGTGATTGCTCGCTAAACTGTGATCTTCGATGGACCGGCCAGGAATGAGCAATGCGGGCGGGGAGCATGAGTGCGATACCTAGCGCGACCGGCGGGATTGCTCGGCTGGCCTGCGCGCGCCTCGCTGACTCTGGCAAAGACACAGCTGCGCTACTGTCCAAGGCTGGATTGACGCTGAACGACTTCCGCGATCCTGCAGTCCGGCTCGCGGTAACGACCCAGATCAAGATTCTGGAATTGGCTGCCAAAGAATTGAAGGACGACATCTTAGGCTTCCGCCTCGCGCGAGGCTTTGATCTGCGCCAAATTGGCCTTGTCTACTACGTTATGGCTTCGTGTGAGAATGTCGCCGATGCGCTTCGCGCCGCGGAGCGGTACAGCCGGATCATGAACGAGGGCGTCCGGCTGCGTTTCGATATGGAGGGGCATACCTCGACCATTGCCCTCGAATATGTTGGGGTCGATCGAAGGGGCGAGCGGCAACAGATCGAATTCTGGATCGTGACGCTGGTGCGAATTTGCAGGCAAGTCACGGAGGGCCGTCTGGTGCCGTCCAGGCTCCAAGTGAGGCACCTGAGAGCCGGGATGCCCCCCGAATTTAGAACGTTCTTTGGCAGGGACGTCGAGTTCGGCGCTGATGGCGATGTGATCTCTTTTCCGGTACCAGTGGCACTGCTTCCGCTAGTCGGCCGCGACGGCTATCTGCACGATTTGTTGCGACGCTACGCGGATGAAGCGTTGATACGGAAAGCGCCGCACGGCGCGACGGTCCGTTCAAGAGTCGAGAAGACGCTTACCACACTGCTGCCTCACGGGAGAGGCGTCGCGAAGGAAGTCGCGCGGCAGATGGGACTGAGTACCCGCACGTTGTCGCGCAAGCTTGGCGAAGAGAAGACGTCCTTCGTTGAAATCCTTGACCAGTTGCGGGCCGCGCTCGCCAAGCGTTATCTCGAAGAGGAGCAGCTTCCGGTGTCCGAAGTTGCTTGGCTGCTTGGCTATCGCGAACTGAGTTCCCTCACGCACGCGTTCAAGCGATGGACCGGAATGACACCACGACAGTTCCGGTCCAAAGGTAAAGCAACCCGGTACTGCGCTGTAACGTAATTGCGCGCGACTCAACCAACTAGATGTGCTCGGCGAGGCGGTGCACGGTGGCCGGCCTGCCTCTGGTAGGTCATCGAAGTTATCACCAGGCGCGCTTATCCTCCGGTGAACTGGCGCATTAGGTCAAGCGCGTTAACGATGGCGCAGCAATCGATAATGCGCCCGCCGCGAAATCGCAAAAAAGTTCGCAGCAAGGAAATTAGCAAGGCGATCCGTTGTGCGATGCCTGACTTCGATGACGACGGTAAGGGCGGCCTGGTTGCCCTCCACCAGGGTGGTCATCGGCCAGGACGACATGATTTCCAACTTGTCGTGGATCTCTGCACACGCTCCTAAAACCGCATCGCGACCGCGTCGTCTGCCAAGATAGGGAAATAGGTCGCCAGGCGCATGGCTCAAGAATATGTTTTCGTCGAGCGCAGGCGAAAGTCGATCCCACCTAGCATGGGCAAATCATCGTAAATTCACGGACGCGGCTTGTGGTAATTTCAGTCATGATGCCGAACCATAGCTCTGGTTTCAGCGGCCAAGCAAACTCTGATCCTGTACCTGCAGGAAAATAGGTTCGAAGCACGAATTGCGGTTTTATTGATCCGTCAACGGTGCCCCCAAACGCCGTGACCAACCAACCCAGCACCCACCGCCGCCCCAGTTCCTAAGACTGGAGCGGTACCGGTTTTTTGGCCCGGCTTGGCCGGAGTCTGCTCAGCACCTCGTGCACGATTAGGCTTACCGATAAAGCTTTTTGGCGGGAACGCAGCTGAAACGCCTGCCGACTCGGATACCATTCGGACGAACCAGTCCGGTTGCGTTCGGTGCCTCGCGTTGAGTTTTCAGCTGACTACATTGAAAATCCTTGCCCGCCAGCCTGATGGCCGTGGCAGGCGGTATTTTACACCAGCGGACCGGAATGGACTGCCCGGATGAAGTTGCTTGGTGCGCGGGCTCCGCAGTTAGATATTTTCGTGCAAAGGCTCGTGGTGCGAGATGCTGGCGATTGGGTCATTACCGCGAAGGCCGTGCCGTCCTTGAAGCACGAGCGGCCCGTGTCTAACAATCACTGTCATTCGTCGGATGCGACCGTTGCGAAGGTGAAGGTCTCTCTCGCTTGCGGGCCGCACCGACAAGATCCGTGGAGCACCGTTAGCGCCCCGTCAAAAAGCGCAGACATCGAAGGGCAGAGTCGTCTGCCTGAGGGCATCGGCAACAGAAGGGCCGCTGTTTGAGCAGCGGCCCTCCCGGGTGTGCAATCGGATCGAAATAAAATCTTTCGCCAGCCCCGGGGTTGGGCAGTGTCACCGTTGCCAGATGTTCCCGCCATATCCACGTGAATCCGCCCACATTAAATGGGCGTCAGCCCCAGGCCGGCCGACGTTCTCAGGAGACGTCTAAGAAGCGCCGCGAGTGTCATGGTGGAAGCAAGAAAGGTCGCCTCAGTCGTCGCGCGCTTTTCACGCTGAGCCCCTGGCTGGAGGCCGGGTCGAAGCTCCGGCATGATCGGCGGCTTGTGACCCTGGCTGTGTGAAAACGCCGAGCCTGCTATGATTCCCGCACTGAATCGGCGGGGGCTGGCATGGCTCGTTTCGTTCAAGGAGCTGATCGCGGGCAATCTACTTTGTTGCCGGAATGCCTGGACGACTGGGTTGCAGATGACAATCCGGTTCGCGTGATCGACGCCTTCGTTGCAGCCCTCGATCTGGCTGAACTTGGGTTCGGTGGCGTTGAGCCTGCCGGCACAGGTAGGCCGTCTTATCATCCGGCCGCGCTCTTAGGGCTCTACATTTACGGTTATCTCAACCGTGTCCATTCGAGCCGCCGGCTTGAGCGTGAAGCTGGCCGCAACGTCGAAGTGATGTGGCTGCTCGCCCGGCTTGCGCCCGATCACAAAACGATTGCCGATTTCCGCAAGGACAATGGTTCCGGCATCAAAAAGGTCTGCGCGCGCTTCGTCGAGGTGTGCCGCAAGATGGGCTTGCTCGCGACAGCCAGCGTTGCGATCGACGGCAGCAAATTCAAAGCAGTCAATAATCGCGATAAGAACTTCACGCGCGGCAAAGTCGAGCGGCGGCGCACGCAATTGGAGGAGAGTGTTGCGCGCTATTTCGCTCAGCTCGATACCGCCGACCGGCAGGAGCCGTCGGAAACACTGGAGTTAAAAAAGACGCGGATCAAAGAACGGCTCAAAAATCTGACCGTTGAAATGGCGAAACTCGCAGCGATTGAAAAACAGGTTCTGGCGTCGCCCGATCAGCAGATATCGTTCACTGATCCCGACAGCCGTTCGATGGCCACGAGCGGCCGTGGTTCTGGCGTCGTCGGCTACAACGTGCAGACGGCGGTCGATACAGAAAACCATCTGATCGTCGCGCACGAGGTGACAACAAGCGGCTCAGACCGGTCGCAACTTGCAAACATAGCCCGGCAAGCCAAAGCCGTTCTTGAGGCCGACACGCTCGATGTTGTCGCCGATCGCGGCTACTTCAAGGGTGAAGAAATCGTGGCGTGCGAGCAATCTGGCATCACGGTGACTTTGCCCAAGCCGATGACATCGGGTGCGAAGGCTTCGGGACGCTTCGGCAAACAGGACTTTGCTTATCTGCCAAATGAGGATGTTTATCGCTGCCCTGCCGGTGAGAAACTCAAATATTATTATACCAACGACGAAGACGGCCAGAAGCTGCGCAACTATTGGACGAACGCCTGCAAAACCTGTCCACTCAAATCGAAGTGCACGCCGAGCCCACAACGCCGTATCAAGCGATGGGTGCACGAGGACGTTCTCGAACGCGCTCAGGCACGGCTCGACAAGAATCCAAACGCCATGCGCACACGCCGCGAGACCGTCGAGCATCCGTTCGGCACACTGAAGATGCGCATGGGCGCGACGCACTTCTTGTGCGTGACGCTGCCGAAAGTTGCGACCGAGATGGCGCTGTGCGTGCTCGGCTACAATCTGACACGCGTGCTGAACATCGTCGGGATGAAACCGCTGCTGGCGGCGGTGAGTGCGTGATACGGGCGTTGCCGCGCGCCGTTGCGGTTCATGGGGCGCGTAAAAGAGCCCCGACATTGCCTCAGGATGAGTTCTGGTCGAGCGGCCGTAAAACTTGCCCAAATTGATCGGACCGCGATAGCCTGAGTTCGACCGCGCCGGTCCGCGTCATGCAACAGCGTTTTTACACGACCAAGACCCACAGCGGAGCGAGCCCCGAGGCGCCCCTGCGAGAGCGGGACGAGCCGTGTTCTTAACCTAGCTAAATGCAGGACCGGCCAGCGAGTCCCGAATGCCGGAATGGAAGATTCGATATTTGCCAGGTGCAAGGTCGCGCCGGAGGACAGTCGCAGATTGCGCGACAAGGCCCGAGCGCTTCGCCTTGTTTTAAAAGAACAACGTACACTGCTTCGTCTTGCTCGCGCCAAAGCGGCGATGGACCGGGCGGAAGTTATCGCGCAACGAGAAAATCTGCATTCCACCAAGGAGACGTCCGCCACGCGACAGCGCGGCACCGCAACTTGGAACCATCCGGCAGGGCGTCCATTTGAAACGCTATGCCAAGCTTTTACTTTGACGTTCATCACGACGGCGGAATCACAATCGACGACGAGGGGGTCGATCTTCCCGATATGCGCGCGGCCGGAAAGCAAGCCTTAGTCGCTCTTGGCGAGGCAATCCTGCATGATGCGGACGAGCTAAAGAGTTCGGCGACAAAGATCGAAGTTAGAGACGCTGCAAATCGTGTGGTGCTCCGGACGTCTGCTATGGTCGTTTTTGAGGTCCTTCAATCCTGACAACCGCAGTGCTCTAGTCGTCCCAAACACGCTCACCACATTGACACAAGAACAACCGCACCGAGCGGCGGGTGGTGGGATCAAGAAGGTGGTGGACGAGACGAGGAATCGATCCACAGCGGGAGCACATCGGCTGCGGCTTTTCGTTCTTGCGAGTTTCGGTCATTGACATCAGCTGGCGTTAGCACGCTGCACTACCTCGGACTGTCCGTCGCACGACGGGATTGACCACTTCGCGGAGGCCAATTGCCGGCTTTCCCGCTTGACCTTTCTTTCCGCCCCGTGCGATTTTGAGGGTTCCTGAAATAGCCGTCCACTAAGCGATGAAACTGCTGACTGAATACTTGGAGCGTGCCGTCAGCCTGGAGAAATTGGCGGCAGGCGAGCAGGATTCGACCTTCAAAACCCAATTGTTGGGTCAGGCGGCGGCTTATAGAAAGCTGGCGGCAAAGCGTGCCCAGGAATACGGATTGCCGTCACCGAGCCTGCCAGAAAAGCCACCACATCCCTGAAGTGGGTTGAACTTCACCCGTTCCTTTGCGCCTTGGGCTGTGAGCAAGGAGCTGTCATTGGCATTCCCGCGGGGATCGGGAGGTAACGTTATGGCGTCTGTGCTTCTGGTCGAAGATGAAGCGCTCATACGCATGATGGTGGCGGACATGCTGGCCGAGCTGGGCCATAGCGTCGCTGGTGAAGCGAGCGACTTGAAGAGTGGGCTGTTGCTCGCTTCTGAGCCTGGCGTTGATGCCGCCATTCTCGACATACAGCTTGGAGACCATAGCTCTCTGCCCATTGCGGAAGCTCTGCAAGGCAGGGGCATTCCGTTTGCCTTTGCGAGCGGCTACGGCGCCGCCGGGGTGCCGGAGGGTTTCGAGGATTATCCGGTCCTTCAAAAGCCGTTCCCTCTCGAAGAGCTTGAACGTTGTCTAGCGGCCCTGTTGTCCTAACATAGGCCGGTTGTTTGTTGCATCACGCGAGCAAGCTCTTCTTCAGAGAACGGCTTCCTCAGCAGCGGGAAGCCATCACGCTTTCGTTCGCGGCCCGACAGCTGAAGAACTTTGAGCGTCGGACGGATGCGCGTGGCACGTTCGGCCAGCTCGTGACCATCCATGCCGGGCATATTGATGTCGGTGATCAAAATCGAAATATGCTGTTGTCGCGTCAGCGTTGCGAGAGCTTCTTCCCCGCCATGTGCGCACACGACTTGGCAACCAAGGTCTTCGAGCATGCACGCGAGCACGTCGAGCACGACGGCATCATCGTCGACCACAAGAACTGTATGAGTCATGCAAACCACCTTCGCGAGTTAACATATGCGAATGGCTGAGGTTCCCCGCTGAGAGCTAACAAGCAGTCGTCGCCGACGCTCCTTGAGCACTTTGCTCCACTTGCTAATTGCAACGTTATCCCGGGCTTATGAGTACGCGCGCCTATCTGCAAGATCTCCTCGTCCCCTACCTAGATCTGTGTGATCAGACACGGCCTTGGAGGCGGCGTTGGCATAGCTGCATCACTGCATCTCGGGATTGTGCTGACTTCCCTGTAAGCTGATGGTCATTGCGCATCGCCCGTCGTCGACTGCGTGTCGCAAGGGAATAAATGCCTTCAGCTGATGAATGCCGCGCCTATGCCGCCAGCTGCAAATTGCTTGGGGCCGAACCGGGGAATTCTGCGCGCCGGTCGACCGTGCTGACAAATATGGCTCGCAGCTGGATCGCGCTCGCGCACCAGCTCGACAGCTTTGCCGATCTCACGAAGTCGGAAGGCGGCTAACCGTTGGTCCCCATCCGCGCCGGCTGATGGTTCGGCCGGATCTCGGCGCCGCTCGTGCCGCAGTTCGTACAGCTGACTTGGGCTCGTCAACAGACCGTGTCCCTCCAATCATTGGCAGCGGCCCCGGCAAACGGGCGCCACTTATGCTTGAGGCCTCCCAGAGACATCGTAAACCTGGGCTATCGCTTGACTGGTCGTTCTCTTTTTGTTCTACTGAGGGAGAAGTCCAGGTCGTGCAATGCCCACAATCGAATATCTCCGCTCGGAAATCGAGCGCATGCGCTCGCAGGTCAGCCGCCAGCGCAAGGAAATCCTCCAGCTTCAACGGGCGGGGTTATCGACCGCCTCGGCTCAAACCCTGCTTCAGCGCATGCTGAGCAAGGTTGACGACCTGTGCGCTGAGCGGGACCGGCAGGTGCGGGCTGCAAAGGAAAGCCCGACCTATGCCTCCGGCAAACCGATAAGAGGCACTCCGGCGAACCGAAGAATGTGATGGATAATCTTCGGCGGTTTCCGGCGCCGTGGGTGATGGTGGAGGAGGAGCAATGTTTCCGCGTGAAGGGACGCGAACGGCTTCTCCGTCTGCTCTGTGCCCCACCGCGAAGATCTCCACCAGCGCCCGTACCAATACGCCGAGCAATTCCTAACCCGTGACGAGGCGAGGCGGATCGCAAAGGCAATCTCACGGTTGCCGGAGCTTTTGCAGCGGCCGCAGTACTGAGGGCGCTGCTTTCTCGCACCGCGTTCCCTAGCTGTTCTGCTGCCGTTCTAGTTGACGTTGAAAATACAACCTGGAATCTCAATTGCGGTTGTATGTGAGAACGCATGGGAACGGCGCATGAGCCTCGCGGTTGGAGATTCCTAAGTAAGGTAGGTAGACTGCCCCGCCGTCGGCTCCCCCCCACCGACGGCGGGCTTTTTTTTGTGAGTTGCGTTAGTGGCAAAGCGTACCCGAGCACCGGCCAAGAAGCCGCGAGCTTCCATGCCGGGCTTTATCGGCCCCCAGCTTGCGACCCTGAAGATGAAAGCTCCTTCGGGGGGGCAGTGGATTCACGAGGTCAAATACGACGGCTACCGCATCCAGCTGCACATCGACGGCGACAGCCGTAAGGCCTTCACCAGGAACGGCCATAACTGGGTCAACCGGTTCTCGGCCATTGCAGGCGCCTTTGACCTCGAAGGTCAAGCCATTGTCGATGGTGAGGTGGTCGTCAGGCGGCGAGCCGTGGCCCTTCATGCTCCAGGGCTTTGGCAACAGGAGCGCCGACGATCCGCCGCAGCTCGGTGGCGAGTCCGTCCAGCACCGCACGCTTTTCTTTCATCCGGCGGGAGTGGTTGTAGACCTTGCCCGTAACGGTGGGCACGATAGTGTCGCCCTTCTTTGTGACGGCGTGGTCGAGACACTTCGCGATCCATGCATCGTCAAAGCCGAGATCGCCGGCCAATGTTGCCGCCGTCCGGCGCAGATCGTGCGGCGTGAACGGCTTCAGGCCCAACAGCTCACAGAGACCAGGCGTTTTGGTTTTGTCCTCGTTCTTTTCGTGTTTGGTGCCGCGCAACGCGTCGGCCATCGCTTTGCGGTGGATCGGCTGGCCCTCATACATTGGGCTCTCGAACACGAGCTGCTGGTCTGCAGACGCCAGCGCCTCCTTGATGATCTCGATCGCCAGACGAGACAACGGCTGCTGGATCACCCGGCGCTTCTTGACCCGCTTGAGAGGCACGTCAAAACGCGGATGTTTGCCGTCGAGGTCAAACAGCTCGTCCCGATGTGCACCAAGCAATTCACGTGAGCGCAGCATGGTGACCAACTCGAACTTGAGCGCCAACCGGGTCCGGCGGTCCCAGGGGAGGTCGTCGCGATCAAGACCGTGCCAGAAGACCCTGATCTCATCCTCCGACAGGACTCGGGTGCGCGGGTGTTCCGGATCGAGCTTCGGCAGGTTGACGCAAGGACTGGCGCTCACATAGTCGCGGCCCGCTTCAGCTGCCCAGTTGAACAGCCCCGAGGCTGCCTTGCGCATATGGCGGGCGTTGCTGACGGAGGGCTTGCCGAACTTCCCCGCGACGATGTCGTTCGAGAGCGTCGCGATGTCGTGCTTGGTGACGTCTCTCGCGAGTGTTTTGCCAAGCCTCACACCGAGGAAGCGGCGCAGGTGGCTCGCCGTATTTTCCCAAGCCTCCAACCGGGGCCGCGTTTCGCCGTCCGGCTTCTTGACAGGCGTCTTCATCCACTCGATCCGCTCCTCGATAATCTCGGCGACAGTCTTGCCGCGCTTCACTTTTGCGGCCTTCTGGTCGCGGAAGGTCTCGGCGAGAGCCTGCGTACCCAGTCCCTTAAGGCCGTAGACCCTGCTGCGGGCGTCCTCGACCGTGAAAGTCCCCGGATTGTAAACGCCGAGCCAGCCGGTGCGCTGCTTGCCGGTCTGCCGGTCGGTGAACTTGAACGAGAAGGTCGCTACTCCAGCCGCAGTGATGCTGACGTAGAGACCAGGGCACTTGCGGTCCTAGAACTTGGTCCGCTTGGCGACCCGCTTCTCGCACAGGCGGTCGGTCAGGATGATGCTGCTGTTGCGGCCGCGCTTGCCGACGGGGGAGGGGGCGATGCTACTATCCATCTGGTTTCGGCTCCTAAGGCTTGGGACCAAAGGGCTCGGCTTTGAAGCCTTCAGTTTGTCGTGCGGACGCTGAAAGGCTTAGGGCCGGGCCCTTTATTTGGTGAAGCCCGCTGAAACAGCCCGCATCAGGGGTAGTCGAAAAGCACTTGTTTAAAAGTCTTTTGTTAGTTTCGGCGTGTTTCACCGAATGCCAAAATATAGAGGTGTGGTCCTGGCCCTCGTTGCTACGGTCAAGCCCTGGCGAATGCGGCATCTGCGTCAACCGGCGCGGTGCCGGCGACTTTCGCGAAGGCGAGGGAGGCCAAAGAGAACTCGGCTCCCGGGAGAGCACGGCATAAGCCGTCCAACCATCGCGCAGGGAAGGCCGAGTGATTGGCTACACCTGTATGCTGCTGTGCGGTTCTCTCTGCGTGTGCTTTTCGCGCAGCGGACCGCGGGTGCCAGCCGGCACCCGGCCTTCCCTGCGCCCTCTTGGACAAGAGGGTGGAGCGATCAAGCAAAGCTCGGGCGAAATCAGCCGCGAGAACGCGAAGCTGTGTCTGCAAGTAAAAATGCGAGCTGGAAGAGTGGCGCTGCCGCCTCATACTCCGTCATTGCGATCGCAGCGAGCGATCCAGAAATGCATCCGTGGAAAATGTCTGGATTGCTCCGTCGCAAGAGCTCCTCGCAATGACGACGTGGAGGCAGTTTCGCTGATCGCGCTAGGCTTCCGGCATCACCGTCCCGCTGGTGCAGACATCGCGCCGTTGGAATAGCGGGACCAGTCGGGCCCGGTCGGCTGCGACGGCCAGAGCGCGGCGTTGGAGTCGCGCACCGACTGGGTGATGGGATGGGGCTGCGCCTTGCGGACATGACGGCGGTCGTTCGCCGCGGCAGTCTGGATGGTGGCGGCGGCAATCAGCGTCGCGCCGAGAATGATGAAAGTCTTTTGCATTGTTTCTTTCTCCCGTGACGACGCCCGGCTGTGAGATGTGTGTTTTGTGTGTCGCCGTCGCGGCTGACATGGCGACGCGCCCGGCCGATATCACCGCTCGCGACATCACATTGGAGCGAGCCAATTTTCTAGCCTCGGCTAAATATTCGGCAATCGCGACCGGTGGCACCGGTGGACTTGCCTGCTCCAATCCGGTTCAATGGGCCAAATCTGGTTTTCAGGCGACAATGATGTCGAAATATCTGCTGGTCCTTCTGCTGATCGCCTCGCCGGCCGTGGCGCAGGTCAAGCTGACCCCAAAAACATCGGCGGCGCATCCGGACCCCTGCGCGCCGATCGGGCGGACCGCGGACGGCAAGCTGGTCTACTCCATGAAATGCGAGAATTTGCCTGTGCCGCCTCCGTCGCCGCAGGCGGAACTGAGGGAGGCGCCGCAGCCCGCCGCCGAGCCGGAGCCCGAGACGCGGCGGAGTGGCGTTTTCGGCTGGTCCTACGACCGCAGGTAACGGGCCGCGCCCCTTGCGCGAAGCCCGACGGAGTGCTCTTTGCCTGAAAATTCCCCGTGGGGCCACCGCCCCGATCCAGAGAGATGAGATGACCAAACTCGTTATCCGCGCCGGCGACTTCACCTTCGATGCCCGTTTCGAGGAGCAAGCGGCGCCCAAGACTGTCGCCGCGTTCCGCAAGGCGCTGCCGTTCGAAAGCCACATCATCCACGTGCGCTGGAGCGGCGAGGGGGTGTGGATGCCGCTCGGCGACTTGGACTTCGGTGTCGGTTACGAGAACCATACCAGTTATCCCGCGCCCGGCCAGATCATCCTCTATCCCGGCGGCATCAGCGAGACCGAGATCCTGATGGCCTATGGCGGCGTGCACTTCGCGAGCAAGATGGGCCAACTCGCCGGCAACCATTTCATCACGCTGACCTCTGGCCTGGAGAATCTGGCGACGCTCGGCAAGAGCGTGCTGTGGAAGGGCGCGCTGCCGATCCGCTTCGAGGAAGTCTGAGTGACTGGTACCCGCTACCCGCGCGATCTCCGCGGTTACGGCCGCAACCCGCCGCACCCGCAATGGCCCGGCAACGCGCGGGTCGCGGTGCAGTTCGTCGTCAATTTCGAGGAGGGCAGCGAAAACAACATCCTGCATGGCGACCCTGCTTCGGAAGCGTTTCTGTCCGACGTTCTCGGCGCACAGCCTTGGCCCGGCCAGCGCCACGCCAACATCGAATCGATGTTCGAATATGGCTCGCGCGCCGGCTTCTGGCGGCTGTGGCGGATATTCAGCGAGCGGAAGTGGCCGACTACCGTGTTCGGCGTCGCCACAGCGCTGAAGCGCAATCCGGAAATCGTAGCTGCCATGAAGGAAGCGGGCTGGGACATCGCCAGCCACAGCCTGAAGTGGATCGAGCACAAGGACATGACCGAGGCGCAGGAGCGCGCGGAGATCGCGGAAGCGATCCGCGTCCACACTGCGGCGACCGGCTCGCGGCCGCTCGGCTGGTACACCGGACGCTCCTCGATCAACACCAACCGTCTGTTGATGGAGGAGGGCGGCTTCCTCTATCTCTGCGATTCCTACGCCGACGATCTGCCCTATTGGGTCAAGGGCGCCAGCGGTAAGCAGCTCGTCATTCCCTATACGCTCGACGCCAACGACATGCGCTTCATCAATCCGCAAGGCTTTGCCGAAGGCGAGCAGTTCTTCACCTATCTGAAGGATGCCTTCGACGTGCTCTATGCCGAAGGCCAGAGCGCGCCGAAGATGATGTCGGTCGGCCTGCACTGTCGTCTCGCCGGTCGCCCCGGCCGCGCGGCGGGGCTGATCCGCTTCCTCGACTACATCGGCAAGCACGAGCGCGTCTGGGTGCCGACGCGATTGCAGATCGCCCAGCATTGGCACGACAAGCTCGCGCACCTTGCGGCCGACGCATTCGAGATCGGGTGAGGACGATGTCGCAGATATCGCTGTCTGATCTCAATGCCGCCGATGAAGCCGATTTCGTTGCCGCGCTCGCCAACGTCGTTGAATATTCGCCGTGGATCGCCGGTCAACTGGCGGCGAAGCGACCGTTCACCGGCATCAACCAGTTGCACGCCGCGCTGATGGCGGCGATCCAGAGTGCCGAACCCGAGGTGCAATTGGCGTTGATCCGGGCGCATCCGGACCTCGCCAACAAGACCCAGCGCGCGGCGGGGCTCACCGCGGAATCGACCGACGAGCAGAACAGCGCCGGCCTCGACCGGCTGTCGGAGGCCGAATACGCGGCGTTCGAGCGCGTCAACAATGCCTATCGCGACAAGTTCGACATCCCCTATATCGTCTGCGTGCGCCGTCACACCAGGGATTCCGTGCTGCGCGATTTCGAGACGCGATTGCGCAATATCGCCAAGACCGAGACGCGACGTGCGATCGAGGAGATCGGCCGTATCTCGGCGTTGCGGCTCGATCAACTCGTCGCAGCCGATGACAAGCTCAAGGTCCACGGCCGGCTCTCGACCCATGTGCTGGACAACCACGCCGGCAAGCCCGCGCCGGGCATTCCGGTCGAGCTGGTCGAGCTCGCGAATCTCGGCGAGAGCCGCGTGATAGCGCGCGCCGTGACCAATGCGGACGGCCGCACCGACCAGCCGCTGATCGAGGGCCGGCCGCTGCCGATCGGCCGCTACGAGCTCCGGTTTAGCGTCGCCAAATATTACGCCCAGCGCAACGTGCAGCTCACCGACCCGCCGTTCCTCGACGAGATCCCGCTACGCTTTGCGATCAGCGAGCCGGAAAGCCACTACCACGTGCCGCTGCTCGTCACGCCGTGGAGCTATTCAACCTATCGCGGCAGTTAATTGCCGAACTTCTCGTGCAGCGCCGGAAACAGCCGGTCCGGCTTGTAGGGCGGCGCAGTGAAGCGGATGCCGGTGGCATCGGCAATCGCGTTGCCGAGGGCGGCGGCGACCGGATTGTACGGACTCTCGCTCATCGACTTCGCCCCCAGCGGGCCGATCGTGTCGGAGGTCTCGGCGAAGAGGACCTCGGTGCGGGGGACATCGGCGAAAGAGGGCAGGTGATAGTCGCGGAATTTGGGGTTGGCGACGCGGCCGTCCGCGTCGATCACCATCTCCTCGTAGAGCGCGGCACCGAGCGCCTGCGCGACACCGCCTTCGACCTGGCCGCAGCATTGCATGGGATTGGCGACGACGCCGGCGTCCGCCGCATGCACGCTCCTGAGAATCCGGAGCTCGCCGGTGCCCTTGTTCACGGCGACGCGAAAGCCCTGCACGTTGAAGCCGACCGAACGCGGCGTCCCGCCGGAATTGCCGGCGCCTGCCAACGGCTGTCCGCGCTCGCGCGCGAGCTTTGCCAGCTCGACAAAGGACATGCGCCGTACGCCACTGACGACGGCCTCGCTCTCGAGCGTGCAGCTGCCGACGTCGCAGAGCCATGCGCCGGCGGCGGCCGCCTTCAGCTCGGTTGCGAGCTGCACGGCTGCCGCATGCGTCGCCTTCCCGGCGACGAACATGCCGGCGCTGCCATAGGCGCCGGTATCGTGGCCGCCATGGGCGGTGTCGGACTGGCGCAGGCGGATCCGGTCGACGGTGGTCGCAAGCGTGGTCGCCGCGATCTGCCGGTGCACGGTGCTGGTGCCGTTGCCGAATTCGGCGGTGCCGACGGTGAGGTCGAAGCTGGCGTCGTCGTTGAGGGTGACCATCGCATCCGCGAGATGGCCCGCCGGGGGCACCGTGTCGATCATGGTCAGCGCGACGCCGTCGCCGATCAGCCACTCCGGCGACAGGTCCGGCTGCGGGCCATCGGCCTGCATCGCGCGCTCGACGAGGTCGAGGCACTGGTCGAGCCCGTAGGAGCCGTAGAGCACGTCGTGAAATTCCGATGGCGGTGGCGACACCATGGGATCGCCGGGCTTGACGACGTTGCGCCGCCGCATCTCGTAAGGGCTGATGCCAAGCTGCTTGGCCAGTTCGTCGATCGCGGCCTCGACCGCGATCAGTGTTTGCGGCAAGCCATAACCGCGAAACGCGCCTGCCGGCACTGTATTGGTGTAGACCGCGTGGCCGTCGACCCGCTTGTTCCGGCAATTGTAGACGCTGATGGATTCCGCCAGCGAGTGGAACATCACCGGGCCGGCATGATTGCCGTAGGCGCCGGTGTTGGAGAGCACGTCGAGCTGGAGCGCGGTGAGCTTGCCGTCCGCGTCGGCACCGGCCTTGACGTGGACCCGCATCGGATGCCGCGTCGAGGTTGCGATGAACTGCTCCTCGCGCGTGAGCTCCAGCTTCACCGGCCGCCCGGTCTTGAGCGCCGCGAGCGCCAGAATGTCCTCGACGAACATCTCCTGCTTGCCGCCAAAGCCGCCGCCGACGCGCTCGCAGAACACGCGGACCTTGTCCATGGGAAGCTCGAAGATATCAGACAGCGCACGCCTGGTCAGGAACGGCACCTGCGTCGAGGTGCGGACATTGAGCACGCCGGAAGCGTCGAGCCAGGCGAGGCCGCCGTGGGTTTCCAAAGCGGCATGCTGCACACGGTGACTATGGAAGGTGCCCTCGAAGGTTGCGGCAGATGTCGCGAGCGCAGCCGCCACGTCGCCGAATTCGCCATGCGTCTCCGCGGCGAGGTTGCGCTGGGCGTCGGCGACGCGGTTCGCGGTGGTGCGGTCGGGATGAATGATGGGTGCGCCGGGCGCCATTGCTATTTCAGGGTCGATCAGCGCGGGGAGGACCTCGTAGTCGACCTTCAGCCGGCGGCAAGCATCCTCGGCGGCGGCTTCGCTGTCTGCGACGACGGCGGCGACCTTCTGGCCGATGAAGCGGACGATTTCGTCGAGGACACGAGTGTCCTCGGGATCCATCCAGTCCTTCTCATGCCGCGCTGTCGACATCAGAGTGGTTGGCGCATCCTCATGCGTCAGCACCGCGTGCACGCCGGAAACGCTCAGCGCTTCCGACTTGTCGATCGCGACGATCCTCGCGTGGGCGTGGGGCGAACGTAGCAGCTTGATATGCAGCAGGCCGTCAATCTGCGTGTCGAACGTGTAGCGCGCCTTGCCGCGCACGACATCGGGGCCAGCCGGCGCCGGCAGGCTGCGGCCGAATGCGGCGCCGGCCTCGACGCTCTCCTCGATGTTGGTCTTGCCGAGCAACGCATCCTCGATCGAACGATACCCGGTGCAGCGGCAGATATTGCCCTTCAGCGCGACGCCGAGATCGGTGCGCTGCGCCTGGTTCAGCGAGGCGCAGGTCAGGATCATGCCGGCGGTGCAGAAGCCGCATTGAAAGCCCTGCGCATCGAGGAAAGCCTGCTGCATCGGGTGCGCGCCGCCGTCTCCGCCCAGACCTTCGATCGTGGTGACGGCACGACCTTCGGCGCGGAAGGCCGGGATCAGGCAGCTATGCACCGGTTCGCCGTCCAGCAGCACCGTGCAGGCGCCGCAATCGCCGGCATCGCAGCCCTTCTTCACGCCGAAATGGCCGAGTTCGCGCAGGAACGTGCGCAGGCACTGGCCGGCACGTGGCTCCTGCGGAAACGTCGTGCCATTGACCTCGAAGCTCATGACGACTGTGCTCCGATGAGTTCGTCGCGGATCTCTTCGGCAAGCCGCAGTGTCATGTGCTTGCGCCAGAGCGGCTTGCCATGGTTGTCGGTGTGGTACAGATCGTCCGTGATCTGCTGTGCGATGGCCTCGCGAAGCGCTTTCGCGTTGGGCGGCTTGGGGAAGAACAACCGGATCGGCCGCACCGTCGATGCGGTGACTGTGAGCGTCAGCGTGCCATCGGCATCCAGACTGCCGATCACCAGCGCCGCCGAGCGGCCGACCGGCGCCAGCGAGATCTGGCGGAAGGCCGTACGACGCTTCAGCGCGGCGATCGGAATATCGATCTGCCGGAGCAGATCCCCCGGCGCCAGAAGGTTACGCTGGTTGCCGGTGACGAAGTCGATGACGGGCATCATCTGTTCGCCGCCGCCGGCCTTCCAGATGGTGCAGACGCCCTCCAGCGCCGCGGTGAGCGAGATCATCGGTCCCGCCGGCAGCGACATGCAGAGATTGCCGCCGACCGTCGCCGTCTTCCATATCTTGAACGAAGCAAGGAAGGCGCGGCAGCACTGGTTGATCAGCGGTGCCGCGAACCAGTCGGGTGGGCAGGTGAATCCATCGAGCTGCGCAACGGTGCAGGTGGCCGCGATGCTGAAATGGCTCTCCGTGACAGTTAGCGCCGGCCATTTGAGGTCGGTGAGATCGATGAGCCGAGTCAGGTGAATTTGCGGCTCCGAGAACAGCCAGGTGCCGCCCGCGAGCCAAGCATCACCTGGCGTCCAAACGGGCAGCTGCGCGCGCGTTTGCGGATGGGCGACCGCTGTGATGGTATTCAAGTCCATGGCGACGCCAACGCTTCCAACGAGTGAATCGAGCCGGGAGAAAGTCTTGCAAGACGAGCGCCAAGTCGCAACAACAAGTCGCAGCAAAAGCGCAATCAGGCCGGCCCCTGCCTTGCAGGCCTGTCGGGAGCGGATGTGAGGAGGAGCAGATTCATGAGCGACGCAAAGCCGATCTGGATCAGGGATCCCCTGGCTATCCTCGCCGATGGCGCCGAGCGCGGCGTCGTGGTGCGGGACGGCCGAATTGTCGAGCTGGTGCCGGCCGGCGGTGCGCGCGCAACCGCTGACGTCGCGGTGTTCGATGCTGGCGACCACGTCGTGCTGCCCGGCCTCATCAACACCCATCACCATTTTTACCAGACGCTGACGCGGGCACTGCCCGCGGCGATGGACCGCGAGCTGTTTCCCTGGCTCCAGGCGCTCTATCCGGTGTGGGCGAAGCTGACGCCTGATGCGCTCGAGCTCGCTGTCACGGTGGCGATGGCCGAACTGCTGCTGTCGGGCTGCACCACTACGACGGATCATCACTACGTATTTCCGTCAGGGCTCGAAGACGCCGTCGATATCGAGGTGGCGGTGGCCAGGCGGCTCGGCGTGCGCGTGCTGCTCACGCGCGGCTCGATGAACCTGTCGCAGCGCGACGGCGGTCTGCCGCCCGATAGCGTCGTGCAGGATGAGGACACCATCCTCGCGGACAGCGCGCGCGTCGTCGCCAAGCACCACCAGCGCGGCGCGGATGCGATGGTGCAGATCGCGCTCGCACCTTGCTCGCCCTTCTCGGTGTCGACGTCCCTGATGCGCGCCACCGCCGATCTGGCCGACAAGCTGAACGTGCGCCTGCATACCCATCTTGCCGAGACCGAGGACGAGAACAGATTCTGCCAGGAGATGTATGGCTGCCGTCCGCTCGACTATCTCGAACAATGCGGCTGGCTCAATGCGCGGACGTGGCTCGCCCATGGCATCTTCTTCAATGCAGAAGAGATGAAGCGGCTCGGCAGGGCGAAGACGACGATCAGTCATTGCGCCTGCAGCAACCAACTCCTGGCCTCCGGCTGCTGTCCCGTCTGCGAGATGGAGGAGGCTGGTGTCGGCATCGGCATCGGCGTCGATGGCTCGGCCTCGAACGACGGATCGAACCTGATGCAGGAGGTGCGGGCCGCGTTCCTGCTGCAACGGGCGCGCTACGGGGTGACGAAGGTCAGTCACAAGGATGCGCTGCGCTGGGCCACCAAGGGCTCGGCGGCCTGCGTCGGCCGGCCGGAACTCGGCGAGATCGCCGTCGGGAAGGCGGCAGATCTCGCGCTGTTCAGGCTCGACGAGCTGCGCTTCTCCGGCCATGGCGATCCCTTGGCCGCACTGGTGCTGTGCGGCGCGCATCGGGCCGACAGGGTGATGGTGGCGGGAAAATGGGCCGTGATCGATGGCGCGATCCCCGGTCTTGATGTGGCAGACCTCATCCACCGCCACAGTTCGGCGGCGCGAGCCATGCAGGCGGGATAGTACCTAGGCGAAGATAGAAAGAGGGGGCGACCACAAGTGCCGGGTGCTTCTGGCCACCCCCTCCGAACCTCCTCCGGGAGGAGCAGGTGATTTAGGCGATGCAAGAAGCGTGCTACTTGCCCGGCAGCTTGTCGTCGATGCCTTTGACGTAGAAATTCATGCCGAGGATCTGGCCGTCGTCGAGATTGGCGCCGCCCTTGCACTCGATCGGCTTGCCGTCCTGCCCAAGGACCGGGCACTTGAACGGATGCAGCTTGCCCGCGGTGATCGCGGCCTGGGCATCCTCGGCGATCTTCTTCACGTCGTCAGGCATATTGGTGTAGGGCGCCATCGCGAACATGTGGCTGTCGAGGCCGCCCCATGTGTCCTCGGATTTCCAGGTTCCGTCGAGCTCGGCCTTGACGCGGGCAATGTAGTAGGGACCCCAGGTATCGAGGATCGAGGTCAGCTGGGTCTTCGGCCCGAACTTGATCATCTCGGAATCCTGGCCGAAGGCGAGCTTGCCGCGTTCGCTGGCGATCTGCATTGCCGCCGGCGAATCCGTGTGTTGCATGATGATGTCGGCGCCCTGGTCGATCAGCGCCTTCGCGGCGTCGGCCTCCTTGCCCGGGTCGAACCAGGTGTTGGCCCAGATGATCTTGACCTTGATGTTCGGATTGATGGTCTGCGCGGCGAGGATCGTCGCGTTGATGCCGGAGACGACCTCGGGAATCGGGAACGAGCCGATATAGCCGAGCACGCCGGACTTCGACATCTTGGCCGCGATCAGGCCCTGGATGTAGCGGCCCTGGTACCATTTGGCCGAATAAGTCGACATGTTCGGGTTGCGCTTGTATCCGGTCGCGTGCTCGAAATGCACGTTCGGATATTTCTTCGCGACCTTCAGCGTCGGATCCATGTAGCCGAACGAGGTGGTGAAGATCAGCTTGTTGCCGGCGCGGACGAGCTGCTCGATGGAGCGCTCGGCGTCGGGGCCTTCAGGCACGTTTTCGAGGAAAGTGGTCTCGATCTTGTCGCCGAGCTCCTTCACCAGCGCCTGGCGTGCCAGCTCATGCTGATAGGTCCAGCCGAGGTCACCGACCGGGCCGAGGTAGATAAACCCGACTTTCAGCTTGTCGGCGGCGGAGGCTGCACCGACGCTCCCGGCAAGCAAGAGCCCGGCGGCCAGCGCAAGAAGTGATTTCCTCATCATCAATCTCCAAACATCAGGGGAAAGCCATGATCCGCAACGTGCGCGCCCCATCGCGCACGGTGCGGAGATGAAACGCTAGCGGTCAGGCACGAACACGGTGCCAAGCGCAGCCGGTGCGGTCGATCCACCCGTGCGCGCGCGGGAGAGCAGGACCAAGACGATGACAGTCGAAAGATAAGGCAGCGCCGACATCAGCTGCGAGGGAATGCCGACGCCCCAGCCCTGCGCGTGCAGCTGCAGGATCGTCACCGCGCCGAACAGATACGCGCCGACCACGAGGCGGTCCGGCCGCCAGGACGAGAACACCACCAGCGCCAGCGCGATCCAGCCGCGGCCTGCGGTCATGCCGGGAATGAAGAAGGGCGTATAGGCGAGCGGCAGATAAGCGCCGGCAAGTCCTGCGCAGGCGCCGCCGAACATCACCGCTAAGGTGCGGATGCGCAGCACGGGATAGCCGAGCGCATGCGCAGACACGTGGTTGTCGCCGCAGGCGCGCAGGATCAATCCCGGCCGCGTACGGTACAGGAACCACCAGACGCCGATGACCAGCGCCAGCGAGAAATAGACGAAGGCGTCCTCGCCGAACAACACGCGGCCAACCAGCGGAATATCCGTGAGACCGGGAATGTTGAGATGCAGCGCCGGCGTGATGCGCTCGCCGACGAAGCCAGCGCCGATCAGGCCGGAGAGTCCGACACCCAGGATGGTCAGCGCCAGCCCTGTCGCAACCTGGTTGACCGCAAGCCCGAGCGCCATCAGTGCGAAGACCAGTGATATCAACGTGCCGGCGACGATGCCGAACAGTGCGCCGATAAAGATCGAGCCGGTCAACCACGCACCTGCAAAGCCACATGCGGCGCCGACGATCATCATGCCCTCGACGCCGAGATTGAGCACACCGGAGCGCTCGGTCACGAGCTCGCCGGTCGCCGCGATCAGGAGCGGCGTCGAGGCGGCGAGCACCGCGAGGATGATGGCTTCAATGAGTTCCACGAGCCACCTGTCGGTTCGGGAAAACCAGCTTGAAGCGGTAGAGGATGAGGGAATCGCAGGCGAGCACGTAGAACAGCAGGATGCCCTGAAAAACCTTTGTCACGTCCAACGGGATCTTCATCGCGATCTGCGCCTGCTCGCCGCCGATAAAGGTCAACGCGAGAAAAAGGCCTGCAATTAATATTCCAAGGGGGTTCAACCGGCCGAGAAAGGCGACGATGATCGCCGTAAAACCGTAACCCGGCGAGATGCCGGGCTGGAGATGTCCGACCGGACCTGCAACCTCGATGATGCCGGCGAGGCCTGCCAGCGCGCCCGAGACGGCGAAGGTCAGGATGATCAACTGGTTGGAATTGAAGCCGCCGAACCGCGCGGCGCGCGGCGCCGCACCGACCACGCGAATCTCGAATCCCTTGATGGTGCGCCCGAGCAGGATCGCCACCGCCGCGACAACGAGAAGGGCGATGATCGAGCCGAGATGCAGCCGGCCGCCTTCGATCAGCAGCGGCACCGTTGCGACCGGGTCGAACTCGGCGGTGGTCGGAAAGTTGAAACCGTGCGGATCGCGCCAGGGGCCGCGCACGAGATAGTCGAGGAAGAGATCGGCGACATACACCAGCATCAGGCTGGTCAGGATTTCGCTGGCGCCGAACTTCACCTTGCAGATTGCTGGGATCAGTGCGTAGAGCGCGCCTGCGGCGGCGGCGAGCACGAGCATGACCGGCAGCACCCAGACACCGGCGTCGGTGCCCTGCGTCTTCACCGCAATCCAGCTTCCGGCGACTGCACCGATCAGGAACTGCCCTTCGGCGCCGATGTTCCAGGCATTGGCGAGATAGCAGAGCGACAGCCCGATCGCGATCATCACCAGCGGTGTCGCCTTCACCGCGATTTCCTGGAGCGAATAGCTGTCGGTCAAAGGCGCGACGAAATAGGCGTGCAGCGCGAGCAGCGGATTCTTGCCAAGGATCGCGAACAGGATGACCATGGTCACGATCGTGAGGCCGATCGCGATCAGCGGAGAGATCAGCGCGATCGTGTTGGAGCGTTCGGCGCGCTTCTCAAGCACCAACTGCATGCGCGGCCTCCTTTGGCTCCAGCGTGCTGCCGCCCATCAACAGGCCGAGTTTTTCGCGCGTCGCCTCACTGGCGGCGAGCGGCGCAGATAGGTGGCCATGGAACATCACGGCGATGCGGTCGGCGATTTCCGCGAGCTCGTCGAGGTCCTGACTGGTCACGAGTACGGCGGCGCCCGCGGTTGCGAGATCAAGCAACGCCTGGCGGATGACGGCGGCAGCGCCGGCGTCGACGCCCCAGGTCGGTTGGCTCACCACCAGCACCGCGGGATTGCGCAGGATCTCGCGTCCCACAATGAACTTCTGCAAATTGCCGCCGGAGAGGGATGCTGCTTCCGGATCGCGCTTGGCCTTGCGGACGTCGAAGGTCTCGGTTGCGCGGTCGACCGTCTTCAGGGTGGCGGCAGTATCGATGAAGCCGCGATGGACCATGCCGCTGGCGGCGTGCCCGGTGAGAAGCGCATTCTCGGAAAGCTTCATGCGCGGCGCAGTGCCGTGGCCGAGCCGTTCCTCGGGAACGAAGGCCGCACCGAGCTTGCGGCGCTGCGTGATCGAGAGATGGCCGGCAGCAAGGCCTTCGATCACGATCGTGCCGGGATCCTTCGACAGGCGTTCGCCGGACAGCGCGGCGAACAGTTCGTCCTGGCCGTTGCCGGCGACGCCGGCGATGCCGAGGATCTCGCCGCCTTTCAGCTCGAACGAGATGTGCTCGAGCCGCACGCCATGCGCCTCGCCAGGGGCGAGCGAGAGATCGTTGACGACGAGGCGCGGCACCGCGGTCTGCCGGCCGGCGGCCGCCTTCACCTCCTTGATCTCACCGCCGACCATCATGCGCGCGAGCGAAGCGGCGGTCTCAAGCCTGGGATTGCAGGTCTCCACCTTCTTGCCGCCGCGCAGGATCGTTGCCGTGTCGCACAGGCGCTTCACCTCCTCGAGCTTGTGGCTGATGTAGAGGATGGCGCGACCTTCGGCCTTGAGCCGCTCCAGCACGACGAAGAGCTGGTCGGCTTCCTGTGGCGTCAGCACCGCGGTGGGCTCGTCAAGGATCAGGAATTGCGGATCCTGCATCAGCGCGCGGACGATCTCGATGCGCTGGCGCTCGCCGACCGACAATTGCCAGACCTCGCGTTTGGGGTCGAGCGGCAGACCATAAGTCTTCGACACCTGCTCAAGCCGCGCCGACATGTCCTTGAAGGATTCTCTTCCGTCGAGGCCGAGCGCGACGTTCTCGGCGACGGTGAGATTGTCGAACAACGAGAAATGCTGGAACACCATGCCGATGCCGCGGCTGCGCGCTTCCGAGGGACCGGACAGCACGATCGGCTGGCCCTGCCAGAAAATCTGGCCAGCGCTGGGCTGGATCAGCCCGTAGATCGCCTTGACCAGCGTCGACTTGCCGGCGCCGTTCTCGCCCAGCAGCGCGTGGATTTCCGTTGGCCAGATATCGATGTCGATGGCATCGTTGGCGAGGAAATCGCCATAGCGCTTGGTGAGCCCGACCGTCCTGAGGAGCGGGGACTCGCCGGAATGCAGGCTCTTAGCCGTGGGATCCAACATTCGCTGATGCGCTTGCATGGGGTGAAGTGCCTCAATACTGGGCTAGTTTGAACCGCCGCGTAAGGTGTGAAAAAGCGTCATCCCTTGCTCAACGCTTCGGCAGGCAGGAGGTGTCGGCGAGTCTCGGCTCTCGCCGGCGGCGATCGTCCTCAGACACCTTCCGAGCAGCCTTTGCAGTCCCGGCTTGCGTGTGACGCCTGTTGCAAATTTGTGACGGCTCAAGCCAAATCGGAACCCGCTATGCAGGCTTGGCGTGAAGTTAAGCAGAGACGCGCCAGCACGCGTATGCATTTGCGAACACCGCGACAGTAGCTTCCACCCATCTTGTTTGCCTTGTCCGGTCGACATGAAAAGGCGAACGAAATCAAATGGGGATATCCGGCAATGGGTCGCTCTCGGCCGACGGCGTGGCGGTGAGGTTGGCCTTCCAAATCGGCCGGTGAACGCCGCGCCCTGTGCAAACAAGCGGCATGCCTTGAAACAAGTTGAGGCTTCTCACTCCGGGAGATCGGCGCAAGTGTCGCACCCAAGGGACGTTCATTTTTACGTGTCCAAACTTGGGGGTATTCAGGATGTCGTTTCGTTTCAAGGCAATTGCAGCAGGCGCGCTGTCACTTGCTACGCTTGCTACCAGTGGCCTGGCTCAGGCGGCGGATCTGCCGGTCAAGGCTGCCAAGAAGGCGGCCGACCTTCCGTTCTTCCTGGTGATCGACGACCGCGTCACCTTCTCCTATATCTTCAATGCCTCGCAGCCCGGAGCGTTCACCAACACCAACGGCGTGATCAACGCCAAGACGACGAAGCAGGTCTACTCCTTCACCCACTTCGATGCCTGGACTTACGGCACCAACTTCTTCACCATCTCGATGTTCAAGTCGGACCACAACGATCCGGCAGGCCCGTGTACCGCCACAGGCGTGGTCGTGTCGCCGGCTGCAGGCTTCGCAGCGACACCCACGAGCTGTGCCGGCGCGACAGAAATCTACGGTCTTTTCCGCTCGACCTTCGGCTGGAACGAGATCTTCAACACCAAGGCCTTCACTCAGGGCCCGCTGCATAACATCTCGTTCGAGGTTGGCATGGATGCCAACACGGAGAACCGGTATTTCGGCGCCGCCAAGCGCGACGTTGTCGCCGGTCTGCAGTTTGCCTTCGATCTTCCCTATAAGGGCTACTTCAACGTCGCGCCGCTGGTGTATTGGGAGTTCGCCAACCACAACTCCTTCTCGCAGTGCGGCGCCGGTTGGTCCGCTCCGTGTATTGCCGACGGCAACACGTCGTTCAAGCCGACCTGGGCGATCGAAACCAATTACTATATGGACCTCGGCTTCCTGCCGCAGAACATGCAGTATTTCTCGATCAGCGGCCGCGCGGCGTGGTATGGCAAGAAGGGCACCGACACTGAGCCGCTTCCCGCCAGCGTCGCCAACGGCGTCTATCCCACCAAGGTCGAGTTCAACTCCGAGCCGATCCGCCTGACCCTCGATGCCTCGAAGGCGATTTGGGGTGATAAGTACTCGCACTTCGTCGACGTCTGGGTCGCCTATCGCTATTGGCAGAACAAGTTCGGCCTCGATCACAACAACGCCGTGGCCTGCACCACTTTGGCCGGTGGCGCGAGGGTGAGCACCGGCTCCTGCACCGAGTCCTCGCTCTACTCCGGTGTCACTGTGAAATTCTAGCCACCTGACACGCTTCAGGTGAACGACGATGGCGCCGCGTCAAACCTCCGCGGCGTCATCTTCGTTTGTGGGCAGGAAGGTAGGGGATGAGCCGTAGGCGCAATCCGCTCTACGAAATTGAATTGGTGTTTGCTACTTCGTCCACACGCCGTCGTGCAGCGCTTCGGCCTCGTCTTCGAGCAGCGGCCCCGCAACCTCTGTCGGCCGCTGGCCGCTGGCAAAGACTTCGCGACAGGGCAAGTCGAGCGTCGGGTTCTCCGGATGATCGCCGGTGATGCCGCGCAGGCGGTGCTCGCTGAGGCCATAGACGACACGGCCGATGCCGGCCCAGTAGATCGCGCCGGCGCACATCGCGCAGGGCTCGGCGGAGGAATAGAGCGTGGCTCTCGCCAACACCTCGCGGCCAAGCGTGCGGCAGGCCTGCGTGGCGCCGAGGCGCTCGGCATGCGCGGTGCCGTCGTGATCCGGCATGTAGCCGTTCTCGGCCTCGATCAGGACCTTGCCCTCGGCATCGACCACGATGCAGCCGAAGGGATGGTTGCCGTGCGTGAGGGAACGGCGGGCGACCGCGAAGGAAAGGCGGAGGAAGTGCTCGTCACGCTCGGACCCGCCGCTCATCGCTCTTCCCTGGTCAATGCCCCGCCATGTGCCGGCCGACCACGGTGAGATCGGCTTCGCTGGTCCGTGCTTCATACACGAATTCGCCGTGGAACATCACCACCAGCCGATCGGAGAGTTCAAGGAGTTCGTCGAGGTCCTCGCTGACCAACAGCACCGCGGCGCCGCGGTTGCGCGCGGCCATGATCTCGGCATGGATTTGCGCCACCGCCGCGAAATCGAGCCCGAAGCAGGGATTGGCCGCGATCAGCACCTCGACGTCGCCGCCGAGCTCACGGGCCAGCACGGCGCGCTGGACATTGCCGCCCGACAGCGCCGAGATCGGCGTGTCGGGCGTGCGGGTCTTGATCTTGTACTGGGCGATCTTCTTCCTGGCGTCGACGCGAAAGGCACCGCGGTTGAGCCACCAGCCGAGGCTAGCGAAAGGCGCGCGGTCGAATTCGCGGAAGGCGATGTTGTCGGCGACGCTCATGCCGCCGACACAGGCGTTCTTCAGCGGCTCCTCCGGCAGGAGTGACATATTGTGCCGCCGCATCTCCTCGCGGCTGGCGTGATAGGGATCGCCGGCGACGCGGATCTCGCCACTCTCAGCCCCGCGCTGCCCGGCCAGCACCTCGACGAGCTGGCGCTGGCCGTTGCCGGAGACGCCGGCGATGCCGACGATCTCGCCGGCACGGACCGTAAGGGAGACGTCGTGCACGGCGATGGCGCCGGCGTCGTCGCGCGCGCGCATCTTCGCCAGCTCCAGCTTCGCCTTGCCGGCCTCACCGGTGCGCGGCGGCTGTAGCGTCAGCTCCTCGGCGCCGATCATGGTGCGCGCCATGGCGTCCGTCGTCAGTTCGGACACCTTGCCGGCGCCGGCGAGCTTGCCGCGGCGCAGGATCGTGACGTCGTCGGCGAAGGCCATGACCTCGCGGAACTTGTGCGTGATCATCAGGATGGTCAGCTCGCCCTTGACGACCATGTCGCGGAGCATGCCAAGCACCTCGTCGGCTTCCGCCGGGGTCAGCACCGAGGTCGGCTCGTCCAGGATCAGGAAGCGACGCTTCAGGTAGAGCTGCTTGAGGATCTCGCATTTCTGGCGCTCGCCCGCGGAGATGTCGGAGACCTTTGCGCTGAGCGGTACCTTGAATGGCATGCGCGCGAGAAAGGCCTCGAGCTCCTTCATCTCTTTCGGCCAGTTCACGACAGCCGGCACGTCATCGCGCGCCAGCACCAGATTTTCGGCGACCGTCATCGCCGGCACCAGCGTGAAATGCTGGTAGACCATGCCGAGGCCGAGGGCGTGGGCGTCCTTCGGATTGCCGATCGCCTGCTCGCGCCCGCCGACGAGAATGTCACCCTCGGTGGCGTGGTAATAGCCCATAATGCATTTGACGAGCGTCGACTTGCCGGCGCCGTTCTCGCCGAGCAGCGCATGGAACGAACCCGGCCGCACTTTCAGCGCGACATTGTCCAGCGCCAGGAAATCACCGAAGCGCATGGTCATGGCGATGGCATCGACGCCGAAGGCGCCCGATGGCGGCGACGTTTCGCCGACGATCACGAAATCGCCCCGATGAAGGCGTCGGCGGTCGAGACCGCGCCGAACACGCCGCCCTGCATCTTGATCATCTTCAGCGCGTGGTCGTGGTTGCTCTTGTCAGTGGCACCGCAGCAGTCATGCAACAGCACGCATTCGAAGCCGCGGTCGTTGGCCTCTCGCATGGTGGTGTGAACGCAGACGTCGGTGGTGATCCCAGTGAGCACGATGTTCTCGATGCCGCGCACGCGCAGGATCAGCTCCAGATCGGTGGCGCAGAACGAACCCTTGCCGGGCTTGTCGATGATGGGTTCGCCGGGCAGCGGCGCGAGCTCGGGGATGATGTCCCACCCGGGCTCGCCGCGCACCAGGATCCGGCCGCATGGGCCGGGATCGCCGATGCCGGCGCCGATCTGCCGGGAACGCCAGCGCTTGTTGGCAGGAAGATCAGAGAGATCGGGACGGTGGCCTTCGCGGGTATGGATGATGTGAAAGCCTTGAGCGCGCATTGCCGTCAGCAGTTTCGTGATCGGCTCGATCGGCGCCCGCGTCAGTGAGAGATCATAGCCCATCTTGTCCACATAGCCGCCGACGCCGCAGAAATCGGTCTGCATGTCGATGATGATGAGCGCGGTGTTCTCGGGGCGCAGATCGCCGTTATAGGGCCATGCATAGGGTTCGGACTTGATGGTGCGCTCGGGCATGATTTCGCTCTCTAGCGGGTGATCGACAATTCGGCCGGGGCTCCGGTCAACGTGCGTTTCGGCGAGCAGGTGATGATCATGATCGCCAGCGTCAGGAGGTAGGGGGCTGCGTTGAAGAGGTGGTAGCCGGAGGTGACGCCGACCGATTGCAACGCGGGTCCCAGCGCTGCGGCGCCACCGAAAGCGAGCGAGGCCCAGAGACACAGCAAGGGGTCCCAGCGCGCGAAGATCACGAGCGCCACGGCCGTGATGCCCTGGCCCGAGGACAGGCCCTCGTTCCAGCTTCCGGGATAGAACAGCGACAGAAAGGAGCCACCGATGCCGGCGAGGAAGCCGCCGACCATGGTCGCGCGCAAGCGGATCAACAGCACGGAGTGGCCCATCGCACGCGCGGCGTCCGAACTCTCGCCGGCGGTGCGGATCAGGAGGCCCCAGCGCGTGATCCGGAAGGCCCAGTAGAGAGTTGGGGCGAGCGCGACACCAATCAGGAACAACACGTTGACCCGTAGTGCCGCGCGCACCTGTGGAATGTCGCTCCACCAGCCGAAATCGATCGCGGGCAGCCGCGGCGCGGTGGGCTCGATCAGCGGCTTGCCGAGATAGAAGGCAAGCCCGGTGCCGAACAGCATCAAGGCGATGCCAACCGCAATGTCGTTGACGCGCGGCAACGAGCAGATGCCGGCATGCAGCGCGCCCAGAAGCGCGCCGGTGATGCCAGCGGCGAGCACGCCGAGCCACGGCGATCCCGTAAGGTAGGAAATTCCGTAGGCGCTCATCGCGCCCATTACCAGCGTGCCTTCGAGGCCGAGATTGATGCGGCCGGAGCGCTCGGTGATGCATTCGCCCAGGCTCACGAACAGGAACGGGGTCGAGACTCGAATGGCGCCGCCGAGCACGGCGAGCGGAACGGTCCAGAGTCCGATCGAGCCGTCTGCCATCTCAGGACTTTCCCTTCAGAAACCCGATGCGGCCGTAGAGCGCATCGCTGGCCAGCACGAAGACGAAGATGATGCCTTGCAGCACCAGCACGGATGCATCCGGCAATCCGAGGCGGCGCTGCAACAGCCCGCCGCTGGCGCTGATACCACCGAGCAGGATCGCGACGGGGATAATGGCGAGCGGATTTTGCCGCGCCAGGAAGGCGACGAGAATCCCTGTGAAGCCGTAGCCTGCGGCGAGGTTCGCGTTGGTGCGCCCCTGCACCGCGGCGACCTCGACCATGCCTGCAAGACCCGCGGCGCCGCCGGCGAGGAAGCAAACGATCAGGATCAGCTTGCTGACATTGAGACCAACGATCTTCGCAGCGCGGATGTTGCCGCCGGCAACACGCGCGGCGAAGCCAAACACAGTGTGATAGATCAGGATATAGGCGGCGAACGCGGCGATCAGGCCGAACACGAGACCCCAATGCACATCGGTGCCGGGGATCGATCCGATCATGTTGGCCGTGCCGATCTCGCGGGTCGACGGCTTGTTCAGGCTGCCGGGGTCGCGCATTGCGCCTTCGACGAGATGGTTGAGGGCCGCGAGCGCGATATAGACGAGCAGCAGGCTCGAGATCGTTTCGTTGACGCCGCGATATTGCCGTAGCGCGCCCGAAAGCATGACCCAGAGGCCGCCGCCGATCACGCCGGCGACGACCATGGCGATCTGCACGATGAGCGGCGGCATGCCCTGAAGCACCAGTGCTGCGCTGGTTGCCGACAGCGCGCCGATCAGGAGTGCGCCTTCGCCGCCGATGATAACCATGCCGAGCTGCGCGGGCAGCGCCGTGCAGAGTGCGGTAAGGATCAGCGGCGCCGCGCGCGTCAACGTGTTCTGCCATGAGAACCAGGTGCCGAACGCGCCGTAGTACATGTAGAAATAGAGGTCGAGCGGGCTCTTGCCGAACATCGCGACGAAGATGCCGAAGACCCCGAGCGCGCCGGCCAGCGCCGCGCCCGGGATCAGGACATATTCGATCGCTCCGCCGTGACGCTGGAGGAATCCCGGATCGGCGGCCGGGGCAACGGTCCCGACCGCTTCAGCGAGATCTGCAGCTTCCGTCGTCACGAAGTCGCCCCGACCACGCCCTCCACGAGATAGTCCATCTTCTCGAGTTCGGGATCCTTCTGGCCGCGATCGGTGCCGGCCGCGATCACCGTCTTGCCCTTGTTGTCGACCAGCCCTCCCTTGAAGATGGCGTAGCCGTCACCGGACAAGAACTTGGCCTTGACGTCGTCGGCGTGCTTGCGCGCCTCGGCGGAGACCGCTTCGCCATAGGGCGAGGTCTTGACGATCTCCTCCTTGAGGCCGCCGCGATAGAAGTTCGGAATGCTCTCGCCGGCGGCGATCATCTTGACGAACTTGGGGTACAGCGCTTCCCAGTTCCACTCGGCGCCCGTGAGATACGCTTTTGGCGCGAGCGGCGACTGGTTGACGTGATAGCCGCACACCATGGCGCCCCGACGCGCGGCGTTCTCGACCATGGTCTTCGGACCGTCGACATGGCAGGTCAGTACGTCGACGCCCTGATCGATCAGGCTGTTGGTGGCCTCGGCTTCCTTGACTGGCATCGACCAGTCACCAGTGAAGATGACCTGCGTGGTTGTCTTGGGATTGGCAAGCCTCGCGCCGAGCGCGAATGCGTTGATGTTGCGCAGCACCTGCGGGATCGGTTTCGCGGCGACGAAGCCGAGCTTGCCGCTCTTGGAGCTATAGCCGGCGACGATGCCCGAGATGTATTGGGCTTCATCGATGTAGCCGAAATAGCTGCCGGCGTTTTTCGGGTCCTTGTCGCTCCACAGGCCGCCGCAGTGCTCGAAGTGCAGCTTCGGGAATTTGTTGGCCATCTTGACCATGTGAGGATTGTAGTAGCCGAAAGAGGTCGGGAAGAGCAGGGTGGCGCCGTCGAGATTGATCATGGACTCGATCGTCTTCTCGACCGCGTCGGTCTCCGGCACCTTCTCTTCTTCCACGACTTTGAGGCCGGGAATCTTCTTCAGCGCCGCCGCGCCCTGCGCATGCGCCTGGTTGTAGCCATAGTCGTCCCGCGAGCCGACGTAGATGAATCCGATGGTGGTCTCGGCCGCGAAGGCCGGACGAATGCCCGTCGCCGCACCGAGGGTGACGGCCGCGCCGCCCTGCAACAAATGACGTCGTGAGATCCTGCCAAATTCCATTGCTTGCTCCCTTTGGCGGATGCACCGCCTCATCTCGCGCTGCGCCGGTCTGGCGGAGCCCGGGATAGATTGTCGCAAGCTTCGTGCCAGAGGCTACCGAGGGAGGATTTCCACTTAAGTTATTGAGAGTAATTTGCTATTTTCGGTGATCCGAGCTTGATCAGGAAAGCAGCAGATGAAAATATAGGCAGTATTTTATGATTGTATGCAATGGAGTTAAGCAGTCTTACCCGGCTTAGGCATGTGCATGACGAGGGCCGGGTGGTCTGCCGGCGATCGCATTCATGCTAACCACGCGCTGATCGGAACGATGTCGACAGCGTGATTTCGCTGGCATCGAACTTGAATCGATAGCCGCCAGGACTGCCGTCGCCGCGGTCCCAAGAGATGGAAAGCCCGCCGAGATGGTTGCTGGTACCGCCGTTCATAATGGTTCGCTCGGCGAAGAGATCGTGCGAAGGATCAACGAGCTCGCGGCGATCTCGGAAGAAGGCGACAAGCTCACCCGCATCTATCTGACCGGCGAGCTGCGCAAGGCGGCGGACCTCATCCTGAGCTGGATGCACGACGCCGGTATGAATGCACGTCTCGACGCGATCGGGAATGTCTGCGGGCGCTACGAAGGGGAGCGGCCGGGCGCGCCCTGCCTGATGCTCGGCTCGCACTACGATACCGTGCGCGATGCCGGCAAATGGGACGGGCCGTTGGGCGTGATCACGGCGATCGCCTGCGTCGCCGATCTCAACCGCCGCGGCAAGCGCCTGCCGTTCGCGATCGAAATCGTCGGTTTTGCGGATGAGGAAGGGGTGCGCTTTGCCTCGACCCTGCTCGGCAGCCGCGCGGTGGCCGGCACTTTTGACGAAAGCGTCCTCAACACACGCGACAGCGATGGCGTCGCGATGCGCGATGCGCTGGTGCAGTTCGGGCTCGACCCCGATCATATCGGCGCGGCCGCGCGGGCCCGGCGCGAGCTGCTTGCCTATCTCGAGCTGCACATCGAGCAGGGGCCGGTGCTGGAAACGCAAAACCTCCCCGTCGGAGTTGTCACTGCGATCGCGGGCGCGACACGGCTTGCCGCGCGGCTGACCGGCATGGCGGGGCACGCAGGCACGGTGCCGATGGCGCTCCGGCGCGATGCGTTGGCGGGCGCGGCCGAATGCATCGGTGCGATCGAGCAGTTTTGCCGCACCGACGAGGGTGGGCTGGTCGGCACCGTCGGCTACATCCAGGCGAGGCCCGGCGCAACAAACGTCATTCCGGGCGAGGTGTCGTTCACCATCGATATGCGGGCGCCGACCGACATGCACCGCAAGCGCGCGGTCGCCGATGTCGTGAGGCAGATCGAGGCCATCGCAAAGCGCCGCCAATTGACACTTCAGCTCGACGTCACCCACGAGAACCGCACCGTGCCCTGCGCGCCCTGGCTCAAGGAGCAGATCGCGCAGGCGATCAAAGCGGAAGGTTTTTCCGTGTTCGAGCTGCCGAGCGGGGCGGGGCATGACGGCATGGCCATGATCGACATTGCCGACGTCGGCATGATCTTCGTTCGCTGCCGCGGCGGAATCAGCCATCACCCCGACGAGCATGTCGAGCTCGCCGATGCCGACGCCGGCGCGCGGGTGTTGCTGGGGCTGATCGAGAATTTTCGGCCGCGGCAAGGCTAAACTGAGCCCGCAAGTCACGGGATAGAGACACGAATCAGACAGGTCTGGAGCCGCGACGGCCTCCCGCCGGACCACGAGACCCATTCGACGGCGCCTATGAACAGCGGCATCTCTTCTCCATCCCATCGCGAAAACCGATTTTACCAGGGTATGGCGGCGACCTTCGTTGCCAACGCGCTTCAGGCGGTGAATTTTCTTAGTGATCGATTCCTGAGGCAGTCACATCATCCGTTCACGGCCATCGAGAACCTTTACCGGCACTCGATGGACAGTGCTTTTGCGGTATCTGAGTCCTTTCTCGTTACGGGCGCGCCGCACGCTTCTGCGTACTATCCGCGCGACTTTGCCTGGTTCTATCCCGACATCCTCGACCCCGACACCATCATGGATTCGCTGGATGCGGTTCGCCGGGCTCGTCTGCTCGAAAAGAGCGTCCGCCTGCTGCTGGAAGCGGTTCGCGCCAACGTCGTCACGACGACGGTCGTCCCGGCTGGGCGCGCCCGGTATCTCGGCGTGAACTATTTCTCGCGCCCTTCGGATACGCTGCTCGGCATTCTGGCCGGCCTGCGGCAGATGATCTCTGCCGAGGAGAGAGCGTCATCCTATCTGGCGATGTCGCAATGCGTGCATGCCGGTCGCCTGCTGCTGGCCGAATATTGCGGTGATCTGAAGCGCGCGATCCTCCAGCTCGCAAGCGAGCTCGAGCCGTTCAATGATGATGGCTCTACGTATTTGCTGTGCGATGCCAGTGCTCCGCGCTCTGCGGCAACCGACACGCGCGCCGAGCGCAGGCGTTTCGTCACCAATGCCTGCGTCTACACGACCTTCGTGTGGGGCGTGCGGCTCGGGATCATCGACGAGAACGAGCTGAAGCGGCGGCTCGGACGCGACCTGGCGCAGTACAAGAGGGACCTGCTCCGCCTGTTCGGCAAGGGTGGCTATATCGGGCATTCCCTGGATGGCCCCCGAGGCTCGCCGGGTTTCCTCGGTCGCGCTGGATTTCGTCAGTGTGCATCGCGGCTTCTGGGATATGAACGAGCCGGCCGAGCGCGCGCTGTTCGCAGCCACGGCGGATCTGATCATTGCGGAGCCGCGCTTTCGCATCCCCAGCACATTCCACTTCCTGGTGTCCGCGGATAATCCGCGGAACAAGATGATCCACAAGATCGCGGCTCCCGCCTATCAGGGACGTTCCTCCTGGCCGACGTTCAACGTCGAATTCGCGGATCGCATGCTGGACTATGATGAATTCTCGTGCAGCGATACCTACCGTTCCTGCGCCCAGGGAATTCTGAAGGACATTCGCACCGCAACCGAAGTCCACGGCGGCTATCAGGAACTGATCTCGGAGCACGGCCTGCAATATCGCACCTGGGCCTACAAGGGCGCCGTGGCCCACTCCTGGTTTCCGCGTTTCCTCTCCGTCTGGAGGAGGGCGCATGGAACGCCGCTCCTCCAGTGGCATGACTGAACGGCGGTCGTTACCCCGCCGTCACGTCCACAAGCTCGCCACCGTCGAGGACCTTGGCCGCCTTGGCGCGGTCGAGGTCGCCTTCCCAGGCGGCCACCACCACGGTCGCAACGCAATTGCCGGTGAGGTTGCCGACCGCGCGAGCCATGCCGATGAACCAATCGACCGACAAAACCAGCACGAGGCCGATCGCAGGGATGCTGGGCACCGCGTTCAGCGTCGCCGCCAGAATCACGATCGCGGAGCCCGGCACGCCATGCGCGCCCTTGGAGGTGATCAGGGAGACGCCGAGCACCAGTAGGAGGTCGCCGAAGGACAGCGGCGTGTTGGTCGCCTGCGCGATGAAGACGACCGCAAGCGTCAGGTAGATCGAGAACGCGTCGAGGTTGAAGGAATATCCGGTCGGAATCACGAGGCCGACGACGGAATCCTTCACGCCCATCCGCTCCAGCTTCTTCATGATCTGCGGCAGCACGGCGTCGGACGAGGCGGTCGCGAGCACGATCGTCAACTCCTCGCGCAGGTAGGCGAGGAATTTGAGGATGTTGATACCGGCAAGCGCCATGACGCCGCCGAGCACGCCCAGCACGAAGATGCCGACCGAGACGTAGAACAGCGCCACCAGTGAGACGAGCTGCTTGAGCGAGCCGACGCCGTATTTGCCGACGGTGTAGGCGACTGCGCCGAGCACGCCAAGTGGAGCAACGCGGACGATAAGGCCCATGACGCGGAACAGCACGGTCGAGGCGGCATCGATCATCGACGTCACGAGCTTGCCCTTCTCGCCGCCGACCAGTGCGAGGCCTACGCCGAACAGCACGGCGAAAAACAGCACCTGGAGCACGTCGTTGCGCGACAACGCATCGAACGAGGTGCTCGGGATCACGTTGAGGAGGAAGGAGCCGATGCCGCCGCCCTGAAGCTTGTGGGCGTTGTCGGCATAGGTATTGAGCGCCTTGGCGTCCAGCGTCGAGGGGTCGATGTTCATGCCATGGCCGGGGCCGAGAGTGTAGGCCAGGATGAGACCTACCACGAGAGCGACTGTGGTCATCACCTCGAAATAGACCAGCGCTTTGACGCCAACCCGTCCGACCTTCTTGAGGTCGCCCGCGCCGGCAATGCCGTGCACGACGACGCAGAACACGATCGGCGCCACGATCATGGAAATCAGCTTCAGGAAGGCGTCGCTCAGAATCTTGAGCGAGATGGCAAAATCCGGCGCGGCCACGCCGAGAATGATGCCGAGGATCAGCGCGGCCAGGACCTGGACGAACAGCGACGTGTAGAGCGGCTTTGGCTCGGCGGCCGGGGCCGCGGCAATGGTCGACATGGTGACTCCCCCGTTTTGACGACGTCTCGATCGTCGAAAGGAGCAACTAGCGTGCCAGATTGTCGCGGTTTTCGCTGAGGAGGAGGTCTATTCGGTCGTTTTGCGGTGCGACCGGCATCCGCATCGGCACCGGGAAACCGTTCCAGGTGCCGTCGGTCACGTGGACAGGCGATTTTGCGGTCCTACAGTCGCGTTCTGCGCGCGCGTGGCCGCATCACGCCGCGAGATCCAGCAGCCGACACGATCCGCGTACCAGCACCTTGCGTCCATTCGGCGTCATAACCGGCACGCCGTCGCAGACGACGACAAGACCGAGCTTGACGAGGCTCTCGATGAGATAGGCCTTGGAAAGCCGACCGTTCGACACCGGATTGCGAAGCGCCTTCAGAACCTCCCATTGGTCTGGCGAAAGATCGAAGTCGATGTCGTTGCTCATGTTGCCTCAAGCCGTAGTGCCGTTCGTGCGCCTCTGTTAGAGGCGCTGCATGAAGACCGTGCGACGACAATGAGTCGGGAATTCGGTGAGGCGTTTAGAACTTCTCTTCACAAATTGCTGCACGCCATTGCGCCACAAGAGTTAAGATCGCTCGCTCCCGCGGATCGTCCTGCGCCTCGATCACATATTGATGATGTGGGCTTGATGTTGGTGCGCGAATTACCGCACTGCACGGGAAGCGCTGCTGTCTCATTCTGCGTCGCAATATGCACAGAAAGCATGAGACGAAGGGTCGGATTCTGTTACGCTGATTCGCGGGGAATGGCTTCACATGGCAGGAGTGGAGTGCATGAACAGACTGGTCGAAATTCGCAGTCAGGAATCCCTGTGCCGGGAGCGCGCCGCGCTTGATTTCCAGCGCCGGGTTTTCTGGCTTGCGCAAGCTCAGGAATGGGAGCAGCGCGCGCTTGACGAGATCGCCTATCATTTCCGGGAGTGCAATGTGGCTCAGACGGAGCTGGGGCGAAACTGACGTCGGCTGTGGGTAAGGCCTACTGATAAGTCGCCACAATATCGGACACCGCGCGCTCGAGCTGCTGCGCGGTGGCGCACTGGCGCACCACGCTGCAGAAGGTCGCATAGCGCGGCATCTCGGAATCGCCAAAGCCCCAGGCGAGACGTCCTTCGGGATTGAGCCACACCAGTCGCTTCGAGCGCTCAGAGATGCGGCGCAGGATGTCGGCGCGCGGATCGAGATTGTTGCTGCGGGCATCGCCCAGCACGATCACCGTGGTCTGCGGCGTCAGCGCGCTCATAAACTCCTTCTCGAAATCGGCCAGCGACGAGCCGTAGTCGGAGGAGCCGAAGCCGACCTTGGACATGATCTCGGCCATCGCCTCTTCCGGCGGTTTCGATTCCAGGATGTCGCTGACTTCGATCAGATGCGAGGAGAAGGCAAAGGAATGGACGTCGTCGACCACCTCGTGCAGCGAGTGGATCAGGAGCAGGAAGAAATCCGAGACCTGTGCGACCGACCCCGAGACATCGCAGAGTGCCACGATCTTCGGCCGATCGCGATGCTTGCGCTTCCAGGCCGTGAGAAAGGGGATGCCGCCCCAGGCGGCATTGCGGCGCAGCGTGCGGCGGACGTCGAGATGACCGCGCCGTTGGCGCTTGCGTGGTTTCGAATAGCGCTCGCGCAGGCGCCGCGCAATCTGGCGGATGAGAGCGCGCATCTCCGCGACATGGCGCCGCTCAATGCGGGCAAGCGGCGCGTTGCGTAGAATCTCGTTGCGGAGGTTTTCAGCCTCCTCGCGGGCATAGAGCGCAAGCCCCTGCGCGACGGTGTCGCGGACGGCTTCGCGCAAGGCATCGAGCGCGGAGCGAAGCCGCTCGGCCAGTGCCGGATTGGTCGCGGTCAGCTCGTCGAGATCGTCGCGCAGCCGCTGGAGCCCCATGGCGTCGAGGATGCGGCTGGAGAAGATGCCGCGCTGGGTGGAGTAGCGGATGTCGGATAGGGAGGCCGCACCTGAGGCGCTGGCGATCGCGGCGGTGATCGCGTTGCGATCCTGCGACAGCAGCATCTGCGCGAGGGGACCCAATTCTGCGGGAGGCGAACCGGCGCTCGCATCGCTGGCCGCGCCCGACGACGGAGATTGATCCGCGTCCTCCGAAACATCGTTGCTGTCGGCTTCAGGCTGTTCCTGCCGCGGCTCGGGCTGGCTGAAGAACAGATCGAAACAGTCTCCGAGCGCGAGCTTTTCGTCCTGCGACTTGGCGAGCGTCAGAAGGAGCGCATCGCGCAGGATCGTCCGGTCGAAGACGCCGACCTGCGCGACCGCACGCATCGCATCGATGCTTTCGGCCGGCGAGACATGGACCCCGGCGCCCCGTGCCGCACGGAAGAAACGATGAATATTCTCGCGCATCGCCGTCAACCGAAGACGTTGGATCGTGCTGCCTTGGCAATGAAGGTCGTAATCTGAGGCTGAGCCGCCTCGATGTCGGCCTCGTATTTCAGGAGTACGTTGAGCGTGTCCTTGACGATCTCGGTGTCGAGCTCCGAGGCCTGCAAGAGCACCAGCACGCGTGCCCAGTCGATGGTCTCGCTGACCGAAGGCAGCTTCTTCAGGTCGAGCGAGCGGATTTCGTGGATGAAGCCGACCATCTGCCGCCGCAGCGTCTGCGAAATGTTGGGGACGCGGCTCTCGACGATGCGCTCCTCGAGCCGCTGCTCGGGGAAGCCGATGTGCAGATGCAGGCAGCGCCGCTTCAGGGCGTCGCCGAGATCGCGCTCGCTGTTGGAGGTGAGGATCACCGTTGGCGGCGTGATCGCGGAGACGGTGCCGAGTTCTGGGATCGTGACCTGGAAATCGGAGAGAATTTCCAGCAGCAGCGATTCGAATTCCGCATCCGACTTGTCGATTTCGTCGATCAGGAGCACGCAGCCGCCCGGCTGCTCCAGCGCTTGCAGCAGCGGCCGCGGCTCGACGAACTCCTTGGAGAAGAACACGTCGCCGAAATCGTGGAGCTGATTAAGTGCAGCGTGCAAAGTCTGCGCGCCGCCGAGGACTTCCCCGAGCTTGTCCTTGAGGATCTGCGTGTAGAGAAGCTGCTTGGCGTATTTCCATTCATAGAGCGCCTTGGCCTCGTCGAGGCCTTCGTAGCACTGAAGGCGGATCATCTTCAGGCCGCGCCAGGCCGCGATCGCCTTGGCAAGCTCGGTCTTGCCGACGCCCGCGGGTCCTTCGACCAGGATCGGCTTCTCGATCTGTTGCGACAAATAGACGGCGGTCGCGATCTGCCGGCTCGCGATGTAGCCTTGAGCGGCGAGGCCGCTCTCCACTGCCTCGATCGCTGTCGAGGGCTTCTGTTCAGCCACGAAAAGGCGCTCCCAAAGGTCTTGATTGAGGCTTGTTCTGCCTGCGTTCACGGCAAAGAACAAGCCTCGTTTGGGAGAGGCCAGACCCGCGCGAATGGGCGTTTTTCCGCTCAACGCAAATAGTCGGGTGGCTAACCGGCCGCGCGATCAGTGCCGCAGCAACTCCGGCTTGCGGATCGTCTGTCTGACCTCGGCGCCGCAATCGGCGCATTCATAGACGAAGTCGATCTTGGCAAGACCCCAATGCGGTTCGACCTCGCGCACATACATTGGAAGGAACCCCATGCAAGCAGGGCAAATCACAGGCGCGATCTCGATATCCTGATGATGCTGTACATAAGCTGGCATCTCGGCTCTCCTTCGCAGACGACCTCCAAACCCGCGCGAAGGCTACTGCCGGCCGGCAAAAGGCCGACATCAACTCTTTCGAACAGAGGCGGAACGGCGGAGGTTTGTCGTTCGCTGTGACATTCTTGTTACGTCTCTGTACTGTGACGGGTGGACCAAATACCTATTTCAAAGCCCGATCCGATATTCGGATTTTGACCTCAACGATAAGGGAGCAACGCCCATGACGCATGCCATTCGCTTTCACAAGACTGGGGGTCCGGAAGTGCTGGTCTGGGAAGAAGTCATTGTCGGCAAGCCCGGACCGGGCGAGGCGCGAATCCGCCATACCGCCGTCGGTCTCAACTTCGTCGACATCTACAATCGTTCGGGCCTTTATCCGGCGCAACTGCCGAGCGGGCTTGGTAGCGAGGCTGCTGGCGTCGTCGAGGAGGTCGGGCCTGGCGTCACCGATCTGAAGCCCGGCGATCGCGTCGCCTACGGCGCCTCGCCGCTCGGGGCCTATTCCGAGGCGCGGCTGATCCCGGCCGACCGACTGCTGAAGCTGCCGGACGGTGTCGACGACAAGACCGCAGCGGCGATGATGCTGAAGGGGCTCACAACGCAATATCTGATCCGGCAGACCTATCGGGTGAAGGCCGGCGACACCATCCTGCTGCATGCGGCCGCCGGCGGCGTCGGCCTGATTCTCTCCCAGTGGGCCAAGCATCTCGGCGCAACCGTGATCGGCACCGTCAGCAACGACGAGAAGGCCAAGCTCGCCAAGGAGCATGGCTGCGACCATGTCATCATCTATAGCCGCGAGGATTTCGTGAAGCGCGTGGACGAGATCACCGGCGGCAAGAAGGTGCCGGTGGTCTATGACTCGGTCGGCAAGGATACGTTCTTGAAGTCGCTCGATTGCCTCGCGCCGCTCGGCGTCGCCGCGCTGTTCGGTGCGTCCTCCGGCGCCGTCGAGCCGCTCAATCTCGGTCTGCTGGCGCAGAAGGGCTCGCTCTACGTCACCCGGCCGACGCTGTTCACCTACGCCGCCAAGCGTGAGAGCCTGGTCGCGATGGCGGGCGAGCTGTTCGATGTCGTCAAGTCCGGCGCGGTCAAGATCGAGGTGCGCCAGACCTATCCACTGAAGGACGCCGCCAAGGCGCATGCCGATCTCGCCGCGCGCAAGACCACGGGATCGACCGTCCTCACGGTGTGATCTCCGACCGGGCTGTGGCGCAGGCTGGCAGAGCGTTTCGAGCGAACTGGATTCCGGTTCGCGTAGAGAAAACGCGTCAAAATAAGAAATCCAGGGCCCGTTCCGATTCGATCGGACGGAAAAGGTCGGCCCTGGGCCTGCGTTATGTCCGCTCGTGCTTACGCAGATCGCGGGCGTGATCGAGGCGGAGAGCCTGGAGGTCGACTTCTTCGGGCGGGATCCGGGGCAGGGCAGCCTCAGCGAGGATCGCCTCGGTCACGTCTTCGACCGAATTCTCCACGATTTCCTGGATGAACGAGATATTCCGATATTCACCTGAGGCAACGCGGGAAATGACCTCGCGCCTGGTGATTTCAGGGTCGACCACTGCCTCGCGGCCGCGGCGCCCATAGTCGCTCATCACGACGAAATACTGCATGAAACGATCCTGCCGTGCCCATGGTCGGGAACGGCAGAGTATTTCCGAAAAACGGAATCAAGTCAGGTGAATTTCGTAAAAATGGAAATTGCAGCCTACTTGCTCCTCTTGCGCGGGCGCGCCGACTTGGCGCGCAGCCGCTCCAGCTGCCCCTTGGGCATGGACAGGCAGATCTCGCCGACCCACTCCAGTTTCACGCCGACGATCTGCTTGGCATTGAAGCTGCTGAGATTGACGACGGAGGGGGATTTGCCTCGTTCGATGGTCTTCAGATAGCGCTCGCCGGTCTTGAGCCGGACCACGGCCTCCTCGCCGTAGAAGCTCGACAGGGGATGGCGCTGGTCCTTGTAGACTACGATTACGTCGCCGCTCTCGTATTTGGGCAGCATCGAATCGCCCACGATCTCGAATGCGATGGTCTCCTCCATGATCGGAAAGGGCAGCGCGATGTCGCCAAGGCCTTCGGGGGGAACCTGCTCATAATCCGGCTCGATCACGGCACCGGCCCCGACGCGGCCCATGATCGGCGCGAGATTGAGCTCGAGATATTCCATGATCGGAATGATTTCCGAAGCCTTCACCAGGCGTTCGCCGCCGAGGATCTCCGAGACAGCGCCGGGGCGTACGCCCATGGCAGCCGCCAGGCCGCCCTTGCTCTTGCCCGTCTTTTCCAGGCCCCGTTCGATCATTGCAGCGTCCAACATGGTGATTCCCTCGATTGTCCATCGTCCGTCTCTTGTAATCCGAAATTCGGAATTGATGCAATTATGAATATCAGAATTATCGCTTGACTTCGACTTCGGAATACCGGAATGTAGGCTCCGCCTCGCGGTCGTGCGATCGGAGGAGGCGCATCACAGGACAGCAGCATGGAACCGGCTCATTGGCCGTCGGAGCACTCCGACGCGCTTCGCGACTATTTTCTCAAGGGGTTGTCTTATGCGGAGATCGGAAGACAGATTAACGCAAGGTTCGGAACGGCTTACACGCGCAACACGGTGGTCGGCCGCGCCAAGCGGCTCGGGCTGATCGTGCAGGTGCGGATGACGAGCCCGTCGATCGTGCCGGTGCTGCCGTCTGGAGCCTGTCTTATCCTCCCGCACCGTCCCGCGTTACTGAACCTGCCGCCGAAATCCGCGACGAAGCCTGCCGCGCAGGTCAAATTGCGCTGCGTCGGCGTCCAGCCGCGCCTGGTCCCGTTGGTCGAACTCGCTGCCGAGGACTGTCGCTATCCCTATGGCGGCGACAAGGACGGGGAGGAGATTACCTTCTGCGGCCATCCAAGTGAGCCGGGCTCGAGCTATTGCACGCCGCATGCGCGCCTGACGCGCCGCGCCGGAGCTGGATCCGCCCGCGTCTCCGGCCCCGTCGTGCTGAGGCTGGTCTCTGCCGCCTGACCTGACGACCGCCCGTTCAATCGTCAATTTCGCAAGGAGTATCCGAGTGGCACGTGTCCGACGCAACAGGTCCTTTAAATTGGCGAATGTCTACGACCGACGCTCACGTGAGATACCGTTCAATGCGGAGGTGGCGGAAGTCGAGGTGGACAATCCGCTCGCGCTCGATCCCGGCGAGAAGATCATGGCCGTGCGGTCGATCCGCAGTGATCCGCTCGGCCGGCTGCATGCGCACCATCAGATCGACGAGGCGCAGTATCGGGGCGGGCGCGCCTTCCAGGACGATTGGGAGAGGGCCGAGCGAGGCCCTCAGGCAATGGACCCGACTCGCGAATATGTCGATGGCGCGCGCATGCGCGAGCCGGTCACCGAGAGCCAACGCCAGGCGGTGCTGCGGCTGAACCGGATCGAGCGCGAACTCGGCACAGACGGTGCCGCGCTAGTGCACGACGTGTTGGTGCTGGGCCTGACCATGGACGAGATCGGCCAGCGTCGCGCCCTCCGTACGCAGCGCTGGATCGACTATTTTGCCCGACGTTTCCGTGAATGCCTGGACCGGCTGGCACTGATCTATGGCTTTGCGACGGAAACGGGGAGACTGCGTGCAGGGCAACGAAGATGACAACGCGCCCGCGACCACGGTCGCGGGCGCGCCGGTCCGCTGCTTAGGGATGCGGTAGGATCTGGTAGGTCGTGGCATAGGGCTCGACCCGCAGCGAGGCGTTGGCCAAAAGGCCGATTCTGGCGGTCGGCGCCTGCTGCAATTCGCCGTTCGGACCGCGATGCACGTTGTATTGCCAGACGGTGAGATCGCCCTTCTGTGCCAGAGCATGTGCAACGGCGCTCGCATCATTGCCGCCGAGGGCCTGAAGCTCCTCCGTCGACAATCCGACGACGATTTCATCCTTGATGGTGACGATCTTGAACAGGTTCATCCTGGTCTCCTGCGCCCACGCGCTTTGTGTCGAGAAGGTGAGAAGCGCGACTGCGGCGCCCTTGATGAGATCGCAGCGAGAAAGCATGCCGTCGTCCTTTGGTGCTGGGGCGCCCGAATCGATCAATGCATCGGCCACGGCGCCCGTGATCTGCGTGACTGTTACGCCACCGCTTTGTCGTTTGCTCCTCGAAAACAGTTCACGGCCGGAAACAAATGCGGCCCGATGAATCCTGATGCGAAGAGGCAGGTCCAAGTCCAAGAGCTCGAGGGGACGGGTTGGATGAAATCCAAACGTCATAGTTTGTCTCTTGGTCAGAAGGCCGCGCTGTGGCTGCCGATCCATAGCGCGAGATCGACGCCTATTTCTTCGACGATACAACCGCCGACGCCAGATTCAACAATTACGTGTATACGCTGAAGAAGCACTGGTTCGCGTCCACCAACGTCCATTCACATCCGAAACAACACGAAACGCAGCGTCGATTGACGGCAATCGAGGCTGTATGCCTGATCGATGCCGCTTCTTGACGCAGGTGGGTGACGGCCGGCCCTATTCCTGTTATCCGGAATTGCCGTGGTGCGATGCAGACGAAGCATCGCTGCGCCAACCGTTAGGCTTGCCGGAGGGGTTGTTTCTTGACATAGTTGCAACCTGTTCAGGTGTGCGCGCTGCACATGTAGCTCGGCGTGCGAACACATCGGGCTTCCCCCCGGCCGAAGGCGCGCCGTCGCCATAGCATCCGGTTATGGCATCCAGTTGTGGCGTTGGGTTCTTAGTTGGGACCTCGATGTTGGATCACGAAGTCCGATGCTTGTCATAGGTGCGAGATGAAGAACCTCAATTTCGCAGCTGAGCTGCACCTCAAGCTCGGCGCGCCTGCAAGCGGCACCGTCGAAAGCCTGCGCCTGCTCCGCGCCTTTCTGAAGCTCGCGCCCCGGCAGCGTTTCGAGGTCATCAAGCTCGTCGAAGACCTCGCCACCGAAGAAACCCTCCCCGAACACCCCCTGTCCTGAGCCGGCTTGCGCGCCGGCCTTATGTTTTCCTGCCACAGCAGGCCGCCGGGCGACGTCTTCCCCGGGGCTGGACGCTGGCAGGCGATCCGGCAAGTGTGGTATTCAGTTCTGAAAACGGGAGGAGTGCGACCATGATCGAACCGAAGCTCGAAGTTCCGGCCGAACTGCGCGACCTGGCCGAGAAGACGATTGACCAGGCGGAAAAGGCATTCGGCATGTTTTTCGAAGCCGCCACCAAATCGATGACGACCGTTCCGGGCGCGGGGGCGGACGTGTCGAAGCAGGCGCTCGCTTTCACCGAGCAGAACATGAAGTCGGCGTTCGAGCATGCCCGCAAGCTCGTCCATGCGACCGACCTTCAGGAGGCGATGCGAATCCAATCGGATTTCCTGCGCAGCCAGTTCACCAGTGCCGGAGACCACATGCGCCAGATGACCGGCAGTCTGATGCAACCGGGGAAGGGCAAGTCCTAATTCTCGGTGTATTCACGGCGCGTCCACAGATTGGACTTGCACGGCGTGAATATCCGCACTGGTATTGGTCCATGATGGGCCGTCGAATGGACCTCATTCGCCGCCCATCACCCTTTCCGCTGATCCCTGTCGGTTCTCAGGCAGGGATTTGCATCTGTCGCAGGTGTCTTGACCAATCGGTCGCTCTGCTAACGCAGCGATGCGATGTAGGCCGCGATATCGGCGGCTTCGATCCGGCTCAAGGGGAAATTCGGCATCTTCGGGTGCGGGTCTAGCAGGAAAAAGGCGAGTCTTTCCGAACTGAAGTCAGGCCTGCGCGCAACGGACACGAAAGAGGGGACGTCGGCGCTCGCCTGAGTCTGGCCGTTCGCCACGACATGGCAGCTGGCGCACCAGCGCCTCGCAAGGTCGGCGCCGTGATCTGCGTCGGCGGCGAGAGCGGACGACGTGCCCACGCTCAAGGCCACGGCAACCAGCAGGCAAATTCGTCTCAAATGCCGGTGCATAGGGCAACCCTGTGTGTTGTTGGCTAGCGACGCCGTCCTCATCCGCAACACGAACCCGGAAACTGCGAGAGGTCGATGCGGGCGATGATCGACCGCAGCAGCTTGCGAGCCGAGCGATAGAGATGCCGGGCGAATCTCGGCGTCCTTGCCGCGGGCAGGCCAAAGCTTGTCGTATCGAGTCTTTTCGTATCAAGGCTTTCGATGGAGTGCGACACGTGCCTCTCCGAGATGGCGAGGCTCTTTCTATCGGGGTAGGCTTGCGGCAGCCTTGATCTGCCGCAAAGGGGCCGGACTAATAGTCGCCGGGGTTCATGATCATCGGGCTTCGTGTATCGGCCGGGGCGAGCGCGCTGCTGGCGCTGTCGCGCAGGAAGCGGTCGAGTGTCGCCTGGATCTTCTCCTTGACCGCATCGGGACCGCGATCGCTCATCTCGGTATGCTGTGCGCCAGTATGGATGATGTCGATGCCGCGCGCCTTGGCCTCTTCCGGCGTCGGCAGCACGCCGGGATCGGTTACAAAATGCGGATCCTTCGAGCGGAACGACAGGATCTTCATGTTGTCGCTAAGCACGAATGGCACTCGCAGATTGTCGAGCGTGATCACTTTCGACACCAGCTCCGGGTGCTGATGGGCGACATACATCGAAACGTCGCCACCGTTGGAATGGCCGACGAGCGTGATGTGGTCGTAGTCGGCATTCTCCTGCCGCCGCTTCAACTCGCCCAGGGTGAAGAGGATGTTGGCCTCGCAGCGGATATAGACCTCGCGCCGGCCGACATATTGCTGACCGGCCTTGGTCATCAGCGGCGGATCGCTCGGCAGATCCTGCTGGATGCTGGCGACGAGATAACCGCGTGCGGCGAGCACGTTGGCCAGGAAGGAATATTCAGTGGCCTTGACGGTATTGCCATTGCTGATGATGGCGAGCGGGAGCTTCCAGAGGCCAAGATTGGCCTTGGTCTCGTAGTCGCGCCGTACAGCGATTTCGACCGCAATCGGCCGCTGGCGGACGGCGTCGAACAGGGTCAACACCTCATGGCGGATCGCGAACCGGCTGACGACGAAATACTGGCCGACCCCGAGGACGCAGAGAAACGCCAGAACTGCAAACACCCTTTTCATGGTTCCGTCTCAAATCACTTTTGACTGAACATGGCCATTGGGAACTCCCGGATCGAGCGATCGTGAGCAAGTTACGGGATTAAATTTAGGCAAGGCTGTGCGCCTGGGGTCAAAAAAAGGGCTGCATGTCGGGGGCTACAGCGCGAAGGACAGGGGCGTTTACAGACAACCGCCCTTGCCGCGTTCGGAGCAGAGCCGCAACGCGCTTGACAGCGTAAACAGGAAGCGCGGGCTGCGGCGCTCGTTGTCGGGCGCCCGGTAGCTCAGGGGGACGGCCACGCCGAGATCGGCCTGGAAATCGTCCGGCAGGAAGAACCGCACGCCAGCTCCGGCCGAGGTCAGCGACAGGCCCTCGCTCAGGCGGTAACCGTGGTTCCAGACTGCACCGGCGTCACCGAAGGCGTAGAGCTGATAGCCGGTCCAGTAGCGGAAATTGAGCTTCTGGTCGAAGCGCAGTTCGAGCGAGCCGGCAAGACCGTTGTCACCGCTGATCTCGGCTGCGCCATAGCCGCGCCCGAAGGCAGCGCCGCCGAGATAGAATTGCTGCGAGGTGAACAGCGGCCGTGACGCCGTCTGGCTCGCAGCGGAGAGCTTGAGCGACCAGACGTCGTTGAGCGTCTGGTAGCGCGTGAACCAGAGGTTCAGCACGGAGAAGTTCGATGACGCGCCGTCGCGCGACAACAGGTCGTCGTCGAAATGCGAGGCACCGAAGATGTCGAGGCCCTGGCGGTAGGTCAGCGTCGCGAAATTGGTGCCGCCGAAATGATCCTGGAGCCGATAGTCGGCGGTCAGGCTCGCGGTCCTGATGTGGTCGTTGTACCAGGGGCCGTAAAGGTCATGCTCGGACACGTTGCTGAAGGTCGTCGCCGCGGTCAGGGTCAGCGAGGAGGATTGCGACTGCAATGGGACGATGCTGGCACGCAGCTCGAAGGCCTCGGTCGTGGTGATGTCGCTGTCGAGGCGGCGGGCATCGCCCGGCCGAACCGCGCTGTACAGCACGGACCCGCCGAGACGCACGCCGTCGACGCCGACAGGTGCGTCGTAGGACAGCCGCGCGAAGCCAAGCTGGCGGGGGTCGTTGGCGATGGTCGACAGGTTGACCGCCAGCGTGTCGCCGGGTGTGAGATAGGAGTTGAACGCGCCGGTCGCGTAGGTCTGCCACGGACCGACTGATGATGAGCCGAGATTGTCCAGACCGAATGAGGAGAAGACGTGCCACGTCTTCAAATAGACGATGAGGCGGAAGCGGCCGGTCGCACCGCCGATCTCCTCCAGTGCGGTATCGGTGATCCGGACGCCAGGTCTGCCGTTGACGAGAAAGAGCTGGCGCTCCAGCGTTGCCAGGCGCGACGGTTGCTCGGCCAGAACCGGCCCAAGCATCGGTCTCACGCCGAACTGCTCGGCGCCATCGCCTTTCAGCTCGGCCTGCACGATGGCGCCTTCGATCACCTGGATCCGGAGCAGGCCGTCGGCAATGTCCTGCGGCGGCACGATCGCCCGGCTCAAGTGAAAACCATCGGCGCGGTAGAGATCGCTGATAGCGCCGGCGATCGCGGCGAGATCCGCCTGCGAAACCTTCTTGCCGACATAAGGCTGATAGACCGCGGCGATACGATCGGGGGAAACGGCCCGGGCCCCGCTGACGTTGATGCCGCGCAGCATGAACTGAGGCTTGGTATCGCCGCCGGTGTTGGGCTGGTCGACTGTCGGGAGCCTGACCGGCGGACGGCTCAGCGATTCCCGCTCGGTTTGGTTTTCAAAATATTTCTGAGGTTGGCGCGGATCGAACCCCGGCTGGTTCGCCTGCTGCGCGAAAGCCTGAGGAACTCCCGCGAAGATCGGCGCCAACAGCACCGCTGTGGTAATGAGATGCCGCTTCCGAACGCGCGCGACTCGCTTGTCCTCGTAGTTTGACGGAGATGCGCCCGTGAAGCGGTAAGGGTTCGTTAGCCACATGATTTTTCATAGTTTTTTATGGTCAACGAATGGTTAACGCGACCGCTCCGGTGGTCGCTTCCTGCTAATCCTATGTTGAGTGATTTCGGATACCCCTCAAGGCCGGCTGTAACGCGGACTGAGGATCGTCATGCTGAACAAGGTTGGAATGCGGTGCGCCTTGGCGGCTGCGCTGATGCTGGGAACGGCTTCCGCCGCATCCGCTGCGGATGATGGCGTCTGGTCGGTTGGCAAGGCCACCGGCGAGGTGTGGGTCGCCACCAGCGGCGCTCAGCAAGTGTCCTTGAGTCAGCAGGAGGCGCTCAAGCCCGGCGACACCATTCGTACCGGACGTAATGGCCGCGTGCTCCTCGTCCGCGGCGAGGAGACCATCCTGATCTCTCCCAACTCGGTGGTCGGCTTGCCGACGGAGAAAAAGGACGGTCTCTCGACCACCATCATCCAGCAGGCGGGCTCGATCCTGCTCGAGGTCGAGAAGCGCAACGTCAAGCACTTCGAGGTCGAGACGCCCTATCTCGCCGCCGTGGTCAAGGGCACCCAGTTCAGCGTCACCGTGAATGCGGGCAGCACCAAGGTGGGCGTGCTTCGCGGCCAAGTCGAGGTCTCCGACTTCAAGACCGGGCAGATCGCCCAGGTCCTGCCGGGGCAGGCCGCCACCGTCTTCGAGCATGGCAAGCCCGGCCTCTCTCTGAGCGGCTCCGGTACCTTCAATCCGATCGAGCACGGCAAGCCGCGCGCCTCGAGCATCGAGCGCGTCCCGGTGCCGAAATCGGGTCTGTCGGCCCCGCGCAACGCCGCGAGCGGCCATGCGATCCATGCGCTCGGTCCGATCGACAAGGGCGCCAAGGCGGCCGGCGCGCTCAAGCCATCGCAACCGGCGGCCGGAGCTCACGCGTCCAAGGGCGGTGCTGCAAAGCCCGGCGTCGTGCGCATCTCGAGTTCGCTGGGCGAGGTCAAGCTCAACGTCCACAAGGTCACGCACGGGCTCGCCCACGGCGGCGGTGCCCCCGGACAAGTGCGCAACGCGCACGCCGGCACCGAGACGGTCTGGAGCGACTCGAAAGCGAGCACGACGGCATCCAACAGCACCGGCCAGACTGCGGTCACCACGAGCAGCGGCGTGACGGCTGGCAGCACCAGCTCCTCGGCCGCCAGCACGACAATAGCCGCGACGACGGCCGGTGCGTCCAGCGACGGCTCTGGCGGCGGCAGTGGAAATTCCAGTGGCAAGTCCAACCCCGGCAAGGGCAACTCCGGTAACGGCAATTCCGGCAATGGGAATTCCGGCGACGGTAACGGCAACAACGGCGCCACCGGTAACGGTAGGGGCAACAACGGCAACGGCAACGGCAACGGCGGCGGCAACGGCAGCAATGGCCACGGCAATGCCTTTGGCCACAACAAGCACTGAGGCGATTTCGTAGGGGATGAGGGGGCGTACCTGCAGAAGCAGGTGCGCGGGAGGATCGGAGTGACGCGCTATCGTCCGCATATTCTAGTCGTGACCGCGCTGGCGATCGTGCTGTCCACGGGGTGGCATGGTGCGCTTCGCAACGCGCTGACCGACCTGCGGTTCGCATGGCAATCGCGTGCCGCGAGCGGCAACGTCGTCGTGGTGGCCATCGACGCGCCCTCGATCGACCAGATCGGGGTGTGGCCCTGGCCGCGCCGGCTGCACGCGGAATTGTTGCACAGGTTAGAGGCCGCGGGGGCGCAGGACGTCGCTTTCGACGTCGATTTCAGCTCGCCATCCGATCCCGCCTCCGACGAGGCTTTCGTCAACGCGTTGCGTAAGGCCGGCGGCTCGACCATCCTGCCGTCCTTCAAGCAGCCCGCGCCGAATGGCGGCGCAGCTCACATCAATCGCCCCCTCAAGCCGTTCGGCAACCAGTCGTGGCCGGCGCTGGTCAATGTCGCGATCGAATCCGACGGGCTCGTTCGCCGCTATCCGTTCGGCGAGAAGCTCGGCGATGCCGTGATGCCGTCGATGGCCGTCGTGCTGGCCGGGCAGAACGCCAATCGGCGGCCGCCTTTCCTGATCGATTTCAGCATTCGGGCGAACTCGGTTCCGAGTGTCTCCTATGTCGACGTGCTCCGCGGCGAAACCGGCGCTCTGGACAAGCTGAGAGACAAGAAGATCATCATTGGAGCGACGGCGCTCGAGCTCGGCGACCGCTTCAGCGTTCCGAATGGCCGTATTATCTCCGGACCCATCCTCCAGGCGCTGGCAGCGGAATCGATCCTCCAGAACCGGATGCTGCGCTGGACCTCCGATACCGGCATGATCCTGGGTGTCGCTGGGATCTGCCTGCTGATGGTGTATTCGTGGCGCCGCTTCGGACCGGGAATTCGCGCCGCAATCCTGATCTCGGCCGGGGCGGTTTTCGAGCTGCTGGCGGTCCTGGTGCAAGCAAGATGGCCCTTCATCATCGACACATCGTTGTTCCACATCGCGATTGTGGCTTATCTGACGGCGATCGCACTCGACGAAATCGATTTCCGCGGTCTCTTGGGGCGCATCGCCGAAAGCCGCTTTCATCGTATCGCGATGTCGCTCGGCGATGGCCTCGTCTGCACCGACGAAGGTCAGCTGATCACCGTGTGGAATCCCGGCGCCAGTGCGACCTTCGGCTATATGCCCGCCGAGATCATCGGCCGCCCGTTCGAAACGCTGTGCGCCGTGTCGGTGGACGGTGACGCGAGGCCGTCCATGCGCGACGCCGCGCGCCAGGCCCTCCTGGTCCCTGGCGGGGCGGTCGTCGTCGAGTTCGAAGGGCGGCGCAAGAACGGTGAAACTTTCCCGGTCGAGGCGAGCTTCTCGGGCTGGCAGGGAACGGACGGCTTCCAGTACGGAGCCATCCTGCGCGATATCTCGGTCCGCAAGCGTGAGGCCGAACGCGTCAGATATCTCGCCGAGTACGACGCACTGACCGGTCTTGCCAACCGCAACACGCTGCATGCAGGGCTGGTCGGCATGATCGCGGATGCGGGGCAGCGCCCTTGCGAGGTCGCCCTGCTCGTGATCGGGCTCGACGGCTTCCAGAGCATCAATGACATGCTGGGTCATTCGGCCGGAGATCTCGTGCTGCAGGCGGTCGCTGGTCGCCTGAGAGCCGAGGCGCGCGGCGCTGTCGTTGCCCGGCTTAGCGGAGACGAATTCGCCATTGCGCGCAAAGGCGCCGATGGCGACCCGCCAATCGCAGAGTTCGCCGAGCGCATCGCGCGCGCCTTCGAAGCGCCGCTTGCGACCGGCACGCGGCAGCATCGCGTCAGAATCAGCATCGGCGTCGCCATCCATCCGGAAGGCGGGCACAACGCCGACGATCTCCTGAGCAATGCCCATCTCGCTCTGAGCAAGGCAAAGCTGACCCGGCGGGGCAGCCATGTGATCTTCGAGAGCGCGATCCGGGAGGAGCTGGAGAACCGGCTGACGCTGGAGAGTGAATTGGCGCTTGCCGCCGATCGCGGCGAGTTCGAGCTGTTCTACCAGCCCCAGGTTCGCCTGGTCGACGCCAGCCTGGTCGGGGCCGAAGCGCTGATCCGCTGGCGGCATCCCGTGCGCGGCTACGTTTCGCCAGGAGAGTTCATGCCGGTGGTCAATAGCTCGGCCCTGTCCGAGCGGATCGGAAACTGGGTGATGGAGACCGCCTGCCGGCAGGCACGCGCCTGGGAATTGTCCGGCGACAGAGTGCGCGTCGCGATCAATTTGTCGCCCTCGCAGTTGCACTCCGGCGATCTGGCGCATTCGGTTGCGGGGATGCTCGAAGCGACGGGGCTCACGCCGTCGCTGCTCGAGCTCGAGGTTACCGAGGACATCCTGCTTCATGATGAAGCGCGCGTGCTCGACATGTTCAAACGCATCCAGCAGCTCGGCGTCCGCGTCCTGTTCGACGATTTCGGCACCGGCTATGCAAGCCTGAGCTATTTGAAGAAGTTTCCGCTCGACGGGCTCAAGATCGACCGGTCGTTCGTGTTCGGTCTGCTCGCGGATTCCGACGATGCCGCGATCGTCGGGTCGACCATCGGCCTCAGCAAACAGCTCGGACTGACAGTCGTGGCCGAAGGCATCGAGAATCGCGCGACGGCCGACTTCCTGGTGAGCATGGGATGCGAGGAAGGCCAGGGTTATTTCTTCGGCCGTCCGATGCCGGCGGAAGCATTCGAGCGGCAATTCCTCGCAGCCGAGTGCGCCGCCGTCAGTGCCGCCTGAACACTTGAGCTTCGATGAAGGTTCCCGCGACATCGCTCAAGTCGCAGGACGGCCGCTGACGGGAAAACCAGAAAGCTGATCGATCTTCCGTATCTGGCTTATCGGCGAAGTGTCGGCCCCTCCCAAGAGATCCGCTTATCAAGGCATGACGGACCAGAGTTGCTGACGTTGAGATCTTGGCACTGTGACCACAAGTGGTCATCGCGATGACCAGGAGCTGTTCTTACCGACAGCGCGCACAGCATCCCCGAAGCGGATCTACTGCTACGAGGCGCGCTGATCACGAATCGGGGAGAGCGAGCTGGGCACCTGGATGATGCACTGATTTACGCGGAATAATTCGGAAGAGTCGCCGCGGACGTCGCGACGACTCTTCGTGGCCACAGCACATCAGGACGACTTGGCCTTTTCACGGGCTGCTTCGACTGCATCGATCCCGGTCTGCCTGATCCGATCCAGAGCCTCGCCGCCGGTATCGGAAACCTCTGCCAACAGCGTGTCGGAGTTTTCGCGCAACGCCTGCGAGACGGCACCAACACGGCTGTTCAGGTCGGCCTTCACAGCATCGCTGGTCTCTCCGACATACTCATTTTCGATGTCGGTTGCTCTAAATGCCCCTGCGACTGCAGCGCCGATGGCCAAGCCGACGACGCCAAGCACCAGCGGTTGCTTTTCGAGCATATCAGACAACGACGACTTTGCTTTTGAGACGGCTTCGCCGCCCGGAACCTGGTCGCCTACTTTGGCGAAGCCGTCCCGCACCATCTCTACGCCGCTCTCAAACTGGGCCCTCATCTTGTCGGCGGTGTCTGACAGAACGCTGGATGCGGCGCCCTTGGCTGACCGCAACGTATCGTCGCCATCGAGTGACCCTACGTGATCCATTTCGGGCGCCGTGGGAGGCGCCGCAGTGCGCTGGAGCGCCGATGCCGTCGTCCGCATCGTGCTCACTCCGCTATCGACCACACCGGACGCGGCAGCCGCCGTGGACCGAGCCGCGCCCTTGATCCTGTCGTCACCAGCCATAAGCCACAGCGCGCCGCCTCCAATAAGGACGGCGGCGAGGGGATTTTCCTTGGCCGCTGCGATCAGACTATCGAAAAAGCCAGTTTGCGTGCTGCTCATCGGACCATTCCCTTCACAGTGTCCTTGTCCTTTTCGAGCTGCCGGATGGTCTCCCGCGGCGCAAGATTACGGGCGTCCAGCCGGTTGATGCCGACCGCAAACAGCACGCCCGCGATGGCGCCAGCGACAATCGCGGATGTCAGGTAGGAAAGCGGTTGAGACCATCCCGCGGAGATCAACGCCGCGGACAGCGCCAACAGCGCCATCACAAGGGCAGGGATCACCAGGAGAGCGCCACCGGCAAGGAGGCCTGCTGCTCCCGTTATCTTCTGCGCTCTGTCGCTGAGTTCAGCCTTGGCCAAGTCGATCTCGTTCTGGAACAGCTTGGCGAACTGGCCCATCGCTTCGGCTACCAGCGTGGAGATGGTCCGAAGATCGTTCTGGCTTGTCTCGATATCATGCTGAATGGTCATGACACGCTGCCGCCTTTGAAGGACGTTGTTCGCTGCGGATTGTTGCCGGGCGCCGATGAGCCCTGCATTGATGCGTGACCGGCCTTGGCGGAAGACGTGGTTCCGCGCCATTCGTTGCCCTGCGTCGAGGACGTTCCACTGTTCGTTCCAGGTCGCGATGAAGGCGAGTCACCGCCGGAGGCCTTCAAGAAGCGGACGGCGGCGAAACCGGCGAGCACCGAGACGCCGAGGAAAGCAGCTGGCTGACGCTTCGCGAAATCGGTTGCGCCATCGAGGAGATCGCGGAAGCTGCCGTTGCGGATCTTCTCGGCGGTATCTTCAACATAGTCCGCGGCGGAGTTGATGCCGCGGGCGGCAAAAGGCACATCGCTCTCGAAGGCGCGAGCCGCTTCCCGAACATTGCCGGCAAGTCGCTCAATGAACTCGGCTCCAGTCCGCTGCTGCTCGCGTGCCTGGCCGCGAATCTGGTCCATGGTCCCCGAAGCGAGGTCCTTGGCCGCATCCCCGGCTTCCTTGAACTTGTCCTGGGCGATGTCAGCGGTTGCCCGGAAGGCCTCGTCGGCCCGCTGCTTCACAGTCGCTCCAGCCTCCGCCATTTGGTCCTTCAGGTTCTTCGGAGAACCCGCGTTCCGATCTTCATTTGAATTCGTGCCTCTGCTCAGGTCTAGATCGCTCATGGTGCGTTCCTTCAGGTATTGGAATTGCGGGAGGGATTGAAAGCGGCTCCGACGACGTCGTCGGCGGCTGTCTTGAGGGAGTCAGCGAGGTTCTGAGTCATGCGGCTGGCATGCTCACCAAGGCCGGCCTCAGCGACTCTGCTTGTTGCCGCGTCGGCTGCCGACATTGCGGCATCTTTGGCCGCGTCAAACCCCGATTGAGCGGCCTCGGCAGCGGCGCGCTTCACGCCGTCGCTCGTTTGGCCCATTGCCTTGGCTTCAACCTTGGTTTCCGGAAGAGCGGCTGCGATAATGGCTCCGATCGCCACCCCAAGACCGGCGATTAGCGCGGCATTATCGCTAATGATCGCGCGAGCTTGTTCGGGCGCCCTTCCGGCGGCGTCCTTAGCTGCGGAGGCACTGTCCTTCGCCGCATCCACCCCGCTCTTGAGCTTCTCGCCAATCGTCTCGGCGGCCTGGGAGGCCCGTGCGCGTAAATCCGCCGCGAGACCGGCAGTCGAATCTTGCGCCTCGTCGGCCATGCTCGCGGCCTGATTGCGGGCGGAAGATAGTTGATCCCTGAGATCGCCTTGCATGGCGCGCGCTCGATCCGCCATGTCCTCGAAAACCTCGTTCGCCTTGTCCATCGCAGGGCCGGAAACCTCGGCGGCGCGGTCTCGCACAGTTTTCGAGGTGAGCGCCAAGCCGGCACCGATCATCAAAAGCGGCAAGGGGACACCACGCGCCAAGCGTAGGAGTGGAACCGCCACGGCGGTCCCGGCGGCCACGCTCCGCATCGGGTTGTCCATAACTTGCTGTTTCAGTCCGTCCACCCAGCTCTTTGTCGTGTGGGTGACATAGTCGGATACTTCCGACTTGATGTGCTGCGGCGACACCTTATGGCGGATGTCCTCGGCCGTCTCCGAGACCTGCTCTTTCAGCCGATCGACCGTAGCGGCCAACTCAGCGCGACTTCGCTCGGATTCACGCCTCAATTCTTCCACGGACCGCCTCATCGCATCCCTCTCTCGCTTTTCGGATTTCTTGTAGTCAAACTCACGGTTTTTTGAATTGTTCCTATGACCCGCTTCGCAGTGGATTCGATCCACAGAGCGCACTTGGGATGGGCGAGAGCGCGACCTGATCTTCGTCAAAGTCGAGACCGCAATACAACTCAGGAGCCATTAGCGGCAGCTGCGATAGGAGTAGATATCAGCCAACGGGCGCAGGTGGCCTTATGGTCTACCCCACGTGCGGCCCGGGCGTCGACCTTCGTCCGTGGTGTGCACCGCTACTGCAAGCCCTTCTTGTCATAAGCAGCTCAATTCTGGTGCCGAAGAGGATCGAAAGAGTCGGAGCTGTGATTGAGAACCCAACTGGCTGAGCGCCAGGAACGAACCAGCTGAACGTCAGCCGATCTCCGGTCAGGAAGAGTGGCGCACATGAGCTCTGGACGATCGCCCAGCGGCATCTAGTCAGCTTCTGGACTCGCCGTATCGGGGGCAGAAATCTGCAGTCCCGCCTCGTTGAGAGCATCCGCAATTTGCTTCGCGAGCAGCTTGGCTTCTTCAATTCCAATTTTTGCGTCTGGGTGATGTGCAAAAAATGCGCAAATGGTCGTGGAGATAATCGTATTCACCTGGTGCGGATCAATCATTCTGCGGCACTCGAAAACGCCGCTGCCTATCGCGCGACAATTAGGATGGGTTTAGTGAGGGGAGGTCCGGCTCTCATTGCGATGATGATCCAATCGCTGCAGGTCGCCCTGTTCTGCGGCGACCGACGGGGACACGCCTGCTGGGTATTTTTCCGAAAGTACGCCAAGGGCACTCCTAGAAGCGCTATTTGCCTCCCAACGCTAAAGACGTTGCGCGGAAGCTCTCAGGCGCCAAGCCGAAGTGGCGCAAGTTTGATGTCCTTCTAGCGCCGACGTGCCACGGCGACGCCGAACAGGAAAGCAACGAACAGGCTGGCAAGCGGTGCTTCGCGCGTGATTGCGGCGACGGTCGCGAGGGGTTTTCCAGGCTTCCGTGCGTCGTCGATTGCGGAGGTTATGCGGTCGACAGCAGCATGAAGGCCACCTGCGATCTCGCCGACAGTGTGGGATACCTCCGTCGCTGCGTCGATGGCGCGCTCGGCCATGCCGGGATGCGAGGGGGACTGCGGGATCTCCGTGCTCAAGTGCGCGACCTCCAGGCTGATCATGTGACGGAGGCCGATACCTTTGGCTATCCGCGCGAGCGCTCGTTCTGAACAGCGGGTCGCTTGACCTTTGGCTATCCGCGACAGGCGCCGTGGTTTTTACGGCGGGTACCGGCCTTGAATGAGCAATTCGGCGCGCAAGCTTTTGTTCCGAGATGATGCGCCCCTGCGCGGACCGCCCCCCGTGAAACGACGGATGCGAATCTCTGTTAGGCTGGCTCAACCTTGCTGATCTCAGGAGACAGCTGTGACCGACCGGACCACGACGGATCGAGCCCGGCGCATCGCCTTGCTCGGCGCTCCCATCGACATGGGGGCTTCGCAGCGCGGTACCCTGATGGGCCCTGCGGCGCTCCGCACCGCCGGCCTTGCGACACTGCTCGAGAGCCTGGATTTCGAGGTCGTCGATTATGGCGATCTCTCGGTGGCCGAGCTCCGGGACCTCGCCGACAGGCCCCCAGACAAGGCCAATCACTACCGCGAAATTCAGCGCTGGACGCGCGTCCTGAGCCGCAGAGGCTACGAGATCGCAAAAACCGGCGCGCTGCCGATTTTTCTCGGCGGCGATCACACGCTGTCGATGGGATCGGTGAATGCCATGGCGCGTCACTGGCAGGAGCGCGGACGCGAGCTGTTCGTGCTCTGGCTCGATGCACATGCCGACTACAACACGCCGGAGACGACGATCACCGCCAACATGCACGGCATGTCGGCGGCATTCCTGTGCGGCGAACCCGGCCTCGACGGATTGCTCGGCGATGATCCCCGTGCCCCGATCGGTCCCGATCGGCTTGACCTGTTCGGCGCGCGCTCAATCGATAAGCTCGAAAAGGAGTTGATGCGCACGCGCCGGATCAGGGTTGTCGACATGCGCCAGATCGATGAGTTCGGCGTCGCCGTGCTGATCCGCCGCGTCATCGAGCGCGTCAGGGCTAGCAACGGCGTGCTGCATGTCAGCTTCGATGTCGATTTTCTCGACCCCTGCGTCGCACCCGGAGTGGGCACGACGGTGCCGGGCGGCGCGACCTATCGTGAGGCGCATCTGATCATGGAGCTTCTGCACGATTCCGGCGTGGTCGGATCAGTCGACATCGTCGAGCTCAATCCGTTTCTCGACGAGCGTGGCCGCACCGCGCGCACCGCGGTCGAACTGATCGGCAGCCTGTTCGGCCAGCAGATCGCCGACCGGCCGACCCCGAGCAATGCGATCGCGCCGGGCGAGTGACGGACGAGCCGTTTGTGCATTGCGAAGAAGATAACCGCCGTCGCCGCCACCGGATTTAGATCAGTCCAGATGGAAATCGCCTGTTTTTGAAACAGGTGCGAATTGCAAATGCTCGTCGCAGAATGTTTCATGCGGGTCGCGCTTCAGCCGAGGGTCCGCAAATGAGCCGCACGTTCGATGCCGACGATAAACCCGCGGGGACGACTCGCCGCCGCTTTCTGCGCGGCGGTGCTGCGGTGGCGGGTGGTACCGTCCTGGGCGCCCGCGCATCGGTTGCCGCCGAGACCGACAACCTTCCACCCAACATTCCCGAATGGATGAAGGCGCCCGGCGAACCGATGGGAAGCCAGCCCTACGGCGCGCCGTCACCGTTCGAGAAGGGCGTCGTCAAGAACATCTCGAAGACGCTCAAGCAGTACATCTCGGCCTCCAGCCGTACGCCATTGCAGGAGCTCGACGGCATCATCACGCCCAACGGACTGTTCTACGAGCGGCACCATGGCGGCGTTCCGACCATCGATCCGGCCCAGCACCGGTTGATGCTGCACGGGCTGGTCGAGCGCCCGCTGATTTTTACAATGGATGATCTCAGGCGTTTCCCGTCGGAATCGCGCGTCCACTTTCTCGAATGCTCCGGCAATCCCGGCTACAGCAAGCCTTACGGCAAGACCGCGTCGGACCTCGTGGGTCTGGTCAGTTGTGCAGAATGGACCGGCGTCAGCCTCAAGCTGGTGCTCCAGGAGGCCGGATTGAAGCCGGATGCCAAATGGATCGTCGCCGAAGGTGCCGACGCGGCTGCGCTGACGCGCAGCATCCCGATCGAGAAATGCCTCGAGGACGCCATGCTGGTCTACAGCCAGAACGGGGAGCGGCTGCGTCCGCAGCAGGGCTATCCGCTGCGGCTCTTCCTGCCGGGCTTCGAGGGCAATATGAGTGTCAAGTGGCTGCGGCGCCTGCATGTGACTGCGGAGCCGGTTTACTCGCGCGAGGAGACCTCGAAATACACAGACCTGCTGCCGGACGGCACCGCGCGTGAATTTTCGTTCTACATGGAGGCGAAGTCGATCATCACGCGGCCCTCGGGCGGCCAACGTCTGAGCGCGCCCGGCTTCCACGAGATCACGGGCATCGCCTGGAGCGGGCATGGCAAGATCGCGCGCGTCGAGATGTCCGTGGACGAGGGAAAGAGTTGGCAAAGCGCGCAATTGCAGGAGCCGGTGCTGACGCGTGCGTTGACACGCTTTCGCTTTCCCTGGCAGTGGGACGGAAAGCCTGCCGTGATCCAGAGCCGTGCCATTGACGAAACCGGCTATGTGCAGCCGACTCTGGCCGAGCTGCTCGCGGTGCGCGGCGAGAACTATTTCTACCATAATAACGCGATCTGGCCCTGGCGCATCGCGGCTGACGGCGAGGTGACCAATGCGCTGGCGTGAGACTTGCGGCATTGCTGTCGTCATCGTGCTGTGTGCGCTCGCAAGCGGAGCGCAAGCACAAAGCCTGTACGGCCTCGGACGGCCCGCGACGGCTGCGGAGATTGCGGGCTGGAATATCGATATCGGACGCGACGGCAGCAATCTGCCGAAGGGAAGCGGCTCGGTGAGCCAAGGGCGCGAGGTGTTCGCCCAGCAATGTGCATCATGCCATGGCGACAAAGGCGAGGGCGGGCTCGGTGACCGGCTCGTCGGTGGGCAGGGCACGATCGCAACGCCAAAGCCGGTCCGCACGGTCGGCAGCTATTGGCCGTACGCGCCGACGCTGTTCGACTACATCCGCCGCGCGATGCCGCAGAACGCGCCGCAATCGTTGAGCGATGAAGAGGTTTATGCGGTGTCCGCCTACATCCTGAACCTGAATGGACTGGTCGGAGCGGATGCGACGCTCGATGCCAAATCGCTTGCAGCGGTCAAGATGCCGAACCGCGACCGGTTCGTCGGCGATGCGCGGCCGGATGTGAAACACTGAGCGCCTTGGGACGACCAGGTTCCGTATCCGCTTGGAACTTGCCTTGGCCAAGGGCGGAACTCGCAGGACGCGATTGCATTAACCTGTGAGAGGAAAAGCCTATGGATTCCACGATGGCAACGGATCGCTTCGCAAACTCCATGTCCTCAGCGCTTCGCCATCCCGGCGTAATCGCGTTGATTGTGGCCGCGTTGACGATTGCTGCGATGCTCATCGTCGATCACGGACCATGGAATCGGGCCAAGACGCAGCCCGCCCATGTTGCGATGTACGCAACCACGGGTGAAGCCGCGCGGGCCGCAGGTGCCAAAATTCTCCCGACCGAACCGCACTCCCCGATCGAGCCGGAGCGGCCGGGGCCGAAGACGTCCCCAACCGTCAATCCAGTGACGCCGTAAGACGCTCTAGCCCTTCCGGCCGTAGTTGAGCAATCCGCCGGTGGTCTTCGGCGGATGCGCGCGCAGGGCTTCCTCGTTCGGATCGGTGCCCCAGCCGGGCCGGTCCGGAATGACCAGATGGCCGTTCTGAATGTCGGGCTCATGCGTGAACAGTTCGCGGTCCCACGCCAGGCGATCGATGTCGATCTCCATGATGCGCAGGTTCGGCACGGCGGCGCAGAAATGCGCGTTCATCATCGAACAGAGATGGCCGTAGAAATTGTGCGGAGCAACGTTGACTTCGAACGCTTCCGCGGCGGCTGTGATCTTCATCGACTGCCAGACGCCGTTCCAGGGCGTGTCGATGATCGCGACGTCCATGGCCTGCTCGCGAAAATAGGGCAGGAATTCCCGCAAGCCCAATAGCGTCTCGCAGGACGAGATCGGATGCGGGCTTTGCCTGCGGATGTAACCGAGCGCTTCCGGATTGAAACTGTCGATCTCGATCCAGAACATGTCGAGGTCCGCGATGGTGCGCAGGATCTCCAGATAGCCCTCCGTCTTGGCGTTGAAGTTGCAGTCAAGCAAGATGTCGACGTCGGGGCCTGCACCGTCCCGGATCGCTTCCAGATGCATGCGCAGATCGCGCAGGATTTTGCGATCGACGTTGATCTCGGGAGCGAAGGGCGAGCCGAAGCCCGGTCGCCAACCGGTCGGTTTGCCGTCATCATAGGAGAAGATGTTGGTTTTGAGCGCGGTGAACTTCTTCTCGCGGACCTCGCGTCCGATTGCCTTGACGCCGTCGAGGTTCTCGATCGGCGGCTTGTACCAGGACGGGTGATTGATCCGCCACGTTGCGCAATGCGACCAATAGACCCTGACATGGTCGCGGATCTTGCCGCCGAGCAGTTCGTAGCAGGGCACACCAAGACATTTCGCCTTGGCATCGAGCAGCGCATTCTCGATCGCCCCGAGCGCCTGCGCCACCACGCCGCCGGCGGCGGGACGCGTGGCCGCGAACAGTTCGGCGTAGATGCGCTCGTGCCGGAAAACGTTCTGCCCGACGACGCGGGCAGACAGGCGCTGGATCGCAGCACCGACGCCGGGCGAGCCGAAGCCTTCGTCGAACTCGCTCCAGCCGACGATGCCGTCCTCGGTCGTCAGCTTGACGAAGTGGTAGTTTCTCCAGCCGGCGTCGCAGGCGAGAATTTCGAGACTTGTTGCTTTCGACGATTGGGTCATGTCGCTCCCTGTTGCCCGGCTGGGCTTTTTTTTGGCGGGCGCAAGCCCGGGTCCAGCCACGATTGTTAGGCTAATGGCCTTGCGCAGTGAAGCCTGGCGAGGTGTGCAGGGAAGCCCCTTCCGAACGTTCTATCGAGAAACGCGGGGAATCCGGTGGGGACAGCCATGATCTTGCCCGGGATCGTCCTGAAAAGGCGCCATGCTCTGACGTTTTTGGCCACAATCGGGATCGACCCTCCGGCCATGAGATTTCTGGCTGTGATTTCGATCCTGGCGCTGCTCACGATGAGTGGAGCCGCCATTTCAGATCAGTTTCTGACGGCCGATCAGCACGTCGCGCACGGGGTGGAATAGCGCGGCGGGCGTATACGTTTTTGTCTTGGGGAGACAGCGATGCTTTCGATCGACCAATTCCTGCGCTTCATCAGCGTGCCGGCCGTGTTCGCGGCCCTCGTCATCGCCTCGCAGATCTCGGCAGCCTTGTCGCAAGGCAAAGGCTAGTCAGCCGATCAATGACGAGCCGAGCAGGGCGAGCACAGCCAGCGCCATCAACGCGGTGCCGAGCCAGCCCAGCGCGACGAGCCATGACCGGCCCTTGAAGCGACCCATGATCGCCTTGCTCGAGACGATCAGCATCATCATGGCCATGATCGGAACGGCCACGATGCCGTTGAGCACCGCGCTCCAGACCAGCATGTGGATCGAGTCGATGCCGGTGAACCCCAGACCGAAGCCGATGATGGTGGCGGCGGCGATGATGGTGTAGAAGCCGACCGCCTCGTCGGGCTTCGCCTCCAGCGTCGCGCGCCAGCCGAAGATCTCCGCCACGCCGTAAGCGGCCGAGCCCGCCAGCACGGGAATTGCGAGCAGGCCGGTGCCGATGATGCCGATCGCGAACAGGGCGAAGGTCAAGTCGCCGGCGAGCGGCCGCAGCGCCTCGGCGGCCTCCGTCGCCGAGTTGATGTTGGTGACGCCATTCGCGTGCAGCACCGAGGCGGTGGTGAGGATGATGAAGAAGGCGATGCCGTTGGAGAGCAGCATGCCGGAGAGTGTGTCGGCCCGGATGCGCGCCAGCTCGAGACTGCCGCCGCGCTTCAGCTCGCGCAGCGGTTTGTCGCGCTTGCCCTGGTTCATCTCCTCGACCTCCTGCGAGGCCTGCCAGAAGAACAGATACGGGCTGATCGTGGTGCCGAGCACGGCGACGACCATCATGAAATAGTCGGCGCTGACATTCGTCTTCGGCCACACCGCCGCGAGCAGCGCTGTGCTCCACGGAATCTTCACGGTGAAGGCGGTCGCGACATAGGCGAACAGCGCCAAGGTGAGGAATTTCAGCACCGGCGAATAGCGCCGATAGGGCAGGAACACCTGCAGCAGGGTCGAGCCCGCCGCGAAGATTAGCGCGTGCTCGTGGTTGAGGCCGCCGATCACCAGCGAGAGCGCCTCCGCCATCGCCGCGATGTCGGCGGCAATGTTGAAGGTGTTGGCGGCGACCAGCATGGCGACGAGCGACAGCACCGCCCAGCGCGGCGCGATCTGCATGACGTTGGCGGCCAGCCCCTTGCCGGTGACCCGGCCGATCCGGGCGCTGACGAGCTGGATCGCGATCATGAACGGCGTAGTCAGAAATACCGTCCAGAGCAGTCCGTAACCGAATTGCGCGCCGGCCTGCGAATAGGTGGCGATGCCGGACGGATCGTCGTCGGCGGCCCCGGTGACGAGACCCGGCCCCAGCCTCTGCAACAGCGACGGTGCGGATTTCGTGGGGCTGACGGCATCGTCGGTCATGGCAGGAGGGGTCTCGGTCGGGGCGCGTCCTTCACAAATGCTAATGAGGGAACAAGGTTCCCGGGCTGCGGGTAAGGCGCGCCTCGTTGAATTCTGATAAAGCTAATTTCGTTTGACTCGTCGGGCAAAACACCTGTATAAGTGCATCATCGAAGAATACCCGGTGCAGCGTTTGCACGCATTCCGAGCGCGACCGGACTGGGATGGCCGGCCAGTGCGCAACCCGCGCACGGACACCGGCGAGACGTTTGTCTCCTGAGCGCGTGCGGTCGGGACTATTTGATGCTGACGAACATGCCCCAGGCGCCGGCCAGCGCGGCGCCGGCAAAGACGATCAGCGGGTTGTTGCAGAACGCACTGCCATAGGTGCACATGGTCACGCCGAACGAGCCGATCTCGTGATGGCTCGCGGAGTAGAACAGTCCCGACAGTACCAGCAGCGCGGCGGCGACGTAATACATCGATGATCTCTCCGGCCCTTTCCCGATTGCGTTGGTCGCAGGGGGACATTGTCCAGCATGGCGCGAACCAATTGCATCCTGGCGAACCCGCCCTGCTGCATTTGAACTAAAGTCGACCAATCCCGGGAGATGCTGTCCCAGCGGGCCGCAATCTGGACGTGTGATCGGGGCCAGAACATCTGCGCGGGAACTGTTGGACGCGCTCTCCATTAACGAACACGAACAGACCAATCGAGGGGAGGGGCCCATGGGCGCCGAGCGGATGCACCCTCCGCGGTACTGGCGGATGCGGGCGGAAGAATTTCGCACCAAGGCGGACAATTGCGAATATCGCGAGACGCGGGACGTGCTGCGCAAGGTGGCGCAAAACTACGACGAACTGGCCCGCCGCGCCGCGCGCATCTGCACCGTCGAGAGCCTGGATGAACTGCGGGGAGAGCCCGCCAACAGCAAGCCGGTTTGATCGTTCAGGGCAAACCCGCTTGATGGTTCACGACGAAGCCGATGATCCGTGCGCGCGATCATGGGGCGTCTAGGCCCCCGCTTCCATCGGAAGCGGCACCCGCGTGATAGGAACGAATGTCCACTTTGGTACTTTGGAACTCAATCCTCCAACGAGGGATGAGATGAGCAGTGAACAGCAAGCAGGCCCGGCAACGCGGCCGGATCAGTATTACGAGCCGGGGCCGGCGTGCCCCAAATGCGAGAGGGGCACGCGCTGCCTGACCTCGATCTTCGACGTGAGGCGCGAACGCTCGGTCCTGATCTATCGGTGCGATTCGTGCCGCGAGGACGTCTGGATCTGAGCGAGGCACGTCCTCGGGGTCGGCCCGCTTGCGGGATGGCGCGCTGTAGATCTCATGGAAACAACGCATAAGAATGTCGGATAGGAACTTCGCCTGTTTCGCTCGCTTGTCGCCGGCATCGATCACGCAAGGCGAGACAGCTTCCGACCATGCAATCACGCTACCCGTTGTTGAAGAAGTGGACAGCGGAAGAGCACGAGCGGCTGAAGGCGTTGGCCGAAGCCGGTTGGCGGCCGGACGAGATCGCGGGCGAACTTGGTCGCAGTGAAGCCGCGGTGAGGGTGCGCGCGTGGCAGCACGGCATCGCGCTGCGCCTCGTCACGCAGAAGCGCGGACCCTGAAGACCGGCTGGGTCGAAGGCGGGCATCCCGCCCTGTGTTCACTTATGAACGGTCCTCAATCGTCTCTCGACGTACTCTGCGAATGGGCAGCAACACGGGAGCTTGTCATGCTCACCCGCGAGGACTTCGAGACGCATCTCGACCGGCAGAAAATGCACCAGCTCGATGCAAGCCAAACGACACGACAATTGCTGCGCCGTTCGCGGGAGCAGATCGCGGCATCGATCTCACTGCTTCAGCACCAAGTTCCGAAGATCTGGCACCCTGAACCTCCAGAACGATAGAAACCTCTTCCGCCGTTCCCGCGTTTGCGCGCATGGCGGATCAAGACACCAGGCAGCGGCCAATTTGTGCTGCGTGCAACAAACCCATGACATTCATTGACGCGGTGAGTTCACCGGACGGCGCGATGGCCATCTTTCGGTGCTCCCAGTGCAACAAGCTGTTCTGGGAGACGCCCGGGCGAGACCAAAGCCAAAGCCAAAGCCAAAGCCGAAACTAAGGCGTCGAAAAGAAACGGCCCCAGCCCGGGGGGCGAGCTGAGGCCGTGGGGGGGCGCCGGTCGTGCATCCGGACCGACGCGCGAATAACTTTTTGATCCCGAAAGCTGTTCCTATTTCAGGCGAGCGTGGACATCGCGCGCCCCGATGAAACACGCCTGAAACAGTTCTGAAACCCGATTGTCTCGAACGCCCCGCCGGCTGCGTCCGACCAACCTAGCGAAAAGGAGATCATCATGATCCAGGTTGGTTCGAAGGAAGAAGTCGCGTTTTTGCTGGCTCTGTTCGGGACCCACACCCAGCCGGTCAAGCGGCCGGCGAAATCGCGGCAGGCGTGAGGCGCTGATCCCATGCCAGGCTTGGCCGAATGCCAGAGCCTCTTGCGGCTTCTGATCGCAAGGGGCGACCCGAAGGCCATCCCGCTCGCGACAGGCGCCATCGATCAATATCTGAACACCGCGCCGGTGTGCATGCGCGGCCGTGGCCTGCGCGTGCTCCAGCGCGACGCGCTCGACCAGCATGGCACTGCGGTCGGCGTGCAGCGCTCGTTCGCGGAAACGGTGGATGCCTACATCGTCGGGAAGCTTGCGGAGGAGTGAGGGGGCCGAATGTCGTTTCGCCCTGTCGCTTTCGGCTTCCTGAAGAGGCACGAACGCGGCAGGAGGGAACCGCAAAGTTCCCGGAACCCATTGATCCCCCATAGATTTTTTCGCGACTTCCGGAAACCTTTGTCCGCTTCGGACCTATTAGGGCAAAGGATGCTGCAATGCCCCGATATTATTTCGATCTGCGCGACGACACTGGTGTAGCGCTCGACGAGGAAGGCTTGGAGCTGGCCAGCTGGCGCGCCGTTCAGGCGGAGGCCGCCAAGTCCGTCGCGGACATGGCGCGCGATGCTATCCTCTCCGCGCCTGCCGCGGGCGGCAGGCAGACAATGGCGATCGACGTTCGCGATGCCAGGGGTCCCGTGATGCAGGTCAAGTTCTCGTTCGCGATCGAGACCTTCAGGACGCCTGCGGCATCACGCGATCATTGACGCGTGAGAACCCCGGGCGGGGATGACTCGGGCTCGAGCACGGCGATCTTGCGGCCGAGCTGCCAGACCTCGACCTTGCCGTGCCGCGTGAACTGCTGCGCGAAGGTGAGGGCGATCGCATCCGACGCGGCCTCGAACGCTTCGGCGGAGCGGAAGACGCCGTTGTCGCCGACCAGGTAAGCGCGATATTGCTGGGTCATGTCGGCGGCCTCAGCCCTGGCGATTGCAGCCAGGCGGCAATATGCATGGCGGTCTCGTCCTGCCGCGCCTGGCGCAGCAGCATCTCGCGGCGGCGCCCCGGCGCGAGCGTGCGCGCCTCCTCGCGCAGCCGCGCGGCCTCCGCGGCGAGCCGTTCGTCGAGTGTCGTGGTCTGCTTGAATCGTCGTCGCTTCTGCATGCACGTCTCCCTCGTTCGCGTGGGGCGGGAGCGCTGTTGGGCGTTCTCATCACCGGCAGATGCCAATGGATAAAGCTTACAGCCGTCGTCTGAGAAGAAGACATATCATATGATATGTCGGTGGATTAAATTGCGAGAGCAGGTTCAGTGGTTTGAGCGGGTTACTCAACTTGAGGCAATGTTCACTTTTGGACAGACGCGAGCTGAGCTGGCGCGGGAAGGGACGCGCCGGATGATCAGCGTGGAATGTGTGATCTCTGCGCCGGCTCGAGCGCTGCCCAGCTCAGTGCAGCAAAGCCGATGTCATCGTCACGCGCGAGAAGATTTCAGAACAACGTGCGTGTGGCTCGCCACCCGATGCGGGCGAGAGGATGAGTTGACAGTGTTCGCGTTTGTTCTAGCAAGGCAAAAATTCACCTCGGGGCGAAGAGCAGTGTATCTGATCTCGCTCCCAAAATTTGTGCGGGGTAGCCGATGAGCAATTCACTGCTCGCTTTGGTCCTTTTGGACACGCCGGCAACGCCGGACATGGCTGCGCTTGCGAAGGCCCTCCGCGCTCGACATCCTGAACTGGCAACTGAGGTTGCAGAGAATGGAGACGCGCAACAGGCTCAGGCAAACTCGCCGCTCATTCGCTGTGGCAACGAGCTTGTTGCCGTCATGTCGATGCCGGCGCCCATTCCTGACGATCCCGGCTTGTGGTCGCGCGCTTCCACGACATGGCCGCAGGCCAAGGCGGCCGCGGCGCGACATCGAGGGCATCTGATCGTCTCTGTGCTTGGCCAAAATCAGCGTCCGTTGCCCGCCGCTCGTCTCACGACTGCCGTTATCGGCGCATTGATTGCGACGGTGCCGGAATGTTGCGCTGTTGTATGGAATGGCAAGGTCGCACGATCCGCCGATCTATGGTTGGACATGTCCAGCCGATCGTTTGCGCCGTATCCAGACTATCCTTCCTCACTGTGGGTGGACATATTGCCGTTCCGATCAAAGACAGGCATCGGAGCGGTAACGATGGGGCTGTCAGCATTCGCTGAGCGTGAAATCGAGTTCGAGACCCACAAGCTGACACTTCCAACGCTGGTCAATAAGGTGGACGGTCTTGCCGTCTATCTGGTTGAGCACGGGCTTGTGGTCAAAGACGGCGATACGTTTGGTCGCGACTCGCGTGAGCGCTTCTCGGCTCGTTACAAGGACTCCGATCGATTTGAAGGCGTGCCCGTTCTTTTCTGTGCCGATGGCTCGGCATAATTGATTGTAACGATACGCGAGGGGAACTGCGTGCGTCCCATTCAGGATGCGTCATTTGACACGTCGGGCAAAACACTGGCAGAATGGCATGATCGAGATGAATTTGGATCGAGCCCGCGGGGATTGCCGCGGGCTTTTTTGTTGGCAGTTGATAGTCGTTCTTCGTCGTGCCCCGATGGGCATGATGTTCAATGGGACGTAGGCATGGGCGCGGATAGGGCAGTTTCTATTGCGAAACGACCCAGAGCGCGAAACCGCTGCTTTTACGAAATGGGTCCCTACTACAGCGTGGGAGGCAAGGCGGGCTATTGGGTGGAGGACGAAAGTATCCTTCCTCCGTACAGGGTATTCCGTCTGCCGGCTTCTACCGCGCCTGCGCCGTTCGTGTTTGATAAATCGGCTGGCAGCTTGCCAATTGACCTGGAGCCCTACTACGGCTGGTGGCTCATTTCGGATCGGACAAAAGCAGTATTGGAGTGGTTTGATCCGGAGGCCTTTGTGTTTGTGCCGTGCACGGTGCGAGTGCCGCATGGTAGCTACGATGGCCCGGACTATTGGCCCTGCGATGTTGTTCGCGTCCTTGATGCACTTGATGAAGCGCAATCGCGTTTGACCATCCGAACTGAGGACGATCCTCGCTCCCTAAAATTTGGAAAGAAGGTCTACTTGACCATGCTTGGCTCCAAGCTGGTCTTTGCTGCAGTCGGCAAAGCGCATATCTTTCGTCTGGCTCATAGCGAGGCTGACGTCGTATGCGATCAAGACATGAAGGATGCCTGCAAGTCGGCCGGTCTGATGCATAGTCAGTGCAGGTCATACTAAACTGTCGGGGCAGCTCAATCCTGGTGACACATACCGTGCAGATTAAGCTACCCGAAACGGACCTCAAATCAGCCCAGAGCCTCCTGACCATTGAACTCAAGGATGGGAGCGGCCAGCACGTGGGCCAATACTTCTTCGGAAAGGGACACGGCCGAACGGTTTTCCTGTTCGGCAAGTACAAGGGCGCCTTCAAAACGCACGCTGAGTGTCAGGCCTTCGTCGACGGCGTTCTTGCAGTGCTCTTCCCCTGAGAGTGGGTAGCAGCGACTGCCCTGAAAGGAGTGGAATGCTGGCGAAGGAAGCTCGCCGAAGCGGAGATACCAGATCGATAGAGGTTTGACATGATGCCTCCAGAACAGACGGGTGCGAACCCTTTACTGCGCGACCACACCCTTGACGCCCACATGGCGGCTTCTTCGACCTTGGTCTTGGAAAGGTCGAGCTCGCGGATCGGGTTGCCATTGGGCGCGAGAAAGGCGATCAGATCGAGGAACGCGGCCTCGGCCGCCCTGATCTCGCATATGCGCGGGCGCATGCGGTCGTTGAGTTCGACGCCGTCCGCGGATCCTCGGAAACTTGTCCACGCCAGGCGATGAAGTCAGCCTAATCAGTGGCGTAGCGCTTGCGGGAGTTGGAAGACCTTTCCGCCTCGAGATAGGCCCGCACCGCGGCCATCGGGTCGACGAAAGCGCCAGGAACCACTAGTCTGCAACTTCAGTCGAGGATCTCACCGGGAACGCCCCCGAAAAGAAAATAGCCGTGAGGTTGCCGATCAACAAAGGACTCGATCTGACGCCTGCGCAGTGGACTGCAGCTGTGCCAGGCTTTTGTGTCAGCGGTCGTGGCTCGAATACTTGTCTTCGAAGGCTACATCCCGCGAAACTGGGCGATAATCCTGGTCATCATTGGATTTGGTGTGCCGCCCGCTTTGATCGGCTGGCCCCAGGAAACGCACGATCTCCCAGGCTCAATGAGGCGGAGCCAGGCCACCTCCGCCGGCTGGAGTCCGTTAAGGGCGCTTATCGGACGTCAGCGGCGGATTGCGAGATGGCGACAAGTGACCGATATTGTTGCAAAAGTCCTTTTTCAGCCGATGACCAAAATTCTACGGGCCGGAGGTGCGACTTTCGCTAACAAGATGCGAGGGACCTCACGGCCTCCCGCAAACCGTATTGTTTTCGCGAAAAATCTTGAGGCCTGCGACTTTCGAGTTTTGCAACACAATCGGCCCATAGCAGACCGACATAGCTGCCCCTGAGGTAGCGGATAGGATTTCAATGCGTATGCGGCGCCGCCGAACCCGTTTTAGATCGCACGATGTAGGCCTTCCGCAGTCGTAGAAGCGGTTTCTCGAAGAACTCGAATGACAGCCCCGCCAACGGTGCGAATGCCGCGAAAAGCACGGTCGCAGCTGGGAGTGCCCACCAAAAATTGGCGTCTTGGCCGGCACGGTCTTCGATGAGGGGTATCGAGACTTCGCGCAGGAAAAAATGCAGGAGATAAATCGAATATGACCACTCTCCGACCTTGCGAAGGCAGAGATCAACCTTTGGAGGAACGCTTATTCCTGAGTTGTCGTACCACGCCACGAAACTGCCAAAGGCGACGGCCTGCGCCGACGGTATTATTATCCACAATGCTGAGGGAGACGGATAGGCCCCATCGAGGTTGAAGAAGCCGCCCTTGGCATCGAATATTTGCCAGAAGACCAGGAACAGCAGCCCACACGTGAAAGCCAGGATGCGACGTGCCTTTACGCCAAGTCCAGCCGTTGCGAAGAACATGCCCATAAGAAATTGGTCGATTGCCCCGACAATGGTCCAATACGCCACGAGCTGGACCTCTCCGTATTTTACCCAAAGGAGCGCACGCAGGCAGAGGCTTAGACAGATACCGATGAGTAGGGCACAAGGCCCAAAGCGGTTGCTCAGCGCAAGTAGGTACGGGAACAGCAGGTAGAAGTGAAATTCGATCGTGATTGACCACGCTCCGTTCGGCAATGTCGGCAACATGACTCCGCGCCAGATCTGACTAAAGTAAATTGGAGACCCGACGTGAAGCTTGCCAAGAATATACCAAGCGGCCAAACACCCGGCGAGCAAGGGTACTAATCTTACTGCTCGACTCCAAAGGAACGCGGGATAGTTGATCGCCTGCCCGTTGACCAGCTTGGCGAATAGGTAGCCACTCAGTGTCATGAAGAGCCCAACGCCAACGTGGCCCTCTTCCACCAGCGCGAAAGGGAATGGCGGCACGGTTGAGAACGGCACCGGAAATTGAGTAGTTAAATGGGTGAAGTGCCACACGAAAACGAGGTAGGCCGCCAGAGCTCTTATGTGATCGAGGCGAGAAAAATATAAGCCACTGCTGGATTTCATGAAATCACGAACCATGCTCGGTCTAAATTGACCAGATATGCTAGGACCAAGTCTTCGGTCTGAGCCTGGAGTGCGGCGTTCCGATAGATGACAATCTCGGACTCGTCAGCCCTGCGAACTATCAACTTCGCCGTCGAGAAGCAAAGCGGCACGCCGCTCGACGTCATCATCAGGTCCTCACGAACCAGTCCTCTTGGAATAATTCGACCGCCTTCCGGAAATTCTTCGCCTCGAACGCGAACGTAGCTTTCCTGTCGACGTCCATTGCGAATACCGAGCCCGAATAAAGCAGTTATTGACACTAACTTTCATGAGCATCGGACAAGCCCGTGCCAAGATAGTCACACAAAACTCTTAAGGCGCGATGACAGGGACCGACATTTAGGTGCGCTCAAGCCAGTCAACCGGCGATGTGAGGAAGACTCCTTTTGGCCCGTTTGGGCCCTATCCACTGGTTCGGCCATTGTTCGCTTCTCGGGAAGACCTGAAACGACGCTCATACTCTCGAACGCGACGATAATGACCTAAGACGTCTCGTTGGTTAAGTTAACTAGCTGCTCGAAGCTTCCGCAACGCCAGGCGTTCCTGCTTCTTGACCGCTGGTGGGCGCCTGTTGCGACTCTTTCAGGAGCAGCAGCGCCGCAGCTGTGACGAGACCGGTGGTGAGCAGGTACACGGGCGATATGTTCAAACCGGGCCCTTCGATGACCAGATAGGAGAACAATCCCGCGGTCGACGCGATGAAGCCGAGCCAGGCAAGCTTCGGAAAGCGAAATCCACGTTCGCCGCGCCAAAGATCAAGCACGAGGTAGTACACGAGAAGGCTGTTGCAGAGTGCAGCCGGCAGCACGCCCAGGACGATTCCGTTTTCGAACGCGAGATAGGATAACACGCCGTCGACCTGAGCCATCACCGCGAAGGGCACATAGCGCGGATTGAGGCAGGCCAGCGCGATCGACACAAGCTCGAATGCGTAGAAGTACCGCTCGTGCATCTTCGGGAGCAGATACGGCATGAGCATGAGCGATACACAGGCGGCGAGCAGAATAAACTCCGGCCCCGCCCGTCGAGAGCGCGCGATGAAGATCGACAAGGCGAGCCCGCTCGCGGCCGCGAGCACCATGCCGACGGCGACTCCGATCGCGTACGGCAGTCCGCCAGCCAGCACCCAGATGTTCGCTGCGTTCATGGTGAGGCGATTGAAGGTGTGAGCTTGGTCCAGATAGACTGCGAACACGGAGGCCAAAGATCTACCGGCGACGAGAACCGGAATGGCGAGAACCACATAGATCCCGGGAAGGGTGGCGAGCCATGCCGGGTGGATCCTGCGGCGCAGAATCATGCCGAGTACGAACGGTCCCAGGAACACGCCCTGAGCCTTCACCGAAAAGGCCATCGCAAATGACGCAACGCCATTTCGGTCCCGCATGAACAGCGCGACGGAAACCAGCGTGAAGAAGGTCCAGATCGAATCACTCTCCGCCCACACTGCGCCGTTGAAGATTACCGTCGGTGCAAGCCAGACAGCGCAGAAGGCCAGGGAAGCGCGCAACGGCAGCTTTGTCGCTCGCCAGACGATCTGGGCCACAGTGATCGCGCAGCCCAACTCGAATACTGCCGAGATCGCTTTCACGAGGGAAAGTGGCTCGCCCAGCCAATCAAATCGGGCGGCAATCAGCAGGAGATAGCTGTAGAACGGCGTGTAGTTGGTAAAGGCTTCGGCCAGCCCGGCGACTCCGTGATCGCGAGCAAAGACATACCAGGGGATCAGGAACTGAAAGGCGTCGTCGGTCGCGTGCTCCCGGGCGAGGTAACGGAGCCCAAGGCCTGCAAACCCGCACACCATCACTAGGCCGATCGCAAGCGGCGAGTTCGTGGGCAACGTCTCGTTAGGACTGATGCAGAGGCCGGGATCGGCCGACGTGCCGATAGTGTCTTTTTTCACGCGATCGCTTTTGCTGTTGAGGTCTTTGAAGGCGCTGCGACTTCATTTTTGCGATCAACCTAGACGAGCAATCACTTCCAGTTTCATAAAGAGCGGTTCTGCCATGGGCAATTTCTCCCAGAAAGATTGTTTGGTTAGCAAAGCCTTAGTGGAACTGATGATCGTTTAAAGTGGGTCGGCCGCAGGGACGCGAGTTCGTATTGGGCCGCCTTCATGGTCCTCACGTCGCCGAACGCGCCCGCGGAAGATGCGTTGACCGCTTGGTCGCCGGCGAGCATTAGTTGCGCCTCCCGTGTGGATTAAAGGGCCCGCCGGTGGCAAGGCCGTTCGCGTGATCTCATCCGTTCGGCACGATGAAGGGTTGAATGGGAGCAACACACTTTCTCACGAGAAAGTTGCCAAAGAAGGCGATCGAGATGTCGCTCAATGTGCTCGCCTACAACATCAGGCGAGCGATTATGATCGTGGGCGTAGGCGGATTGCTGGGGGCGATGCAGGCATGAGGTCGGCTCTTCGCGGCCAAATCAGCGCCTAGATGAAGCTTCTGGTTGTCAGGAGGTCGATCCCATCGCATCAAAGCCCCGGCGGCCGCGGAATGCGCCGGTAGGCCTCAAGTTTCACCGTTTTCACAGGGCCTGGGCCCTTAGCACACATGCGAAACGATGCTCAACAAGGGCCGCTATTGGACGCGTCGCACCATTTACTTCGGTTGCACAAGGCGGCTGCTATTGAAGTGAAGCGGGAGTTCTCAACGATGGACAGCATGGCATCGTAGAGCCCAATGGATTTGATACGTCGGGCAAAACCTGGCAGAATAACATGATCGAGACGAGTTTGTTTTCGCCCGCGCCGGGCCTTTGCGCCGCGGATTTTGCGTCTCGAATAACTGATTTGAAACTGTAGAGCCATTTTCCCTATGACTGAAATTGTGAAGTTCCAGCCGCGCTCTAAGGCAGTTCGCAGGATGAGGCATGAGCACGGAAGCGAAAGGGGCGTCGAAATCGCGTTGAAGCAGGTAGGGGCACCGGATGGCCACAATGGATCGCCGATGGGCTAGCTTATGAACCGGAAAGGCCGGCTCTGGAATTTGGCTTGCCCGGAAACGCAGCCGCACCGGAAGCCGACGAGCGGCGCAACATCCGAATCTTGAGTCGTGTTGCAAAAACCTGATACTCAACAGCATGCGGCGAACCGCGGGCTGTTTGTTTCCGGCGGCGGGTGCACTGCTTCTCGTTACGCCGCAGGCGCCCCGAACCACCTCGTCAGCGCGTCCGCAAGTCCGTGATGACTTTGATCTCTCACCCAGGCCACGTGCCCGTCCGGCCGCACCAGCACGGCGCTTGGTACTGCGACTTGTCCGACGTTCGGAAGCTCCCAGGCGCCCTCGTGTTTGACATCCACTGTTTTGATGCGATCAGCCCATGGTGCGGTATCGAAGCTATTCTTCTCGCCAAGATTGAACAGCAAGCCCCGCGCGTCGTGCAGCAGCGTGAATAGTCGCAGCGGACGCCCTTCGAGTGTCAAATCGAGATCGGGGATGCGGCGCCCCAGCAGTGCGTGTCCTTTGCCGAGGTCATAGTGCACGTCGAGCCCGCTCATCATCGCGCCAAAACGCTTACGCGGCTCGTCCATGCCGAGCAGTTCGGAGACGATTTCGCGCGCGGCCTTGAGGCCGTCCTCGCCGCGCCGGAGCAGGGCGATTTGCGCCATGGTGTTGCGCAGCACGCGCGCGGCGACGGGATGGCGCTCGGCGTGGTAGGTGTCGAGCAGGGTTTCGGGCGACAAACCCTTGACCACTTGCGCGAGCTTCCAGCCGAGATTGACCGCGTCGTGCAGGCCGGTGTTGAGGCCCTGCCCGCCGACAGAGTGATGGATGTGCGCGGCATCGCCGGCGATTAGCACGCGTCCGCTGCGATAGGACACGGCCTGCCGTGCCGCATCGGTGAAACGGGAGATCCAGGACGGGCTGTGGAGTCCGAAGTCGGTGCCGTACACGGCGACGAGGGCTTCGCTGAGATCGCGGGGGCCAGGCGCGCCGGTGCGATCGAGCGTAGCTTCCGTCACGACGACCAGCACGCGCCCGCTCTCGGTCTTGCTGAGGCCGTGAAAGCCGAGCGCGTCGTGGCGCAGGCCCCATTCCGGCTCCACTCGCATCTCGACTTCGGCCATGAGGTTGCTCAGCGTCGGACCTGTGCCGATGAAGTCGATGCCGGCGGCCTTGCGCACCAGGCTGCGGCCGCCGTCACAGCCGACCAGATAGTTTGCGCGCAAGGTCTCGCCGCCGGAGAGCGTCACGTCGATGCCGGTCTCGTCCTGCGCAAAACCCGTCACCTCGCGGTTGCGATAGATCGGCACCGCGAGCTCGCTGACCCAGTCAGCCAGGATGCGCTCGATGTGGCTCTGCCGCAGGGCGAGCCCGTAAGCGTGGCGGGTGGGGAGGTCGCTGATGTCGAGCCTGGTCCAGGCGAAGCCCGCGAGCTGGGTGATCTGTCCTTCGCGCAGGAAGCGATCCGCGACGCCGCGCTGGTCGAGGATCTCGATGCTGCGCGCGTGCAAGCCGCCGGCGCGCGTGCCTGTTAGCTCCTGGTCGGCGCGCCGTTCGACCACGGCGACGTCGACATGCGCGAGCGCGAGCTCCGCGGCCAGCATCAAGCCGGTCGGGCCAGCGCCGGCGATCACCACCGCGTGGTCTTTCACTTGGTGTTGCGCGTGGCGGGCGCCAGCCCCTTTGGCGTGGCCGCGCGTCCGGGACGTCGGAAGCAGTACAGGCATGTGATGACCCTTGGTGTTGGATGGTGTTCGGGTCGAGGGTTCTACGGCAGGGGCGGGGGCTTGAAGCAAGCCCGTTGCACACCACATATCTGCGTGGGGGGAGAGAATCCTTTGTCCGCGTTCGCCGCGTTGACACGTCGGGCAAAACACCGGCATAATGCCATCATCGAAAAAGAATTTGGTTCAACCCGCGCGGACGCGATCCGCTGCGGGTTTTGTTTTGCGTTTTCTGGGCTTGCGACCTTCAGCAGATGCCGGTGGTCCGCTGCATGGTGCTGGCGAGTTCCTCGAACGAAAACGGCTTTCTGATCATGGGAAGGCCGTCGCGCCGGGGTTCACGCCCGGACAATTGCAGGATCTTCAGTTCCGGGCGGTCTCGCCTGGCCCGCTCGGCCAGTTCATGACCGTCCATGCCAGGCATGTTGATGTCGGTGATGAGGATGGAGATATCCTGGTTCTGCTTGAGCCGGTCGAGCGCATCGTGGCCGCTCCGGGCGCTGATGACTTCGCAGCCGAGATATTCCAGCATGTCAACGATGACGTCGAGCACGCTGGGATCGTCGTCAACAACCAGTACGGTATGGCTCATCGCACAACGTTCCTTCTGAAGGAATAAACGCGGGCGCCGTGGCGTAAGTTCCGGCGAGATGCGCCCCGTCTGCGGAGCGGCCTAATCGTCCTTCGACAAATCGCCGGGTTTGGTGGGAAGGTCGATGGGGCCGCCCTCGCCATTCACGAGATCGCAGTCCTTGTCGCCGGCGTCCTCAACGACGGCTTCTAGCGTGTCCCGCTCCTTGTCGCTGCGCGGCTTTCGTCCAGGAAGATTTGGCGACGTGTTTTGTGAGGTCGTCTTGAGTGTCATCTGCCGGCCCTCCTGATCGCCTAACGCGGCTTAAGCGAATTCGTTCGTTTGACACGTCTGCGAAAACACTGGCAGAATGGCATCATCGAAACGAGTTTGGTTCACCCGCGCGGAAAGCTTCCGCCGCGGGTTTTTTCGTCTCGATCGAGATCGGACGGCCGCGGCGCGTTGCGGCCACGCACTCGTCGAACCTGGTGCGCCGCCGGCCGTACCATTGCTGGCCGCGTACGCGCGAACGTGCCGGCCCACGGCGCTGGGCCAGTGCTCGCGCCGCTGCGGTCTCCGGAGCCAATCTGGTTGTCTCCTACTTCGCTACGCGCGGCTTCGAGAACTTTGAAAGGATCATCAAGCGGTGAAGATGACAGATGATGAAGTCAGGGCGATGGTTGCCGAGATGCTGGCTGAGCAACATAGGCTTCAGCAGGCGAACTTTGATGCCATCGTATTGCGGACGGTGGCATCGGTGCTGGCGTCTTTCGGAATTGATAATGACGATCGAAAGGAGCTAAGGGCGGATTTTCAGCATCTGCGCCGATGGCGAACGAGCGTCGAGCAGGCGCAGAGCTACACGCTCAAGGCCGTGATTACGGTGATCGCCACCGGTCTGATGGGTGTGGTTGGGCTAAGCGTCAAGGTCGTGCTCGGCAAGTGAGCCTCAGCCGCGACGACATTGCTGCATTCCATTCACGTCGTCCTTACCCAACGGACCGTCTCATGCACAGAATTCGCATCGTCGATGCATCCGATGGCGACATCGCCGATACATTGGTGGACCTTCACCGGTTGACGTACTTCAATGCGGCTCCCTTGCCACAATTCAACTTAGGGGCGTGGTGGCTTGCCTATCATGGCGATGAGCCAGTAGCTTCGCCGATGTCGTCCCGTCAACACACGTTCGAAATGGCTCCAGGGTGTGTTGCAGCGGCACCGGGGACGTGACCTCCAGTGCAGGCTGATGCGGGTGATCGAGGCAGGACACGGCGTACTGGACGGGACAGCATCGTCCCGGATACGACGGACAATCCGGTGTCTGCCAATAATTCATCCGGGCGGGCTATTGGCTCTTCGAACCCCATGTGCCCTGGGCTTGGCCGCATACGGTACTGGCGAAAGCGGCTTCGCTGAACGAGGAGCCAAGTTTCCCGTGGTGCGGAACGCGATTCACGCAACGCAAAAATGGTTCGCGCGAGATGAAGCGAAACACGGAACGTTCAAGGCCCGGCAGCTTGACAGCTGCCGGCCCTGTTTGCGTATTGAAGCGATACGGGCGAAGGACTTGCGAAGTCCGCGGTGCCGGGCTTTAAGTTTGCTCCTGCGGAAAATTCGGCAACGATAAGCCGATGTAAGGGAGCGCCGTCGATGCCCACCAAGCCTCAATTGCCGGAACGTTCGTCGCGGGCGACGGGCGCGCCTACCGCGCTCGATGGTCTGCTGGTCGTCGATTTCACGCGTGTGGTTGCCGGCCCGGCCTGTACGCAGACGCTTGCTGATTTCGGCGCGCACGTCATCAAGATCGAGAATCCAGACGGAGGCGATGACACGCGTGCGTATGAACACGCCGAGATCGGTGGAGAGAGTGCTGCCTATCTGAGCCTCAATCGCAACAAGCGTGGCATCACGCTCGACCTTACCGTGCCCGAGGCTCGTGAGATCGCCCTGGACTTGATTCGCAAGGCCGACGTGGTCGTCGAGAACTTCTCCAGCGGGGTCATGAAGAAATTTGGCCTGGACTATGAAGCTGTTGCGCCGCTCAATCCGCGGCTGGTCTATTGCTCGATCTCCGCCTACGGGCGCACCGGGCCGTTTGCCTCGCGTCCCGGCTTTGATCCGATCACGCAGGCGGAAAGCGGCTTCATGTCGCTCAACGGATTTGCCGATGGCCCGGCGGTTCGCACCGGCCCTCCGATCGTGGACATGGCGACGGGGATGTCTGCCTGCAACGCCATCCTGATGGCGCTGTTGGCGCGGGATCGGCTCGGTCACGGCCAGCATGTCGAGGTCGCCCTGTTCGACGTCGCGATGGGCATGACCGGTTTCTATGGCATGGCCTATCTGATCAACGGCGAAAATCCCGGCCGGTTTGGTAATTCGCCGAGTGGCTCTCCTACCGTCGGCGTGTACGAGGCCTCCGATGGACCGCTTTACATGGCCTGCGCGAACGACCGGCTCTATCGCCGGCTCGTTGTTGAGGTGCTGAACCGGCCCGATCTCATCACCGATCCGCAGTTTGCAACGCGCAAAGCCCGCTCCGAGCACAAGGAACTTCTGCGAGCAGCCATCGCGGAGGTCTTTGCAAGCGATACCCTCGAGAACTGGATGGCGAAGATGAAGCTGGCCAATATCCCGGTCGGCTATCTCCGGACGGTCGAGGAGGGGTTCAATGCACCGGAGGCGCGAGAGCGCCATCGCTTGAACCGGATTCCACATCGTACGGCAGAGTGGGTCCCGAACATCGAGCCGCCGATTACCATGAGCTTGACCGGCTCGATTGATCCTGTGGCTGCTCCATTGCTGGGCGAGCACACGGAGCAGGTCTTGCGTGATACGCTCGGTTACGACGAGCGTCGGATCTTGGAGTTCAACCAAAAGGGGGCTTTTGGATCGGGCAAGTCATCGGTGCAGGTTTGAGCCCAAGCGGTCGTTCCCTTGGGACGTGCAAATCGCGCCTTAGCGCTGCATCCGCTTGATTTGGCAAGGGTCTCGCCGCATAAATGCATGAAAGCGAGGGATACGAATGGCGCCTGGTCAAGAGCCGAGCGTAGGCCAACCCGCAGGGGCGCAATTCGATGAACCTGCCCATGCGGCAATGGTCGCGAAGGCCCGCGCGCTCGTCCCGCGGCTGCGGGAGCGGGCGGCGCGGACGGAGGAGTTGCGGCATCTGCCGCCGGAAACCGAGAAGGATCTGCACGACGCGGGCCTGTTCCGGATGCTTCAGCCCAAGCGCATTGGCGGCGCAGAACTCGATTATGTCGCCTTGATCGATTGCGCGGACCTGCTCGGACAAGCGGACGCCTCGGTGGCATGGAATCTGGCCAATCTGGCGAGCCATCACTGGATGCTCGGCATGTTCCAGCCGACGGCGCAGGAGCTGGTCTGGGGCCGTGATCCTGACGCGCTGATCGCGTCCTCGTTCATTTTTCCCGCCGGACGTGCCACGAGAGTCGAGGGCGGATACCGGCTCCATGGCAGCTGGCCGTTCTCCTCGGGCGTTGCCTCCTGCGCATGGAACATGCTTGCAAGCGTGGTCTACTCCGACGACGAGGCAGACGGCATCGAGTATCGGATATTTCTGCTGCCGAAAGCCGACTACAAGGTCCTCGACACCTGGAATGTCGCGGGGCTGCGCGGGACAGGGTCTTGCGACGTGGAGGTCAGGGACGCTTTCGTGCCCGAGGACATGACGGTTGCAGTCGGCGATCTTGACGGCGGTCCGACGCCGGGAAGCAAGCTCAATCCCAACCCGCTGTATGCGCTCCCGGTGTTCTCGCTGTTTCCCTACGTTCTCTCCGGCGTCGCGCTGGGGAACGCGCAGGCGTGTCTCGACGATTATGCGGAGGTCGTCCGTCATCGCATTTCCACCTACAACCACGCCAGGCTGAGCGACTTTCAAAGCACCCAGATCAAGATCGCTGAGGCGTCGGCGAAGATCGACGCTGCACGCCTGATCATGCGCTCGGCCTGTCTGAATGCCATGGAGGATGCAAGGCGGGGTCATCTCCCCGATATGGCGACCAAGACCCGATATCGGCGCGACGGCGCTTTTTCAGTGAACTTCTGCACGGATGCGGTGTCGATGCTGTTTGCCGCGAGCGGAGCACGGGGCCTGTTCACGACGGGCGCGTTGCAGCGACAGTTCCGCGATGCGCACGCGATCAACTCGCATCTCGCGTTCAATTTCGATGCGGCCGGGACCAATTATGGACGCGTGGCGCTGGGGCTGCCGTCCGAGAATCTCACGCTGTGAGGCCGGCCGATGAATGATCTGCCGAAGCAGCCGGCCGTTCCCGATCCGGCCAACGAACTCGCGAGCGACAGCTCGCCGATCGATCCCCGCGATTTTCGCAGCGCGCTCGGCACCTACGCCACGGGCGTGACGATCATCACGGCCGCGGCTCCCGACGGCAAGCCCTATGGCCTGACGTGCAATTCGTTCGCCTCGGTCTCGCTGAATCCGCCGCTGGTTCTTTGGAGCCTCGTTGTCTATTCCTCTAGTCTGACCATCTTCCAGAACGCCAGTCATTTCACGGTCAACGTTCTTGGCGTTTCGCAACAGGCGCTTGCGAGCAAATTCGCCAAGTCGTCTGATGACAAGTTCACCGGTGTCGAGTGGACGCCGGGCCTCGGCAACGCGCCGGTGCTCGCCGAGAGCGTCGCCAATTTTCAATGCCGCTCAGTCAATCGCTATTACGGCGGCGACCACGTGATCTTTCTCGGTGCGGTCGAGGCCTATACTTACAATGCGAAGGAGCCGCTGCTCTTCGCGCGCGGCGCGTTCGGCCGATTTCTCGCCGACGGCTAGCACAAGCAGTCACAGCCAGCGTGCTTCACTTCGCGCTCGACGGTTCAGCGCTCCCCGCCGAAAGCTTGTAGATTTCGAGCGCATCCGCGTCCGCGCCTCGCGCGGCCTTGGCAAGCCTGAAAAGTTGTCCTGCGAGCGAGGCCATGGGCACCGGCGTCGACGTCGTCTGCGCGACGTCGGCGACGGTATCGAGGTCCTTGAGCATCGTAGCGATATGACCAAGCGGCGGTGAGTGTATGCCCTGGACCATCCGCGGCACAAACAGCTGCAACGGAATGGAGTCCGCGAAGCCGCCGGCGAGGGCTTCGGGTAACCGGTTGGCATCGATTCCGGCGTTCACGGCAAGGCGTGTTGCCTCCGCAAGAACGGCCATCGCGCATCCGACGATCACCTGGTTGCACAGCTTTGTGGTCTGGCCGGCGCCGGTCGGGCCCATGTGGGTAAACCTGCGTGCCATGGCGAGCACGTAGGGGCGGACCCGCTCGATATCGCTGGCTTTTCCGCCGGCCATGATGGCAAGCGTGCCTTCCTCGGCGCCCTTGGTACCACCTGACACCGGCGCATCGATCCAGCCCGCGCCATTCGCAGCTAACAATCGCGTTGCAAGGTCTCGTGCGGCGTCAGGATGGATCGACGAGAAGTCGACCACGAGCTTGCCCGCGCCGGGCGCAGTTGAGATACTCTCGGGCCCGAAGATCACCTCTTCCACGGCAGCCGCATCCGTCACGCACATGAAGACGATGTCGGAGCTCTCCATCAAGTCACGGGGCGTGGCTGCGCGCCTGGCACCGGCTTCGACGAGCGCGGCCATCTTCCCTTCCGACCGGTTCCAGACAGTGATCTGATGGCCGGTGTTGAGCAGGCGCCGGCTCATCGGTGTCCCCATCAGTCCAAGGCCGAGATAGCCGAGCCGCTCGACGCCTTGCGGGTTTGTCTTGCTCGCTTCAGCCATAGGTTGCCTCCATCTGCCGCCGCGCGACGCTGCACTACCATACATGGCGTAACTCACGACGAAACCGCCCCGCCTGCATGGCTTGCTTGATTGTTTGAACCATGAAACATTTGCCGCGGTCGGGTTGGATGGCGCCGGTCGGCGCCTGGGCAGCGGAGTGGGCACGATGCGAACCGTTTCGAAGTGGATCCTGGCTTTGGGGGCGGCAGCGGCCGTGAGCGCGAGCGCAGGCTCGTCATCGGCACAGCAGACAATTCGAGTCGGCTGGACGATTCCGGCCGAGGAATCCAAATACTGGATGATGCGCCGCCCGGCTGAGTTTCCCAACATCGGCAAGGCCTACAACATCGAATGGACCCAGTTTCAGGGCACCGCTCCGATGACGCAGGCGTTGGCGGCGGGCGCGCTGGATTGCGCGACCCAGGCGCCGCTGTCGCTCGCCAACGGCGTGGTTGGCGGCAACCTCAAGGCCTACATCGTGGCGCAGCATGTCTTCGAGAAGGCCGGTGGTTTCTCGGTCTACTGGGCTGTCATGGACGACTCCCCGATCAAGACGATCGCCGATCTCAAAGGCAAGACGGTCGGTATCTCCGTGATCGGCGGCGGCACCCAAGGCCCGTTCAATCTGTTGCTGAAGCAGAATGGCATCGATCCGGCCAAGGACATCAAGCTGGTCGAGGTCGGCTTTGCCGTCTCCGAAGATGCGTTGCGGCAGGGCCGCGTCGATGCGGTCAACATGAACCAGCCATTTGCCGCGCGCGCGGAGGCAAAGGGCGGCACGCGCAAACTGTTCTCGCTGTCGCAGGCGATGCCGAACATCGTGCACATTCTGGAAGCCTGCCGTGCCGATTTCGTCGACAAGAACCCGGAACTCGTCAAGGCTTACGTGCGTGACATTACCTCCGGCATGAAGAAAGCGCTGGCGAACCGGGAAGAGACGTTGAAGGTCGTCAACGAAGTTCTGAAGGCACCTATTCCGGTTCTCGAGACCTATCTGCTTAAGGACAACGATTTCGGCCGCGATCCGGGCGCGGCACCGAATTTTCCCGCGATCCAGAAGATGCTGGACATCTACGCGGAGACAGGGATGCTGCCAAAATTGGATGTCGCGCAATTCAAGCATTCGACGATTGTCGCTCCGCTGCAATAGGCGATCGGGCGAATGAACCGAGCGAGAACGTCGCCGCGTCCAGGATGATCCGGGACGTTGCATGAAGAAGATGCACGTATGAAGAAGCTCCGATCTCGGATCACGACGGATGGCCTCGACCGGGCTCCGCACCGCGCGTTCATGCGCGCCATGGGGCTCGACGACGCTGCGATTGCCAAGCCGATGGTCGGCGTCGTCAGCATGAAGGGCGAACAGACGCCCTGCAACATGACGCACGACTTTCAGGTCGCAGCGGCCAAGACCGGTATCGAAGAGGCCGGCGGCACGCCGCGCGAGTTTTCGACCGTGTCGGTTTCCGACGGTATCAGCATGAATCACGAAGGGATGAAGTTCTCCCTTTTTTCGCGGGAGCTGATCGCCGACTCGATCGAAGCCGTGGTCCATGGTCTCGCCTACGATGCACTGATCGGATACGGCGGATGCGACAAGACGCTTCCCGGCGTGATGATGGGCATGGTCCGTTGCAACGTCCCGTCCATTTTCATCTATGGCGGCAGCGCGCTGCCGGGCCGCATGGACGGGCAGACCCTCACCGTGCTCGACTCCTACGAGGCTGTCGGCAGCTTCATGACTGGAGAGATCGACGGCGCCACGCTCGAGCGGATCGAGCGGGCCTGCCTGCCGACCATCGGCGCGTGCGCCGGCCAATTCACTGCCAACACCATGGGGATGGTGTCGGAGGCGATGGGCCTCACCATTCCCAATGTGTCGATGGTGCCGGGTGTCTATGCCGAGCGCGCGCAGATATCCAGGCGGGCCGGCCGCCTCATCATGGAGATGCTGGAGCGCGGCGGGCCGTTGCCGCGCGACGTCGTGACGCGGAGATCCCTGCAAAACGGTGCGGCGATCGTGGCTGCCACGGGCGGTTCGACCAATGCTGCGCTGCATCTGCCGGCGATCGCGAACGAGGCCGGGATCGCATTCACGATCGACGATGTCGGCGAGGTTTTTGCCAGGACGCCGCTGATCGGAAACCTGCGGCCTGGAGGCAAATATACGGCGAAGGATGTCTACGACGTCGGCGGCGCTGCCGTGGTGATCCGGGAGCTGATCCAGAGCGGGCATATTGATGGCAGTTGCCTGTCGATCACGGGCCGTACACTTGCCGAAGAGTATGGCGCCGCCAACCCTCCTGACGGAGAGGTCGTTTACGCGGCTCGCGCGCCGATCATGCCAGATGGCGGTGTGGCAGTGCTGAAGGGAAACCTCTGCCCTGATGGTGCGGTGATCAAGGTCGCGGGGCTGAAGAGCCAGTTGTTCGAAGGCGTGGCGCGCATCTTCGAAGACGAAGAAGCTTGTGTCGCAGCGGTTCGCGACCGCAGCTACAAGGCGGGCGATGTGCTTGTGATCCGCAATGAAGGGCCGGTGGGTGGCCCCGGCATGCGCGAAATGCTCGGCGTCACCGCGCTGATCTATGGCCAGGGCATGGGCGAGAAGGTGGCCCTGATCACGGATGGACGGTTCTCCGGCGCCACGCGCGGAATGTGCATCGGCTATGTGTCTCCCGAGGCCTTCGTCGGCGGTCCGCTGGCGCTGGTACGCGATGGCGACAGGATTCGGATTGATGCCGCGAACCGGCGGATGGACATGCTGATCGACGAGCAGGAACTCGCTGCTCGCCGACACGATTGGAAGCCGCGTCCGCCTCGTCACCGTGCCGGTGCCCTCGCCAAATATGCGCGATTGGTTGGCCAGGCACCGGGCGGAGCCGTCACGCATGAGGGCCCGGCAGAATGGCCCTGGTTCGGATGACGCCGCGAAGCTGGCCCCAAAAAGCCGTTGGTCTGGCAAGTTTCTTGCTAAGCTCGCGTCGCTGACGGAGGATGTTCAGCAAGCCTGTTGCGCAGGGTTCGCGCGAATGAAGTGAGACGGGATGAAGGTAGTGCCTTCGAGATCGAGCGAATGGGTGAGACCGGTGACGCCGCAAAAACCGGCTTCTGCAATCATCGAGATCGAGAGCGTCTCGCAGGTATTTCAGACCTCGGCGCGCAAGGACCATGTGGCGCTATCGGACATCTCGCTGGCGATCGAGGAGGGAGCCTTCGTCTCGATCCTTGGTCCGTCCGGCTGCGGCAAGTCGACATTGCTTTACGTCGTCGGCGGCTTCGTCAGCCCGACCAGCGGCTCAGCGAAGATCAGGGGACGGACGATCACGGGACCAGGGCCGGATCGCGGTCCGGTATTCCAGGAGTTCGCGTTGTTTCCGTGGAAGACCGTGCTGGGCAATGTGATCTATGGCCCTCGCCAGCAGGGCGTGCGCACCACCGAGGCGGAAGCACAGAGCCGAGCCTTGATCGAAATGGTCGGGCTCAAGGGCTATGAGAACTTCTATCCCAAGGAGCTGTCCGGCGGCATGAAGCAGCGCGTGGCGCTGGCTCGGACGCTGGCTTACCATCCTGAGGTTCTGTTGATGGACGAGCCGTTCGGCGCGCTCGATGCTCACACGCGAACGCGGCTGCAGAACGATCTGTTGAACATCTGGGAGCGTGATCGCAAGACGGTGCTGTTCGTCACGCATTCTGTGGACGAAGCAGTTTTCCTGTCGGACAAAGTCGTGATGATGTCGAAATCGCCCGGCCGCATCCGCGAGGTGATCGACATCGATCTGCCGCGGCCGCGCCGCCGCAGCGAGCTGCTGCTCGCCCCTCGCTACCAGAAATACGTCGTCGATATCGAGCGCATGTTCGACGAGGTCGAAGATACGGGATCGGCGTCATGACATCGCTGACGGCCCTGGCCAAGCGTGCCGCGCCGGTGTTTGCCTGCATCGGGCTTCTTGCGGCATGGCAGGTTGCGTCACTCGCGCTGAAGAACGACAGCTTCCCGACGGCGATCGAGGCAATCCGTGCAATCCCGGACATCCTCGGAGACAAGGAAGCGCTAATCAACATCCTGGCCTCGCTCCGCCGCATGGCGGTCGGGTTTGGCATAGCGGTGTCGGTTTCGATCCCACTCGGCCTGTTGATGGGCCGCAGCCGGGCCGTCGCGGCTTTCTTCAATCCGCTCCTGATGGTGATTTACCCGGTGCCGAAGGCAGCCTTGATGCCGATCATCATGCTGTGGCTCGGCGTCGGTGACATCACGAAGACGCTGGTGATCTTCCTCGGCGTCAGCCTGCCCGTGATCTATCACAGCTTCGAGGGCGCCAGGGCGGTGGAAGAGAAGATGCTGTGGTCGGGCGCAGCGATGGGACTTTCGCCTGCGCAACGGCTGGTCCGGATCGTACTGCCGGCGGCGCTGCCGGAAATCTTGACCGGTTGCCGCACCGGACTCGTGCTGGCGCTGATCACGATGATTACCAGCGAGATGATCGCGCGTCAGTCCGGCGCCGGCAACATCTTGTTCAACGCGCTCGACATGGGCCAATACGACACCGTCTTTGCGATGATCATCATCGTCGGCGCGATGGGAATCTGCCTGGATGCAATCTTCGAGCGGGTCCGCGCAAGGCTGGTGCGCTGGTCCGAACCGCAGTTCGACTTGCCCTTGAGCTTCTCATGATGCCGCAGCTTCGCTCCACCAGCATCATCCTTGGGCTCGCGCCGATCGTGCTGGTGATCGCGCTGTGGCAGGGCCTCGTATCATTTGGCTTCGCGCCTGCGGTGTTGCTGCCGCCGCCGGGATATGTCTTCGGCAGGCTGCTCCAGCAACTCGTGACATGGACGTTTCAGCAGGAGATCGCGGCGACCCTGATCCGGTTGTTTGCCGGCTTCGCGATTGCGGTCGTGCTCGGTGTCAGCATCGGCATCGCCGCCGCCGCCAGTCCGACTATCAACGCCGTGGTCCGGCCGATCGTGCGCGTGCTGGCGCCGTTGCCCAAGGTCGCGCTCTATCCAGCATTGCTGCTGCTGCTCGGCTTCGGTCATGGATCGAAGATCACCCTGGTGGCGGCGGATGCACTCTTTCCCATTTTGTTGTCTACCTATTACGGCGCTTCAACGGTGGAGCAGAAGCTGATCTGGTCGGCCATGGCGGCGGGAACGCCGCGCTATCAGATCCTGTTCAAAGTGGTGCTGCCGGCGGCGATGCCGTCAATCCTGACCGGTTGCCGGATCGGCCTTGTCATTTCCTGCATCGTGGTGTTTCTGGCGGAGATGATCACGTCGAGCGATGGGCTCGGACATGTCCTCGTCACGGCGGCCCGGACCTTTCAGGCCGTGGATATGTTCGTGCCGCTGATCACGATCTCGCTGCTGGGCCTGATCCTCAATGGCCTGCTCGGGGCAGTGCGCGCGTATCTGCTGCGGGGCTTCCCCGAAGCATGAACTGACGAAGAAGAGACAGGAAGACCGGGAGTAGACCATGCTGGCTGATCGCATCGAGGCAAAATGGATCGACGCATTTTGCGAGATTTTTGAGCGATGCGCCGTCAAGGCCGGCGATACCGCGGCGATCCTCTCGGAAACCCAGTCACGTGCGTTGAATGTTCATCTGGCGGAGCTCGCGCTGCTGCGCATGGGCGCGCGACCGTTCCACGTCGTCATGCCGACCCCGCGTAACCGGAATATCGTTCCGGTTCGCTCGACAGGGGCGAGCGAGGCGATCCAGCGGCTCGGCCCGGTGATCACCGCGCTTCAACAGGCCGGCTTTGTGGTGGATTGCACCATCGAGGGCCTGATGCACGCGGTGGAGACACCCGAGATCCTCAAGGCCGGCGCGCGCATCCTGGTAATCTCCAATGAGCATCCCGAGGCGCTGGAGCGGATGGTGCCGGATCCCGCGCTCGAGAAGCGCGTTCGCGCGGCGGCGAAGATCCTGCGCGGGACCCAGCGGATGCGGGTGACGTCAAAAGCCGGCACGGCGCTCGACGTCGATATGGTCGGCGCGTCCACGGTCGGCGTGTGGGGCTGGACGGACAAGCCCGGTACGCTGGCGCATTGGCCCGGCGGCATCGTCGTCAGCTTCCCCAAGAGCGGAACGATCAACGGCACGCTGGTGATGGCGCCCGGCGACATCAACCTGACCTTCAAGCGTTACCTGACCTCGCCGGTGAAGATGACGCTGAAGGATGATTATGTTGTCGAACTGGAAGGCGAAGGCACGGATGCCGCAATGATGCGCGCCTATCTTGCCGCCTGGGGCGATCGGGAAGCCTATGCGGTATCGCATGTCGGCTTCGGCATGAATCCGGCCGCGCGCTACGAGGCGCTGTCGATGTATGACCAGCGCGACACCAACGGCACGGAAATTCGTGCCGTCTCCGGCAACTTCCTGTTCTCGACCGGTGCCAACGAATTCGCCGGCCGCTACACGGCGGGCCATTTCGATCTGCCCATGATGGGGACGACGATCGAACTCGACGGGGTTGCGGTGGTGCGTGAAGGTGTGCTGCAGGACGTCTTCGGCTAGTTCCGATCAAGCACCGGCGGCCGCGCCAGGTCAAAGTGACGGAGCAGGTCGACCATGGCCTGAAGCCGTTTCGTCCGATAGGCGTCGACGTCCATACCGGAATAGTCGAGAAAGCCGGCACCTGTGCGCAGGCCGATCCGGCCCTCGTGCATGTTCCGCGAAATGACCTCCGGCGCACGATAGCGGTCGCTGCCGAGCGCGCCTTCGAGATAGCGGCTGGCATAGTAGAGGATGTCGCCGCCACCCCAGTCGATGAATTCGAGCAGCCCGAGCACCGCGTAGCGGAAGCCGAAGCCGTAGCGGATCGCCTTGTCGATCTCCTCGGCGCTCGCGACGCCTTCCTCGACCATGCGCGCGGCCTCGTTCATCGCCAGCGCCTGGATGCGCGGGACGATGAAGCCTGGTGTCGCCGCGCAGACCACCGGCACCTTGCCGATGCCTTCGAGTAGCGCCTTGACCTCCTCGATGATGCCTGGATCGGTGGCCTTGCCTGGCGAAACCTCCACCAGCGGAATCAGATAGGCCGGATTGAGCCAGTGCACATTGAGGAAGCGGCGAGGGTTCACGATCGCGCCTGAGAGATCGTCGACAAGGATGGTCGACGTCGTCGATGCGATGATCGTATCGGGGCCGACTTGTTTTGAGGCCGCCCCCAGCACGTCCCGCTTCAGCTCGACGATCTCGGGGACGCCTTCGAAGACTATTCCCGCATCGGACAGTGCCGCATCGCTCTGGCTGGCCGGCACCACCGAGACCCGCGCGATCAGCGGATCGACATCCGCCTCGGTCAGTAGCCCCAGCTTCGCCAGGTTGGCAAAGGTCTTCCTGACTTCGCCGAGCGCATCTGCCTCCAGCCTGGCGAAATCTTCGGCTGAACGGGCCTTGATGTCGATCATCGTGACCATATGCCCCGCGTAGGCAAACGCGACGGCGATGCCGCGGCCCATGCGGCCGGCCCCGAGACAGGCAATTGTGGCTCGGTTGGTCATCGGTCAAAATCCCTTGCGAAGAAGCGTCTGCAAAGCGGCCTTGTCGAGATTGCCGAGGCCCAGCGTCTCGAGGGTTCGGCCGCCTTGCGTAAAATCCTCACCGCAGATTGCGCCACCGATGGCCAGAAATCCTTTGGCCAGCGGCGTAGCGACGCCCGCGAGGCCGGCGACAGAGACCAGCAGCGATAGCCCAAGCCGCAAATCCTCTCTCATATAGCGGTGCTCAGTCAGCACGATCCGCTCGCGCCAGTCGCCGGAATCGGTCAGCCGGTCGTGCGAGCCGCGGCCATACATCCAGATCTCGCCTTCCCTTGCGTAGTGATGGGCGAGCGGAAAGTGTGGTGCGCCATATCCAAGCGCTTCGCGCACGGCGATCCGTTCGGCGTCGAGCGCGTCGGTGACCCGGCGAATCGCGGCTTGCGTTCCTTCCTTGTGGATGTCCCACTTCTCGAAATGCGCGATCGGGCCAGCATTCATCACGATCAGCGGCGGATGGATAATCGGGCCTGCATTCATCAGCGCACCCGAAAGAGCATCTCCGCACGGCTCGATTGCGCCGGGGAAAGCCTGTCCAATCACCTCAAGTGCGCGCGGCGCCTGATCGAGCGGGAAAACGCCGACCGGCAGTCGCTTGGCGCGGATGGTGATCGCCACCTCGAAGGATCCGTGCTTGCGGGTCAGCCAGGGCAAGGTTCCGGTCTCGGCAAAGCACGCCTTGGCGTGGTTGCCCGCATCCCGCGCAGCCTGGGCGAAGATCATCGAGCCGAACGTGGCCGGCGGCAGAAACACAACCTGTCCATCCCGCAGATGGGGAGCAAGCAGGCGCGCGATATCCGTCTGCGCGAAGGCGGGGGCAGGGCACAGGATCAGCTCTGCGCCCTTGACGGCTTCGGCAATGTCGGCCGTGACCAGCGCGAGCTTGACGTCGTGACGGCCGTTATGATCCTTCACTAGAATGCGCGAGCCGGCGGCGCGATGGGCTGCGACCTGATCCGCGTCGCGGCGCCAGAGCCGGACCTCATGTCCCGACAGCGCAAAATCGCCTGCGGCTGCGAAAGAGCCGTTTCCTCCCCCCAGAACCGCAATCTTCAAGATGCTTCTCCTTGCGTGCGCGATTGCGCATCAAGCTGCTTCAGCAGGAAATGCTGGACCTTGCCGAGCGCTGTGCGCGGCAGGTCCGTGACGAAAACGATGTCGCGCGGAACCTTGTAGCGGGCGAGCTGGGCCTGAAGATGCGCTTTCAACGCGTCTGCTTCGAGCCGACCGCCGGATCGCGGGATCACATAGGCGATGGGGATCTCGTCCCAGCGTGGATCGGGCCGGCCGATCACGGCGCATTCGCTGACATCGGGATGTTCGAGCAGGACGCGTTCGACCTCCGCAGGATAGATGTTCTCGCCGCCGGAAATGATCATGTTCTTCTTGCGGTCGCGCACCCAGAAATAGCCGTCCGCGTCGCACAGGCCGATATCGCCCGTACGATACCAGCCGTCTTGCAGCGCATCGCGCGTGGCGTCCGCATTGCCCCAATATTCGAAGAACACGTTCGGGCCGCGCACCGCGATCTCGCCCGGTGCGCCCGCCGGCACCTCGTTGCCGGCCTGATCAATCACTTTCGCTTCGCAGCACAGGCCGGCAAGTCCGGTCGATCCCGTGCGCGAGAGATCGCCACCAAGCCGGGTGTAGACTGCAATGGGGCATGTTTCCGTCGAGCCGTAGACCTGAACCACCGGGACGCCACGCTCCACGAAGCGGTCGATCAGATGCGGCGGCACGATGGTCGAGCCGGTCGCGACGGCTTTGAGTGATGAAAGGTCGGTCATGGTCCAGGCGGGATGCTCGCTTACGGCCTGGATGATCGCTGGCACCATCACGGTCAAGGTCGGCCGCTCCCGTTCGATGGCTGCAAGCGCGGTGTCCGGCGTGAAGCGTGCGTGAACCGTGACCGTCGCGCCCAGCTGGAGCGCCGCCGTGGTCTGGATGTTGAGGCCACCGACGTGGAAGAACGGCAGCAGCGTCAGCACATGGTCATCGGACGTCATGTTGTGCATGTGCTGGCTCATGACGCCGTTCCAGAACAACGCCTCCTGGCGCAGCACCGCGCCTTTCGGTCGTCCGGTCGTTCCTGACGTGTAGACAATGAGAAGCGGACAGGAGAGATCGGTGTGCGGGTTGCGGCCGGTGCCCCGGCTTCGAGCCAACAGGTTTTCGAATGTCGTGCCGCGGGGCGGCTCGAAATCTAGCCCGACAATTGCAGTGCCCTCGAGCTCGGCAAGAATTCCCCCAAATGCCTGCTCGAGCACCAGGACCTTGGCGCCGGCATCGGTAAGGATGAAAAGCTGCTCGGCGATAGCCAGCCGCCAGTTCAGGGGCACCAGCATCGCGCCGAGCCGCGCGCAGGCATAGAGCAGAACCAGATAATCCGGCCGGTTCAGGCTGAGGATCGCAACGCGGTCGCCCCGACCTACGCCGAGCTCCTGCTTCAATGTTGCCGCCGTCCGCTCGATGCGGGCCGCGAACGCTGCATAGCTCAACCGTTCGCCTTCGAAGGCAATGGCTGTCTTGTCTGGCGCGAACGCCGCGTTGCGATCGATCAGACTACAGAGGTCCACCGTCAGTCGTCCGTTTCGCCGGCCTCGTACAACGCTTCGTGCCCGATCCGGTCGAGGCAGAGCTCGGCGGTCCAGGGCAACATCAGCGAGCCGCAGCGGCTGTCGCGATAGATCCGCTCGAGCGGCAGCGAGCGGAGCATGGCCTGACCGCCACAGGTGCGGATCGCGAGCGCGGCGAGCTCATTGGCGCCCTCCATCACCGAATATTGCGCGGCATAGGCGCGCAGCACCTGCTCCTTGCTCGGGTTGGCGCGCGCCTCGGTGACCGCCTGGAACCAGATTGCCTTGATCTGCTCGAGCTTGATCTGCATCTGCGCGACCGCAATCTGCTTGGTCGGATACATCCTGCGCTTGACCGGCGGCGTGCCCGGTACTTCGCCGCGCAGATATCGCACGGTGAAGTCATAGGCGGCTTGCGCAAGGCCCATATAGGTCGGCGACAGCGTCAGGAACATGTGCGGCCAGCGCATCGCGGCCTGGAAATAGACACCCCTCGGCATCAGCGCCGAATCTGCCGGCACGAACACGTCCTTGAACAGCAGCGTGCGCGAGACCGTTCCGCGCATGCCGAGCGGATCCCAGTCGCCGACGACCGAAACGCCTTCCGATTTTGCAGGGATGGCGAGGTAAAGCGTATTGCGGCGCGAAGCCTTCTCGCCTTCCGCGATCTCGGTGCAGAGAACGCCGTAATAGTCGGCATGGCCGGAGAGCGATGCAAAGATCTTCTTGCCGTTGACGATCCAGCCGCCCTCGACCGGCCTTGCTTCCGTGCCGAAAGCGACGCCACCTGCCGCTGCCGCACCGCCCTCCGAAAAAGGCTGCGAATAGATCGCGCCGTCCTCGATGATGCGCTTGTAGTGGACTGCACGCCGCCGCTCGTGCTCGGCGCGGGTCCCTGCATCCATGTCGAGATCGTCGGCGAGTGGGCCCGACCACAGCGTCGAACAGACATGCATGTTCCATGTGAGCGCAGTCGCGCCGCAATAGCGGCCGATTTCGGCTGCCGCGAGGGCGTAGGTTTGATAATTCGCTCCGAGCCCGCCATGCTTCTTGGGCACGGCAATACCGAGCAGGCCGACGCGATGCAGGTCGCGATAATTCTCGGACGGGAAAATCGCCTCGCGATCGTAAGTCGCGGCGCGGCCGGCGAACACGCTCTGGCCGATCTCGCGCGCCCGGGCGATGATGCCGGCCTGCTCGTCGCTCAGTCGGAATGCGACAGGATCGAAGATCGGCGCATCCAGCGCGACCTTGTCACTCGCGCCGATGGTCTTGCTGACTTGCATGGTCATTGCGCAGTCATCCTACGTGTTGATCGCGACGGAGTTCAGGAACCGGCCGAGAGCCTCGTCAAAGGCATCGGGGCGCTCAAGGTTTGCAAGATGGCCGACACCGGCCAACTCGACATACTCGGCAGATGGAATGTAGGTCGCCGTCTTCGCCATCATTGGGGCCGGTGCGTTGTTGTCCTTGGAGCCGGACAGCAGCAGCGTCGGGATGGAAATGTCCTTGAGAGTGCTGCGTTGGTCGAAGCCAATCAACGCCAGCATCATGGCGCGATAGCTCGCCTCGGGCACGCTTGCCATGCACTCCCGTGCAAGCTCCATTCCCCTGGGATCAGGATCGTCGCCCACGAGTTCCTTCACCAGCGAGGGCGCCAGCGACTTCATCGTTTCGCCGCGATCGAGCGGCCCGAGCCGTGCGGCGATAAATGATGTCTGCCAATCGCCGTCGGCCTTGCCGAACGCCGGGCTGGTCTGCGCCAACACGACCGCGCGCGCCAGGCTTGGGGAGTGCACCAGCCATTTCTGGACGATCATGCCGCCGATGGAATGGCCGACCAGAATTGGCTTGCTCGCACCAAGCTGCTCGATGAATTGCTGAAGCGCATCCGCCAAGGCAGCGATGCTGACGCTGGGGAGCGGTGCCGACCCACCATAGCCGGGCATGTCCCATGCAATCGCGTGAAAGCGGTCGCCGAATGTGGCAAGCTGCCGCCGCCAGGCCCGTGCCGCACCGCCGATGCCATGCAGGAAAATCAGAGGTGTCCCGCCCGGATCGCCCGCTGCTTCATAGGCGAAGCGGCCATCCTTTGTTATCATTGGCGCAGGCTGCGACACGCGACATCCTTTTGCTCGGCCCTTCGATGCTAACAGGCCTGTGAGGGATGGGAAGAGATAATTTTATACTTAAAGCAATTTTCGGGCCGGTCTTCGACGTGCGGCTGTTCGAGGGGGCCGCGTCGAGCTTCGTTTGCAAAAGTTTGAAGGTTAAAATATATCGGGAAGAGCGATCAGCAGAATGCAAGGAAGCCAGCGCATGTCCGGATTACCGCATTCGCCGCACGCGCTGGTGACCGGTGGCGGTCGCGGCATCGGTCGCGCCATCGCAGCAGCGCTCGTCGAGGCCGGTGCCACGGTGACCGTCCTTGGGCGGAACGCTGCCACACTCGAAGACGCAGTCAGCGCAGGGGCAGCGCATTTTGCGGCCGTCGCCGACGTCTCGGACGAAACCTCAATGAAAGTCGCCATCGCTGAAGCGAGCGCGCGGAAGCCGATCGATATCCTGATCGCCAACGCGGGAAGCGCCGAGTCCGCGCCGTTCTCCAAATCCGACAGCGCCCTGTTCGCGCGCATGATGGATGTCAATTTCATGGGCGTGGTCCATGCTGTCAGCGCTGTGCTGCCCGGGATGAAGGACCGTCCCTATGGTCGTATCGTCGCGATCGCGTCGACGGCGGGGCTCAAGGGATACGGCTATGTCAGTGCTTACACCGCGGCCAAGCACGCTGTGGTCGGTCTCGTGCGGTCTCTCGCTCTCGAGATGGCCGGCAGCAAAGTGACCGTCAACGCGGTGTGTCCCGGTTTCACCGACACCGATCTCGTCGCCGGCAGCATCGAGAACATCATGAAAAAGACGGGGCGCAGCCGCGAGCAGGCCATTGCGGAGCTCGCGAAACATAATCCGCAAGGGCGATTGATCTCTCCTCGGGAGGTCGCGGATGCCGTGCTCTGGCTGTGCGGCGAGGGCGCCGGCGCAATCACCGGGCAGGCAATCGCTGTTGCCGGTGGTGAGATTTAGCGCGCATGGCAAAGGCGCGGAGCAAGGAAGCCAAGGAGATCGTATGAGCAGACCAGCCAATCCCGTGACCTTACCGCTTGCGGACTATTCGCCGCAGCACTTCCTGCTGGCCGTAATCGATGGTGTTGCAACCGTGACGCTCAATCGTCCGGAACGAAAGAATCCGTTGACCTTCGAGAGCTATCGCGAACTGACCGATTTCTTTCGCGCCTGCGCGTTCGACGATGCGGTCAAGTCCATCGTCATGACCGGCGCTGGCGCCAATTTCTCGTCCGGCGGCGATGTGTTCGAGATCATCGGTCCGCTCGTGAAGATGGACACCAAGGGGCTGACGGCGTTTACGCGGATGACCGGCGACCTCGTCAAGGCGATGCGGGCCTGTCCGCAGCCGATCGTTGCCGCGGTTGAAGGCATCTGTGCCGGCGCGGGCGCGATCATCGCCATGGCGTCGGACATGCGGCTTGCGGCGAGCGGAGCCAAGGTCGCATTCCTCTTCAACAAGGTCGGCCTTGCCGGTTGTGACATGGGCGCCTGTGCGATCCTGCCGCGGATCATCGGACAGTCCCGCGCCTCCGAGTTGCTCTACACCGGCCGGTTCATGACCGCGGAAGAGGGCGAGCGCTGGGGCTTCTTCAGCCGCCTCGTCACCCCGGAGCAGGTGCTGCCCCAGGCTCAACTGCTCGCCAAGCAAATCGCGGAGGGCCCGACGTTTGCCAACACCATGACCAAGCGGATGCTGGCCATGGAATGGGCGATGTCGGTGGAGGAGGCGATCGAGGCGGAAGCCGTTGCTCAAGCGCTGTGCATGACGACCGCCGATTTCGAACGGGCCTTCGAGGCTTTTGCCAACAAGGTCAAGCCGGTCTTCAGGGGCGATTAAGCCGGGCTTTGCCGGCAGCCCGCCGCAATGGGGGCTTGCGTGAAATTATTTTAGGCTTAAAATAGTTTCGGCGGGTTGAATTGGCGAGGCTCCCATGAAAGTCGCGATCATCGGTGGCGGACCTGCGGGTCTCTACGCTGCAATCCTGCTGAAGAAGCAGCGGCCGAGCGCCGAGATCGCGGTGTACGAGCGCAACCGCGCCGACGACACCTTCGGCTTCGGCGTGGTGTTCTCGGACGCCACGCTTGATAATTTCGAGAAGCACGACCTTCCGAGCTATCGCCGCATCACCCAGGAATTCGCCTACTGGGATGACATCGCCGTGCACTTCCGGGGAACGGTCCATCGGGTCGGTGGCAACGGCTTTTGTGGCTGCTCGCGGCAGAAGCTGCTCCTGATCCTCCAGGCGCGCGCGCGCGAACTGGGGATCGTCCTGAATTTCGAAGCGGACGTCGAGGACGAATCCCGCTTCGCCGACGCCGATCTCATCCTGGTCGCGGACGGCATCAACAGCCGCTTCCGCGACAAATACGTCGATCATTTCGCGCCGGAAATCGACCTGCGTGCCAACAAGTTCGCCTGGATGGGCTCGACCAGGCCGCTGGATGCCTTCACCTTCATCTTCCAGGAGACGGAGTGGGGGCCGTTCATCGCCCATGCCTATCAATATGAAGCCGGCCACTCGACCTGGATTTTCGAGACCGATCCGGAGACGTTCGAACGCGCCGGGCTGACAGGGCTGAACGAGACCCAGTCGGCTGCGCGGATGGCCGAGATCTTCGGCTGGTTCCTCGATGGGCACCAATTACTCACCAACCGCTCGACGTGGCGCAACTTTCCGATGATCCGCAGCAAGCGCTGGGTCAAGGACAACATGGTTCTGCTCGGCGACGCCAAGGCGAGCGCGCATTTCTCGATTGGCTCAGGCACCAAGCTCGCAATGGAAGACGCGATCGCGCTGGCCGAGGCGATGGACAAGGCGCCCAGCATCAAGGCCGCGCTGGACGTCTATGAGCACGGCCGCCGCGAAGAGGTCGAGAAGACGCAGCACGCCGCCGACGTCTCGCTGGTCTGGTTCGAGCATGTCGACCGCTTCTGGGATTTCGATCCGGTGCAGTTCGCCTTCGGCGTGATGACGCGCTCGAAGGCGATCACCTATGACAATCTGAAACTCCGCGCCCCCGACTTCGTGGCTGAAGTCGATAAGTCGTTTGCGAAGCGTGTTCGTGACAGCGGTTTCGACGTCGACACCGAGACGCCGATGGTGCCGCTGTTCCAGCCGTTCCGGCTGCGCGAGATGGAAATCGCCAATCGCGCCGTGGTGTCGCCGATGTGCATGTATTCGGCGAAGGAGGGCATGCCGACCGATTTCCACCTGGTGCATTATGGATCGCGCGCGATCGGCGGCGCCGGCCTGATTTTCACCGAGATGACCTGCGTTGCCCGCGACGCCCGCATCACGCCGGGCTGCGCAGGACTGTGGAATGACGAGCAGGAGGCATCCTGGCGGCGCATTGTTGATTTCGTCCATGCGAATTCAGCCGCAAAAATCTGCCTGCAATTGGGGCACGCCGGGCGTAAGGGTGCGACCAAGCTGATGTGGGACGGCATGGACCGTCCGCTCGAGGAGGGCGGCTGGGAGGTGTATTCGGCATCGCCGCTGCCCTATTTCCCCGACAGTCAGATTCCGCGTGAGCTCGATCGGGCCGGCATGAACGTAGTGAGAGATGCCTTCGTCGCGGCGGCCGAGCGCGGCGAACGCTGCGGCTTCGACATGCTCGAATTGCACTGCGCCCACGGCTATCTGCTTGCGAGCTTCATCTCGCCGCTGACGAACACCCGCACGGATGAGTATGGCGGCTCGCTCGAAAACCGCCTGCGCTTTCCGCTCGAGATCTTCGAGGCGCTGCGGGCCGTGTGGCCGTCGCACAAGCCGATGTCGGTGCGCATTTCCGCGACCGACTGGGCCGAGGGTGGCACCGGCGGCGACGACGCAGTGGCGATCGCGCGGGCCTTTGCCGAAGCCGGCGTCGACCTCGTCGACGTCTCGACCGGGCAGACCGTGCGCGATGCGCAGCCGATCTATGGCCGCATGTTCCAGACCCCGTTTTCCGACCAGGTCCGCAATGAGGCGCGCGTGGCCACGATGTGCGTCGGCAATATCACGACGGCGGACCAGGCCAACACCATCCTGGCCGCCGGCCGGGCGGACCTGGTCGCGCTCGGGCGGCCGCATCTGGTCGATCCCTCCTTCACCATGAGGGCGGCGGCCTGGTACGGAGCGGACGACGCGTTCTGCCCGCCGCAATATCTTCCCGGAAAAGATCAGATTTTCCGCAACAGCGTGCGCGACCGGCAGGATCTCGAGGAGCTGAGAATTAAGGCTAAGCCCAAGACCCGGGCCGAGCTCAAGGCGGAGGCGACAAAGCCGCTTGCGGCGGAGTGACCGCCCGTGCGAATTTGGCCGCGTTGCCTGGTGTGTACCGAGTGGAGTGAGGGCGATGAAGGCGATTATCGTCGGTGGCGGTATCGGTGGTCTCACCACCGCATTGATGCTGCGCTCGCGGGGCCTCGCTTCCGAGATTTTCGAGCAGTCTGACACCATCCGCGAGCTTGGCGTCGGCATCAACACGCTGCCGCATGCCATGCGCGAGCTGGCAGGCCTCGGTTTGCTCCAGCAGCTTGACGATGTCGCGATCCGCACCGACCAGCTCTATTACCTCAACCGTCACGGCCAGGAAGTCTGGCGCGAGGCTCGCGGCATCGACGCCGGCCATGACGTGCCGCAATTCTCGATCCACCGCGGTCGACTTCAGGGCGTCATCCATCGTGCTGTCGAGGAGCGGCTCGGGCCGGAGGCCATCCACACTGGCTGCCGCCTCGGTGCCTTCACGCAGGACGAGAGCGGCGTCACCGCTTACTTCTTCGACCGCTCAGGCGCGCACATCCATACCGCGCGCGGCGACATCCTGATTGGTGCCGACGGCATCCATTCGCGGGTCCGTGACACGCTGTTCCCGAGCGAGGGGCCGCCATGCTGGAACGGCCTGATGCTGTGGCGCGGTGCGCGGGATTGGCCGCTGTTCCTCACCGGCAAATCGATGATTGTGGCCGGCGGGCTCAACGCCAAGGTGGTGATCTATCCAATCGCGGAGGGATCGAGCCCGGCGAACCGTCTCACCAACTGGGCGGTGCTGGTGAAGGTCGGCGAGGGCAATGTCCCGCCGCCACGAAAGGAGGACTGGTCGCGGCCGGGCCGGCGCGAGGAACTGATGCCGCATGTGGCGCGCTTTTCGGTGCCCTACGTCGACGTGAAGAGCCTGATTTCGGCCACGCCCGAGTTCTACGAATACCCGACCTGCGACCGCGATCCGTTGCCCTATTGGTCATCGGGCAGAGTCACGCTGCTCGGCGATGCCGCGCATCCGATGTATCCGGTCGGCTCCAATGGCGCCTCGCAGGCGATCCTCGATGCGCGCTGTCTCGCTGACGCGCTGGTGCGCGCCGAGCATCCGCGCCAGGCATTGCTTGAATACGAGAAGAAGCGCCTGCCGATGACCGCGGATATCGTCCGCTCCAACAGGCGTGGCGGTCCCGAGGGCGTCATCGACGCCGTCGAGCAGCTCGCGCCTGATGGTTTCGACAATGTCGACAACGTGCTGAGCTATTCCCAGCGCGAGGCGATCGTGCGCGGCTATGCCACCAAGGCTGGCTTCGCCGCAGTGCCGGGACTTGCGGCGGTGCGGGCTTAAGATGCCCTGCTAGCCGCCGGGAGGTGGCGGCAGGAAGTGGATGTTGAACTCGGCGGCCATCGCCACCACGTCCTCGGGCTTCTGTTCCTTCATGTTGTGGAGGCCCCAGAACAGGTCGAACAGCTTGCGGGTCGGTGACACCCAGAACAGCACCTTCGCGGTCTGCTCCGACTTGTTGAAGATGCCGTGCGGCACACCCATGCCGAGCCGGATCAGGTCGCCCGCGGTCGCCTGCGACTCGGAATTGCCGAGCATGAAATCGAGCTTGCCCTCCAGCATATAGAGATATTCATCCTGGTCGGGATGGATGTGCGGCGGCACAAACGTGCCCGGTGGCAGCGTCGCATGCCAGGAGAAGCTGTGCTCCGTGTTGCTCTTCGGCACATAGGTCTGGCCGAGGATGTTCCAGGAGATGCCCTGGATTCCCTCATTGGCCCGTGTAATGCCGGTGATTTCGCTCTTCATTGTGATCCTCCCTCAACGCGACGTGCGGCTTAGTTCGCCGCCTTGCAGTCCTTGGCGTAGCGGTCGCCGTAATTCTCAAAGACCTTCTGAACGATCTCGGTCTGGAACTTGCCGTCCGCGCGCTTGGCGACCTTGGTCAGGTAGAAATCCTGGATCGGATAACCATTGGTGTTGAACTTGAAGGCGCCGCGCAGCGAGGTGAAGTCGGCCTTTTTCAGAGCGGCCGCGACCGCATCCTTGTTGGAGAGATCGCCCTTCACGGCTTTGACGGCGCTGTCGATCAGCATCGCGGCATCATAGGCCTGGAAGGCGTAGGTGCCGGGCACGCCGTTATAGGCGGCCTCGTAGGCGGCGACGAACTTCTTGTTCTGGGGATTGTCGAGATTGGGCGCCCAGTTCGCGCCGCCGAACATGCCGACCGCCGCGTCCTGTTGCGCCGGCAAGGTCGATTCATCCACCGTGAAAGCCGAGAGCACCGGAATGCTGTCGGCGAGGCCGGCCTGCTTGTATTGCTTGACGAGATTGACCCCGAGGCCGCCGGGCATGAACGTGAAGAGCGCATCGGGTTTCTGCGATGAAATCTTGGAAAGCTCCGGCTGGAAGTCCAGCGTGTTGAGCGGCATGTAGGATTCCTCGACGATCTCACCCTTGTAGTCGAGCTTGAAGCCGGCGACGGAGTCCTTGCCGGCCTGATAATTCGGCACCATCAGATACATGCGCTTGTAGCCGCGATCCTGCGCGACCTTGCCGAGGATTTCGTGCACCTGATCGTTCTGATACGAGGTCACATAGAAGAACGGATTGCAGTCCTTGCCGGCAAAAGTGGATGGGCCGGCATTGGGGCTGATCAGGAAGGTTTTCGATTCCGTCACCGGCCGGTGGATCGCCTGAAGGATGTTGGAGAAGATCGGGCCGACCACGAAGTCGACCTTGTCGCGCTCCAGCAGCCCCTTGACCTTGGTGACCGCAGCGTCCGGCTTCAATTCGTCGTCGACCACGACGACCTCGACTTCGCGGCCGCCCATCTTGCCGCCGAGATCCTTGACCCCGAGCGCAAAGCCGTCGCGAACCTGTTGGCCGAGTGCAGCGGCGGGTCCCGACAGGGTCACGATCACACCCAGCTTGATTTTCTCCTCGGCGAGGGAAGGGCTCACCGCGGTGCCAAGCAGCAAGGCGGCCGCGGCCAACGTCATTTGCGTCTTCATGATCTGTCCCCCGTGATAACAGGACTTGCGCTGCAAGCCGCTACTTCAATCCAAGTTTATGCCGATGATTGCTGCCGCGGCAAGCGAGCTCAAAGCGTCGTCATCCGGCGGGCAGCGGTGCATGCAAGGGGCGCGCCAATTATTTGAAGCCTAAAGAAATCGGCATGCGGTCGATTGTTGCGGCTTTACGCTTGCAGCCGGCGTCGATTTATTTGAAGCTCAAAACGTGGGGGATCCGTGCCGGGCGCCAATGCCGGCCGTGAGTGACTGCATCAACATGCTCGATTCCGAGACCAAGGCCGTTGAAACTCCGGAGGATCACGCCGAAGAGCTTCGGCTGTGGCTACGCCTCTTGACCTGCACGACCCTGATCGAGGGCGAGGTTCGTGGCCGGTTGCGGCAGCGCTTCGACGTCACATTGCCCCGTTTCGACCTGATGGCGCAGCTCGACAAGGCACCCGACGGCATGACGCTGTCCGACGTCTCCAAGCGCATGATGGTCTCGAACGGCAACGTCACCGGTCTGGTCGAGCGCCTCGTGGAATCCGGTCATCTCGACCGCCGCACGTCGGAGACGGACCGCCGCGTCCAGGTGATCCGGCTGACTAAACTCGGTCGCGCCGAGTTTCGCAGAATGGCCACGGAACACGAAACCTGGATCGCCGATCTCTTCGCCGATCTGACGCCGAAGGATGTGCGCGAATTGATGCGGCTGCTCGCCAAGACCAAGGCATCGGCGCAGAAATCAGCCGCTCGCCGCCGGGCTTAGGTCCGCGGCTGAGGCACCCACCAATACCGTTGCCGCCGGAAAAAGCATGGGATGCCCAAAATCCGCTATTGCGCGAAATTGCTTTAAGCCTAAAATGTTTCCGAGTGAGTGCTGCCGGGTGCTTTCCATGCTGAAAGGAGCGTGCGATGGCCAACGCCGCCAAGGTTCAAATCTCGGGTTCGCATGACGACAATGCCGCGACAGCCCATGTCGATGCGTTCGCGCGGCAGCATCTTCCGCCACGCGAGCTCTGGCCGGAATTCATCTTCACACGACCGGAACTGCAATATCAGCCCCGCCTGAACTGCGTCAGCTATTTCCTGGACCGCTGGGTCGAGCAGGGACATGGCGACGCTGCCTGCGTGATCAGCCCCGCCGTCAGCTACACCTATCGTGAGCTGCAAACGCTCGTGAACCGCATCGCCAATGTGCTGGTCGGCAAGCTTGGTCTCGTCACCGGCGGGCGCGTGCTGCTTCGCTCGGCCAACAATCCGATGATGGTCGCGACCTATCTGGCGGTGATCAAGGCCGGAGGCATTGTCGTGGCGACGATGCCGCTGTTGCGCGCCAAGGAGCTGTCCTATCCGATCCAGAAGGCGGAGATCACGCTCGCGCTCTGCGATGGTAAGCTTGCCGAGGAAATGGAGAAGGCGAAAGCCGCAGCCCCCGGCCTCAAGCGCGTGGTCTATTGGGGCAACGGCAGCGGCGACTCGCTCGAGGCGCTGATGGGGGATGCAAGTCCGGAGTTCAAAGCCGTCGATACTGCATCCGACGACGTCTGCCTGATCGCGTTCACGTCGGGCACGACCGGCGATCCCAAGGGCACCATGCATTTCCACCGTGACATGCTGGCGGTCTGCGATGGTTATGCGCGCAACATCCTGCGGGCGGAGCAGAAGGATCGCTTCGTCGGCTCGGCACCGCTCGCCTTCACGTTCGGCTTCGGCGGCGTGCTGTTTCCGATGCACATCGGCGCCTCCTTTGTCGTTCTGGAGAAGACGGCGCCCGACGACATTCTGAATGCGATCGAGCAGTACAAGACCACGGTCTGCTTCACCGCGCCGACCGCGTACCGGGCGATGATTGGCAAGCTTCCGGGCCGCGATATTTCCTCGCTTCGCAAATGCGTGTCCGCCGGCGAGACGCTGCCCAAGCCGACATTCGATGCCTGGCTGAAGGCGACCGGGATCAAGCTGATGGACGGCATCGGCTCGACCGAGCTGCTGCACATCTTCATCAGCGCGACCGAGGACGAGATCCGCCCCGGTGCGACGGGCAAGCCGGTGCCGGGGTATGAAGCGAAGATCGTCGACGATTCCGGCAATGATTTGCCGCCGGGCACGATGGGACGGCTCGCGGTCCGCGGGCCGACCGGATGCCGCTATCTCGCCGACGAGCGGCAACGCAAATACGTCCAGAACGGCTGGAACATCACGGGCGACACCTATCTGATGGATAGCGACGGCTATTTCTGGTATCAGTCGCGCTCGGACGACATGATCGTGTCGGCCGGCTACAACATCGCAGGCACGGACGTCGAGGCGGCGCTGCTCACGCATCCCTCGGTCGTCGAATGCGGGGTCGTCGGCGCGCCAGACGAGGCGCGCGGCATGATCGTGAAGGCCTATGTCGTTGCCGCGCCGGGCGTAACGCCGGATGCCGAGCTCGTGGCTGCGTTGCAGGAGCATGTCAAACGCGAGATCGCGCCATACAAATATCCGCGCGCGATCGAGTTCGTGACGCAGCTACCGAAGACCGAGACCGGCAAACTAAAGCGCTTTGCCCTGCGGCAACTGGCGCAGACCGCGGTGCCGTCCTCCGGCGTCGCGGCGGAATAGAAGGATAGAAAATTGTCAGTGACCACGCCGAAAGGCCCGCACCTCGCGGTGCTGCCGACAACAGCCGAGGATAAAACCCGCTCCAGGGCGCAGGTGCTCCAGCCGTCCGGTTGGCCGGTACCGAAAGGCTATGCCAACGGCATGGCCGCCGAGGGACGCATCGTCGTCACTGGCGGCGTCATCGGCTGGGATGACGAGGAGCGTCTCGCGGAGGGTTTTGTCGCGCAGGTGCGCCAAACCCTAGGCAACATCGCCGCGATCCTCGCGGAGGCCGGTGCGCAGCCCGAGCATCTGGTGCGCCTGACCTGGTACGTCGTCGACATGGACGAGTACCTGGCGAACCTGAAAGAGCTCGGCAAGGCCTACCGCGCCATCTTTGGCGCGCACTACCCGGCGATGGCGCTGGTTCAGGTCGTCCGGCTCGTCGAGAAGGCGGCGCGCGTCGAAATCGAAGCCACCGCCGTCATCCCGCGCTGAACTGACGGCTTGTCCAGCTCGCCTTTTTTAGGTTCGCCTTGGCGAGATCACCTAGTCCTCAGGCTCCGCATCCGGCGCAAGATCGGCGGAGCGGAACGGCTTGGCCTTGTCGAGTTTCCGGTAGGCGCGCGAGGCGGTCCGCAACAGTTTCTTTTCGCGCTTGCGGTTGAGGAAGCGAATGCCCGCCTCGGGAACGGCCTCGTTCAATGACGCCGCCAAAGTTTGCCCTCGCGCATCGTCATTCAATCGCCCGAGGGACTTTTGCGCCTTGCGCAATTGCTTGAGGATCGACTGCTGCTTTGTCAGCGACTCGTCTGCGAACAGGTCCTCGAGCGACTCGATCGAATAGGTCAGCCGTTTGTTGAGAAGCCGCAGCTTGTGCCGTTTCTCGACGTCGAGCTTGCGGAGCTTGCGTGCTTTCTTGAGCAGCGTCTTTTCCCATTCCGTGAGTTTCGCTGTTGCGTGGTCGGCGAGCGTGCAGCGGCGTAGCCTGATAGCTTCCTTGCTGCGCCGGGTCGACCAGAGGCCGCTCTCGATCCAGGCTGACGTCTGCGCGACGAGATGGCGATACCGCGCGGATTGCAGCGCGCGCGCCAACTGGCGATGGCTCTCGGCGCGCTTCTCATCCCAGTGCTGGAGCTCGGCAATCACGGTCAACTCGCCGCCACTTTCGGCGATGACCCGTTCGATCGCCACGTCGAGGTCCCGTACCACCCCGAGCTGGCTATTCAGCCATTTCAGTTCGGTCCAGACCTCCGGGCGAAGGGCGTCATCGACCATCGGCGAGAAGAAGCGGATGGCGGTGCGCAGATGCGTCAGTGCAATCCGGATCTGGTGCAGTGCCTCGGGATCGCCGCGGCAGGTGCCGTCATGCTGGGCGCGAACGGCGGCGAGGTGACGGCGGGCGATGATCCGGAACGCCGTGTCGCAGACCAGGCCGGGGCTGAGGCGGCCGGGCAGGGCATTGCGCCTCGCCGCAGGCTTGACGCGCGCGGCCGTCGAACTCGTGCTGGGTCGCGCCATTTGCAGATTGCCTTACTTGCTCTCGGCGATCGCGTCCCGGCAGTTCTGGAGCGTCTGCTCTTGCGTCCCGGATGCATCGATGGTCGCCCAACCGACATGGCCGATATTATAGTGCTCTTGCAGCGCGGCAACCTCTTGCGTGGCGTCGGATGCGTCGCCCCGGCGGCCCCCGATCCGCGCCTGCCGGGTCGCGAGGTCTGCAACCAGAAACAGGCCGCTCAGCGGCACGTTGCGCTCGCGCGCCAGGGTGGCGACCGCGTCTCGTTCGCCCTGACGGGCGAACACGCCGTCGATGATCGCTGAATGGCCTTGCGCCAGCACCCGCCCGGCGTGCTGAGCCAGCGTGTCGTAAACGCGGGCCGTGACCTCGGGCGTGTATGCGGATGCCGGCAGCCGGTCCGTTTCCTCGACCCCTAACATCTGCTTGCGGACGAGGTCGCTGCGCAGCACGACGGCGCCCGGCTGCGGCGTAACGTCCGGCGCGAGCGCGCGTGCCAAAATCGTCTTTCCGGTGCCTGACAATCCGCCGATTGCAATCAGCCGGCGAGCGGGCGGCTGGATCAGCGCGCGGGCGAGGCCAAAATAGCGCCGCGCCCCGTCGAGAATGCTGGGATCATCGGAATGCGGCGGCTTCAGCCGTGCCAGCGCGACCTGGGCGCGGATCGCCGCCCGGACGGACATGAACAGCGGCAGTGCGGAGAGCGCGTCGAGATTTTCGACCGGAGTCGCGGCGAGATAGCGGTTCAGCACGATGTTGGCCGCGCGTGCCTGATTGTGGTGCAACAGATCCATCAATCCGAATGCGAGATCGTAGAGCACGTCGGTCGTTGCCATCCGGGCGTCGAACTCGATGGCGTCGAACAGCACCGGCTTCTCGTCGATCGACACGATGTTCGCAAGATGCAGGTCGCCATGGCAGCGGCGCACGAAGTCTTTTCGGCCGCGCTCTTCGAGCAAAGGTCGGAGGCGGAGGAACATTGCTTGCGAGTCTCTGCCGAGTTCTGCGATCTCTTCGGCTTCGAAATGATTGCCGGTCCGCAGGCCATTGCTGTTGCCATCGATCAGGCCGGGGATGGAGGAAACCCATGCGTTGCCGTCGGCGCAAACAGCCTGCGCATGCGAAGCCGCGATCGCGTCGGCGACAGCCGAGGCAAAAGTGTCATCCAGCGCTCCGGCCTTGGCCAGATGATCCAGCGTCCGGCTTTCGTCGAAGCGCAACATGTCGACCGCATACTCGATCGGCCCGCCGCTTCCGTCGACCTTCACCGATCCATCGGGCTCTTCCGTGATCGCCACGACGCGGTGATAGATCTGCGGCGCCAGCGGCCGGTTGATCCTGATCTCCTCCTCACACGCCGCCTTGCGCTTCTCGAGCGTTGAGTAATCGAGGAATGGAAACTGCACGGCGCGCTTGATTTTCAGGGCGCGCCTGCCTTCGAGGAAGACCGAAGCTGCGTGCGTATCGATCCGCCTCACGTTCGGATGACCCGCGGAATTGGTGAGCGCCGCAAAGATCCGGTCCTGGGTCGCAGAATCGTCTGTCATTCCAGCTGGTACGTCCAGATGCGTCGGAAGCGGCTCACCCGCGATCAGGGTAATCCATAGAAGCAGATCGCGGCCAGTCCTTGACTTCGGTCAACGCCTGTCTCCTTCCGGCCGATCGGAGTTCCCGGGCTTGACGAGGATCAAGCGTCCCGACCAAAGCCGGCCTATTCTGGTGCCTGAGGAGAATCCCGATGCCGATCAAGGACGTCTTTCTGCCGCTCGTCGGCCAGCCACGCGGCCCGGCCCTTGCTGCGATCGAGACATGCGTAGCCGTTGCCGCCGACCTCGGCGCCAGGATCACCGCGCTGGCACTTGAGGAGGATGTCTTCGTGCGGCCGAAGGTGATGCTCCCCGATGCGACCGAGGCAAACCGGACGCTTGGCGCGGGCGACAGTCAGCATCTCCTGGATGCGTTCACCCGCGCAACCTCCCGCACCGGCATTCGCGCTCAAAGCCGGTCGGCCAAGGTGCCGGCAGACCAGATCGCGTCAGTCCTGGCCGAGCACGGACGCTTCAGCGATCTCACGCTGCTCCCCGTGACGCCACACGACAGCCGAACCGAGCACATCATCGAGACGCTCCTGTTCGAATCCGGGCGGCCAGTGCTGCTCTGCCCGGAGCAGCATGTGGACGAGCTGCGCCCGGAATTGGAGAACGTCATGATCGCCTGGGATCATTCCGCGCGTGCGGCGCGTGCGGTCGGCGACGCGCTGCCTATCCTTCAGGCAGCAGCCCTGGTCCGCGTGGTGACCGTGGCGGACGACAAGTCCGACGCGATCGTGCAATCCGGCACGGCTCTGGTCGATCATTTGAGGGAACACGGGGTCTACGCCTCGTTCGAAACCGCGAAGGGCAACGGCAGCTCGATTGGCAAGGTGCTCGGAAGCTGGGCGAATTCCCATGCCATCGATGCGATCGTGATGGGCGCCTACCATCATTCGCGCCTGAACGAGATCGTTTGGGGCGGTGTGACAAAGACCGTCATTGGCGAACCACCGTGCTGGGTTATGCTCTCGTACTAGGCGGATCGCCAGTTTATCGGCCTGATCGTCAACCATCGGAACCGCCACCGACCGGGCGCATTTGCTTTCATGTCAATCTATCGTCTGAAGAACCTGCTGTCGCCGCGTTCGGTTGCGCTCGTCGGTGCGAGCGCCCGCCCGGTCTCCGTTGGACGCGCCGTTCTGGAGAACATCCGTAAGGCCGGATTCACGGGACAGTTCGGCCTCGTCAATCCGCGCCATGCCGAGATCGGCGGCGTCGCGGCCGTGGACAGCCTCGATCAATTGCCGTTCTTGCCCGAGCTTGTGATCATCACCGCGCCGGCGCGCGCGGTTCCCGGCATTGTCGATCAAGCCGGGCGGCGCGGCTCGGCCGGTGCCCTGATTGTCTCGGCTGGGCTCGGCCACGGACCGGGATCCCTGCACGAGGCCGCCATCACTGCGGCCCGCAAATACGGCATGCGGCTGATCGGGCCGAACTGCCTGGGCATCATGATGCCCGGCGTGAGCCTCAATGCCGGTTTTGCCGCGCACATGCCGGGGCCCGGGAATCTCGCGCTGATCTCGCAATCGGGGGCGATCGCGGCCGGCATGGTCGATTGGGCCGCGCAGCGCGGCGTCGGCTTCTCCGGCATCGTCTCGATCGGCGATCAAATCGACGTCGATCTTGCCGATCTGCTCGACTATTTCGCGATGGATCACAAGACCCGCGCGATTCTGCTCTACATCGAATCCATCAAGGACGCGCGCAAGTTCATGTCGGCCGCGCGTGCCGCGGCGCGCGTGAAGCCGGTCGTCGTGGTGAAGTCCGGCCGAATGGCGCAGGGCGCGAAGGCGGCCGCCACCCATACCGGTGCGCTCGCGGGGGCCGACGCCGTCTATGACGCCGCGTTCCGCCGCGCGGGCGTCCTGCGGGTCTCCGATCTGCGCGAGCTGTTCGATTGCGCCGAGACGCTCGGCCGCGTCGAGTCGCCGGCGGGAAAGCGCCTCGCCATCCTGACCAATGGCGGCGGCATCGGTGTCCTCGCCATCGATCGATTGGTCGAGCTCGGCGGCATTCCGGCGAGCATCTCGGCGGACGCCCGCAAGAAACTCGATGACGCGCTGCCGCCGACCTGGTCCGGCGCAAATCCCGTTGACATCGTAGGTGACGCCGATGCGTCGCGCTATGCGGCGGCGCTCGACGTGTTGCTTGCCGATCCCGACAACGATGCGGTCCTCGTCCTCAACGTGCAGACCGCGATCGCCTCGGCTGCCGATATCGCAACGATGGTGACCGAACGCGTCAAGGGATATCGCGAGAAGCACCGCAATTGGGCCAAGCCCGTGTTCGCCTCGTGGATCGGAGCAGACCAGAACATCATCGAAACACTGTCCGGCGCCGGCATCCCGAACTATCCGACCGAGGATGATGCCGTGCGCGGCTTCATGTACCTCGTGAGGCACCGCGAAGTCGTGGAGGAACTGAGCCAGGTTCCACCGGCGATGCCCGAGACTTTTGTGCCGGACGCACGTGCCGCAAGACAGATCGTAGCTGCTGCCATCGCAGACGGCCGCCAATGGCTCGAACCCGTCGAGATCAAGCACCTGCTCGAAGCCTACGATATCGCGATGGTGCCCACATACGCCGCGGCCGATGTCGAGCAGGCGGTGGCCTACGCGAAAGACATCTTTGCGCAAGGCGCCACCGTCGTGCTGAAAATCATGTCGCGCGACATCGTCCACAAATCCGATGTCGGCGGCGTCGTGCTCAATCTGACGACGGTCGAGGCGGTGCGCACCGCTGCCACCGACATTATCGCTCGGGCGAGAAAGCTGCGTCCCGAAGCTCGCATCGAGGGCGTCATCGTGCAGGCGATGGTGGTGAAGGCTAAGGCCCGCGAGTTGATTCTGGGCCTCGCCGACGATCCGACCTTCGGCACGGTCGTTGTGTTCGGCCGCGGCGGGACCGCGGTCGAGATCATCAACGACAAGGCGCTTGCGCTTCCGCCGCTCGATCTGCAACTGGCCCGCGACCTGATCGACCGCACGCGCGTGTCCCGGCTGCTTCGCGCTTACCGGGACGTGCCGGCGGTGAAGCCCGACGCCGTCGCCATGGTCCTGGTCAAGCTGGCGCAGATGGCCGCCGACATTCCCGAGATCCGCGAATTCGACATCAATCCGCTGCTGGCGGATGAAACCGGCGTGACCGCGGTCGACGCTCGCGTCGCGGTCGGGCCGCCGGAACGGAAGTTTGCCGGCTCCGGCGCCGCCAACTTCGCCGTTCGGGCCTATCCGTCGCAATGGGAGCGCCGCCTCAAGCTCAAGGAGGGCTGGCGGATCTTCGCGCGGCCCCTGCGTCCGGAGGACGAGCCGACCATCCACGCATTCCTGCGTCATGTCACGGCGCACGATCTTCGTCTGCGTTTCTTCGCGCCGATGAAGGAGTTCACTCACGAGTTCATCGCGCGCCTGACCCAGCTCGACTATGCGCGCGCGATGGCATTTATCGCATTCGACGAGGCGACCGGTGAGATGGTCGGCGTTGTCCGACTCCATTCGGACTCGATCTACGAGAGCGGCGAATATGCGATCCTGCTGCGGTCCGATCTCAAGGGCAAAGGTCTGGGATGGGCCCTGATGCAGTTGATCATCGACTACGCGAGATCGGAAGGCCTCAAGGCGATCTCGGGTGATGTTCTCAGGGAGAACACCACCATGCTGGAGATGTGTCGCCAGCTCGGCTTCGATGTGAAGCCGGATCCGACCGAGCCGGATATATGCGATGTCAGGCTGAAGCTCTGAGCGCGCCGCTACAGCTGGCCTTGAGACAGGTCAAGCCAGCCGCCCCATGCTGGCCTAGAACTGCCGGCTGAACGGGCCCCGGTTGTCCCGATGAGGTGGAATCGTGAACTCCGAACCGCTGTTGCTGGCGAGGCCCTCCGGCGAAGAGCTGAAATTGTGCCCAGAAGGGCCGTGGATTGCCGCGAACGTGTCGCTGCTGGAGACGTTGTCCCGGTCGGTCGGGGCGGATGTCGATCGATCCAGAGCCGTGACGCTGGACATGTCGGGCGTCAGCGCGCTTGACACGCTCGGCGCCTGGGTCCTGGAAAAGCTTTCGCGCAGGGCTTCATCATCCGGTCAAGCGGCCGAGTTTATCGGTGTCGCCGACCATTTCAGCGGCCTGATGGACGAGGTGCGCCAGGTCAACCGCCACACGCCGCTGCCGGCGCCCGCACCCAACCCGATTGTGCTCAGGCTGAACGATCTCGGCAAGTCCACGGTCGGCGCGCGCCAAGACATCACGATCTTTCTCCAAATGCTGGGCGCGTTGTTCATCGCCGTGATCGGCGTGCTGCGCCGGCCGCGCTCGCTGCGGCTGACATCGCTGATCTATCAGCTCTACCGCATCGGCTGGCAGGCCATCCCCATCGTCGTGCTGATCACCTTCCTGATCGGCGCTATCATCGCCCAGCAGGGATTCTTCCATTTCCGCAGGTTCGGCGCGGAGTCCTACACCGTCGACATGGTCGGCATCCTGGTGCTGCGCGAGCTTGGCGTGTTGATCGTCGCCATCATGGTCGCCGGCCGTTCGGGAAGCGCCTACACTGCCGAGCTCGGCTCGATGAAGATGCGCGAGGAGATCGATGCGCTCTCGACCATGGGCCTCGATCCTGTCCACGTCCTGATTCTGCCGCGGGTTGCGGCCCTGGTGATTGCGCTGCCGATCCTTGCCTTCATCGGATCGATTGCCGCACTCTATGGTGGCGGCCTGGTCGCGCAGTTCTACGGCGGTATGGCGCCGGCGATCTACATCGCGCGGCTGCACGAGGCGATCTCGGTCACCCATTTCGAGGTGGGCATCCTGAAGGCGCCGTTCATGGCGCTGGTGATCGGGGTAGTCGCCTGCAGCGAGGGCTTGCGCGTGAAGGGCAGCGCCGAGTCGCTGGGACGACAGACCACGACGTCGGTGGTCAAGTCGATCTTCCTGGTGATCGTGCTCGACGGCCTGTTCGCGATCTTCTTCGCCTCGATCGGAATGTGATCATGGGCGAATCGCAAGAGCAGTTCGCGATCCGCGTCCGCGACCTCGTGGTCGGCTTCGGCCGGCAGACCGTGCTCGATCATCTGACGCTCGACGTACGCCGGGGTGAGATCCTCGGGCTCGTGGGGGCGTCGGGTGGCGGCAAGTCGGTGCTGATGCGAACCATCATCGGCCTCATCCCGCGCCAAGGCGGGACCATCGAGGTTACGGGACGGCCAATCGGCGGCCGCACCGAAGGCGCGGCCACGACCTGGGGCATCCTGTTCCAGCAGGGCGCGCTGTTCTCTTCGCTGACGGTCCGGCAGAACATCCAGTTTCCGCTCCGTGAAAATCTCGTCCTGTCGCAGGAGCTGATGGACGAGATCGCGGTCGCCAAGCTCGAAATGGTCGGGCTGCGGCCGCAGGACGCCGATAAATATCCGGCGGAGCTATCCGGCGGCATGACCAAGCGCGTGGCGCTGGCGCGCGCGCTCGCGCTCGATCCGCCGATCCTGTTCCTGGACGAGCCGACCTCAGGCCTCGATCCGATCGCGGCGGGCGATTTCGATGCGCTGATCGGGACGCTGCAAAAGACCCTCGGCCTCACCGTGTTCATGGTCACCCATGATCTGGCGAGCCTGACAACGGTCTGCGATCGGGTCGCCGCTCTCGCCGACGGCAAGATCGTGGCGATCGGTCCGATGCGCGAGCTGCTGCAATCCGAGCATCCCTGGGTGCGCGCCTATTTCCACGGCAAGCGCTCGCAGATGCTGCAACACGAGATGAGATGAGACATGGAAACCCGCGCTCCCTACGTGCTGATCGGCAGTTTCGTCCTGGCCGCGATCCTCGCGGTGTTCGGCTTTGTCTATTGGCTGAACAACACCGGCGGGATCGGGCCGCGCACCAGCTATCACGTGCAATTCCAGGGCCCGGTGCCCGGTCTTCTGGTCGGCGCCGGCGTGCTGTTCAACGGCATCCGCGTCGGCGAGGTCACCCAGCTCGGGCTTGCGCCGGACAATCCACGCTTCGTCAATGCGACGATCTCGGTTGCTTCAACCACGCCGGTGCGTGCCGACAGCAGGGTCGGGCTCGATTTCCAGGGGCTGACCGGCGTGCCGGTGGTGACGCTTGAGGGAGGCGTCATTGTCACTAAATCCGGCGAGCCCCATACCTTGATTGCCGAGGCCGGTGCGGGCCAGAGCATGACGCAGGCCGCGCGCGATGCACTGCGGCGGGTCGATACCGTGCTGGAGGACAATTCGGGTCCGCTGAAGGACACCATCGCCAATCTCAAGACCTTCTCCGACGGGCTTGCGCGCAACACCGGCAAGATTGACGGCATTTTGGCGGGCCTGGAGAAGATGACCGGTGGCGGAACGCCGGCGCAGAAAGTCACCTATGACCTGCGCACGCCGCAGAACCTCGGTCCGGCCGGCAAGACGCTCTCGGCGTCACTGGCCATTCCCGAGCCGACGGCGGTCGCCATGCTCCAGACCCAGCGCATGCTGTTCGCGCCGGGCGGCGATAATCCGGGCTTTGCGGACTTCCTCTGGGCCGACAGCATTCCCAAGCTGATACAGGCGCGTCTGATCGACAGTTTCGAGAACTACGACATCGCCCACGCGCCGTTGCGCACGGCCGATCTCGGGCAAGCGGACTATCAGCTGCTGATCGACATCAGGCGCTTCCGCATTGCCACCGAGGGGGAGGCACGGGTCGAAATCGGACTGTCGGCCCGGATCGTCGACAAGAACGGCAAGGTGATCGCCTCGCGTCTCCTCGAGACCAGCGAAAAGCTCGACAAGGTCGAGCCGGCCATAGCGGTCGCAGCGTTCGGTGTGGCCTTCACACGCATCGCGAAGGAGCTGATCGGCTGGACGGCGCAGGCGGTGTGAGGGCGGCTATTCCAGGGTCTTGAGGTAGGACAGGAGATCGTGGATCTGGTCCGGACTGAGCTCGAAGGCCGGCATGTCGGCGTGGCCGGTGTTGATGCCCTCGGCCAGCGCCTCCCCAAGGCTCTCGATGGGATAGCGCTGGTGCAGGGTCCGCAGCGGCGGTGCGATCTTGAGCGGACTGTTCGACGCACGGTCGATCGCGTGGCAGCGCGCGCAATTGGCTCGCGCAAACGCCTTGCCGCGTTGTTCGGCGGTCGGGGCAGCCAGGGCAGGCGTCATCAGAAGCAACCCGATCAAGCCGTGACGCAGCGTTCCTTGCAGCATGTAAAGCGACCCCATTTACGTCTAGGAGAAGAATAGAGCGGGGATTCCCTCCAAAATTGATCTGGGTCAACCGGCTTTGGCGCACTGCAGTAAAATGCAGCTGCGCGGCGGGATGGGCCTGATGGGCAGCCGGCGCTTGGAGCGGTCGATGAAGCCCGTAGTCACGATTGAGCCGAACTGGCAGCTCTGCAGCGATTGCGCCGTCCGCGCATCAGCGGTTTGTTCGTCGCTGGATGCGGTCGAGCTTCGGGAATTCGAGCATCTCGGTCGACGCGTCCATTTTTCCTCAGGCGAGACTGTGTTCTGCGAGGAGGACATCACGACCTCGTTCTACAATCTGCTCGAGGGCGTCATGCGGCTGTACAAGCTGCTGCCCGACGGCCGCCGGCAGATCGTGGGCTTTGCCTTGCCCGGCGATTTCCTGGGGATGAATATTTCGGGCAGGCACAATTTTTCGGCCGATGCGATCGGCGCGGTGACCGTATGCCAGTTCGCGAAGTCACCCTTCGGCCGTTTCATCGAGGACCGGCCGCATCTCCTCAGGCGGATCAACGAGCTGGCGATTCGCGAGCTGAGCCAGGCCCGGGACCACATGGTCCTGCTCGGTCGCCGTTCGGCGGACGAAAAGGTTGCGGCCTTTCTGCTCGGCTGGCGCGAGCGGCTGGTCTCGCTGAAGCGGGCGTTGGACACGGTTCCGCTTCCAATGAGCCGCCAGGACATCGCCGACTACCTCGGCCTGACCATCGAGACCGTCAGCCGCACCTTCACCAAGTTGGAGCGCCACGGCGTGATCGAGATCATTCATGGTGGGATCAGCCTGCTCGATCCGGCGAAGGTCGAGGCCTTGGCCGCAGCCTGATTCCGACGCAGCGCGGCTCGATTTTTGATCGGGATCAATGCATTCGGCCGCGTGCCCCGAATAATGCCTGAAACCACAGGGGAGGGCATCATGCCGGCTGACGCGTTGCTTATGAGCACCATTGTCGTGGCAATCTTTGTCACATTCGCCGGGGCTCTGGCCTGGGCAGACCGGCAAACCAGTGCAGCCCGGCCCGAGTCCGACGTCAAGCGTCGAAGCTTCTGAGATCACCCTCCCATCTTGCGGCGCCGCGGGGCGGGCTATGCCGTGCGAGTTCGGGACGGTTGGCAGCGCCTCAACGCAAGGTGGCGTGCGGCACTTGCAACTCTGCATCGACTGGGACGCATTGGCTCATCCTTCGGCTGCCGGCTTCACGCCTGACCGCGGCATTTTCGCCGCGTTTGCCTCAAATAGGGCACATGCTTTCCGGTTGAAAAACTGGGCTACACTGACTACGCAGGGACCCCAGTGCCTCGCAGTCTTAGGAGCCCAGTGGCGTGCCTCAGGACAAGACCGGCGACGACCCCCGACAAGCGGCGGGGAATAAATTATCGGTCCTGCGCAAGCACCCGATCTTTGCGGATCTGGAGCCGGAGGCACTGGATCAGCTCTGCCGTTACGCCAAGCACACCACGGTGAAGCGCGGCGCGACGATCGCCGCCAAGGGCGATCCCGGCAACAATCTTTTCGCGGTGATCACAGGGACGGTGAAGATTTCCTCGTCGTCGCCCGACGGCCGTAACGCCATTCTCAATCTGATCGGTCCCGGAGAGATCTTCGGCGAGATCGCGGTGCTCGACGGCGCCCCCAGGTCGGCCGATGCGACCGCCAACACCAATTGCGAGCTCTACATCATCGATCGCCGGGACTTCCTGCCGTTCGTGAAGAGCCAGCCGGCGCTCGCGATGAAATTCATCGAGCTGCTCTGCGCGCGCCTGCGCTGGACCAGTCAGCAGGTCGAGCAGGTGATCCTGCAAAATCTGCCGGGCCGGCTTGCGAGCGCGCTGCTCGGCCTCACCGAAGAGCGCAAGTTCGACTCCGGCAGCGGCACGCTCGCCATCACGCAGCAGGAGATCAGCGAGATGGTGGGGATGACGCGCGAGAGCATCAACAAGCAATTGCGCGCCTGGGCGGGCCGCAACTGGGTTCGCCTCGAGCACGGCGCCATCGTCGTGCTCGACATTAATGCCTTGCGCGAACTCGCCGAGAGCGGGCTCGACAGCTAGCTGTCGATGATCGCGACGGCGCGGGTCCAGCCTGCGGAGGCCCGCTCGATCTTCACCGGAAAGCACGAGACGGTGAACCCGGTCGAAGGCAGCTGGTCGAGATTGTGCAGCTTCTCGAGGTGGCAATAGCCGATGTGCCGCCCCGCCTTGTGGCCCTCCCAGATCAGGCCGGCATCTTTCGTTTCGGCATATTTCTTCGCGGTGTGGACGAACGGTGCGTCCCAGCTCCAGCCGTCGGTGCCGGTCAGCCGCACGCCGCGTTCGAGCAGATACATGGTGGCCTCGTAGCCCATGCCGCAGCCTGAGCTGACATAATCGGCTTGGCCGAACCTGGCGCCGGCGCCGGTGTTGACGACGACGATCTCCAGCGGCGACAGCGCATGCCCGATCCGCCTCAACTCCTTCTCGACGTCGTCGGCGCTCGCCACGTAGCCGTCGGGCAGATGCCGGAAGTCGAGCTTCACGCCGGGCTGAAAACACCATTCCAGCGGGACCTCGTCGATCGTCCATGACCGCTCGCCGCGATTCATGGTCGGATGGAAGTGCCAGGGCGCATCGAGATGCGTGCCGTTATGGGTCGACAGCGAGACCTGCTCGACGGCCCAGCCCTGGCCGTCCGGCAGATCCTGTGCCGTGAGGCCGTCGAAGAACTGCAGCATCCGCGGCAGGCCCTGCTGGTGATCGATGTACTGGATCGTCGGGTGATTGCCCGGCGGATCCGCCGTCACGTCGTTTCTGAGCGGCACGGAGATGTCGATCAGCTTCCGCGGCATAGGCATTCCTCGGGATGTCCGTTTTGCTTCGCAGCATCTTGAGAGGACCGCACCGGCGGCGTCAAGCAACGCGCATGAACGCTTGCCGCGCCAGACGACATATGATTTCGGAAAAACTGGACGAGGAGCCGGCTGTCTGCCCAAAGCCGGTCTGATCCATCGATGCAACTCTAGCATTGATCGATGCCGGATTTGGCTTGGACAGAGAATGCCGCGCGCCCTAGGGACGACGATGGCGCTTGACTTCACACCGGAAGTGGAGCGACCCAAGGCGGCCCGCAGCATCTGCCCAACGATATAATCACCTCAGGAGGAAGCCCAGATGAAGATACTCACCGGCGTCATCGCAGCCGCTCTGCTGGCGGTCTCAGCCCCCTTGGCGACCGCACGCGATTTCCGTTCCGCCGACATCCATCCCGCCGATTATCCAACCGTCGAGGCCGTCAAGTTCATGGGCAAGCAGCTCGCCGCGGCGAGCGGCGGCAAGCTCGGCGTGAAGGTGTTCCCCAACGGTGCGCTGGGCTCCGAGAAGGACACCATCGAGCAGCTCAAGATCGGCGCCCTCGACATGATGCGGATCAACGCATCGCCCTTGAACAACTTCGTGCCGGAAACCATCGCGTTGTGCCTGCCCTTCATCTTCCGGGACACGCAGCACATGCGCACTGTCCTTGACGGCCCGATCGGCGACGAGATCCTGGCGGCCATGGCGCCCGCAGGCCTGATCGGCCTTGCCTACTACGACAGCGGCGCCCGGTCCATTTACACCGTCAAGGCACCGATCAAGTCGCTCGCGGACGTCAAGGGTCTGAAAATTCGTGTCCAGCAATCCGATCTGTGGGTCGGCATGATCCAGAGCCTCGGGGCCAATCCGACCCCGATGCCCTATGGCGAGGTCTATACCGCTCTCAAGACCGGTCTGGTGGACGCTGCCGAGAACAACTGGCCCTCTTACGAGTCCTCGCGCCACTTCGAGGCCGCCAAGTTCTACAACGTCACCGAGCACTCCCTGGCGCCCGAAGTTCTCGTGATGTCCAAGACGGTCTGGGACACGCTGAGCAAGGAGGACCAGGCGATGGTCCGCAAGGCGGCCAAGGAATCGGTGCCCGTCATGCGCAAGCTCTGGGACGAACGCGAGCAGGCCTCCCGCAAGACGGTCGAAGCGGCCGGCGTTCAGGTCGTGACGATCGCCAACAAGGCGGAATTCGTCGACGCGATGAAGCCGGTGTACGACAAGTTCGCGGGTGACGAGAAGCTGAAGAGCCTCGTCAAGCGTATCCAGGACACGAAGTAAGGCCATAGCGTCGGTCCGGCGTTGCCGACTGGCGACGCCTGACCGACGCATTGGACGCGCGCAAGGAGACTTGCAAGGAGACTTGGATGACAGACCCTCACGTCGCAGACCACGAACTGGACGTTGCCGGACGCCCGTCCACCGGCTTGCTGTCCCGGATCAATGCTCCGGTCGCCCGGCTAGGGATGTATCTGTCGGTGACCGGGCTGCTCGTCATCGTCACCATCGTCTTCTACCAGGTGTTCGGACGCTACGTGCTCAATTCCAGCCCGACCTGGACGGAGAACCTTGCGTTGGTTCTTATCCTGTATGTCACGTTGATCGGCGCCGCCGTCGGTGTGCGCGATGCCGGACATATCGGCATGGATAGTTTGCTGGTGATGCTGCCGGATCGCGCGCGGGAGAAAATCGAGCTTGTGATCCACGTCCTGGTCGCCGGCTTCGGCGTCGCGATGGCCTATAACGGCTGGATCCTCGGAGCCTCGGTCGGAACCGTGAAGATCCCCAATCTCGGGCTGCCCGAGGTCATCCGCTACGTGCCGCTGATCGCCTCCGGCGTCCTGATCGTCTCCTTTTCAATCGAGCACATCATCGCTCTCCTGCGCGGCGAAGAGGTCGTCCCCTCATGGAACTGATCATCCTCGGCGCCACTTTCTTCGGCTTCCTGGTCCTCGGCGTCCCGGTCGCCTTCGCGATCGGCCTCTCGGCGATTTGCACCATCCTCTACGAAGGCCTGCCGGTCGCGGTCATCTTCCAGCAGATGATGTCGGGGATGAACATCTTCTCCTTCCTCGCCATCCCGTTCTTCGTCTTCAGCGGTGAGCTGATGCTGCATGGCGGCGTCGCCGACAAGATCGTGCAGCTTGCCAAGAATCTCGTCGGACACATCCGCGGCGGGCTCGGCATGTCGAACGTGGTCGCCTGCACGCTGTTCGGCGGCGTCTCCGGCTCGCCCGTTGCCGACGTGTCGGCGATGGGGGCGGTGATGATCCCCATGATGAAGAAGGAAGGTTTCGACACCGACTACGCCGTCAACGTCACCACCCATGCCTCGCTGGTCGGAGCGCTGATGCCGACCAGCCACAACATGATCATCTATGCGCTCGCCGCCGGCGGCAAGGTTTCGATCGGCGCGCTGATCGCCGCCGGGCTCCTGCCGGCCCTGGTGCTGATGGTGTGCATGCTGGTCGCCGCTTACGCGGTCGCGGTGAAGCGAGGCTATCCGGCCGGCAAGTTCCCGGGCTGGCCCGCGGTTTTTCGCTCGTTCGCGGCCGCTCTGCCCGGCCTTCTGATCGTCGGCATCATCCTGGCGGGCATCCTGTCCGGTGTGTTCACGGCCACCGAATCCGCGGCCGTCGCGGTCACCTATACGATCCTGCTGACGTTCTTCATCTACCGCACCATGACCTTGCCGAACTTCCTGCGCGCTGCGGCCAAGGCGGTGAAGACGACGGGCGTGGTGCTGCTGCTGATCGGCGTCTCCACCATGTTCCAGTATCTGATGGGGCTTTACGAGGTTGCCGACTTCGCCGGCGAGATGATGAGCAAGGTCTCGACCCAGCCCTGGGTCATCTTCCTGCTCATCAACGTCATCCTGTTCGTGCTGGGCACGTTCATGGACATGGCAGCGACCATCCTGATCTGCACGCCGATCTTCCTGCCGATCGCGATGAAGGCCGGCATGGATCCGGTGCAGTTCGGCATGCTGATGCTGATCAACTGCGCGCTCGGGCTGAACACCCCGCCGGTCGGGACCACGCAGTTCGTGGGCTGCGCCATCGGCGGCATCTCGGTGGGCGCGGTGATGCGCACCATCCTGCCGTTCTACGCCGCCCTCATCGCAGCTCTGATGTTCGTGACCTACGTTCCCGCCTTCTCGCTGTGGCTGCCCCGCCTGCTGATGGGCTACAAGGGATAGCAGCAATACAGGAGAATCTATCCGTGACTGACTATCGCAAGCTCTTCGATCTCACCGGCAAGACGGCCGTGGTGCTCGGCGCCGCCTCGGGCATCGGCAAGTCGTCGGCCGAGGCGCTGGCCGGGCTCGGCGCCCGTGTCGTCTGCGCCGATCGCGCGATTGACGCCGCCGAAGCAACTGCCGCCGGCATTCGTGAGAAGGGCGGCTGGGCCGAGGCGGCTGCGTGTGACGCCGCGAGCGCTGCGGACGTCAATGCGCTGGCCAAGACCGTGATGCAGAAATTTTCGCGGCTCGACATCGCGGTGACGACGCCGGGGCTCAACATTCGCAAGACCATCCTCGATTACACCGAGGAGGATCTCGACCGCGTCCTCAACCTCAACATCAAGGGCACGGTCTGGTTCTTCCAGGCCTTCGGCCGCATCATGGTCGAGCAGAAGGGCGGCAGCATCATTGCCTGCTCCTCGGTGCGGGCGGTGACCATCGAGCCCGGCCTCGGCGTCTACGGCTCGACCAAGGCGGCCATCGGCCTGCTGGTGAAGGGCTTTGCCTCCGAGGTTGGGCGCTCCGGCGTGCGCGTCAATGCGATCGCGCCGAGCATCGCCGAGACCGCGCTGACTGGCCCGTTCAAGCAGCGTCCCGACATCTACAATCTCTACGCCGGCCACACCGTGTTCAACCGCTGGAGCAGCGCCGACGAGGTCGCGACCGCCGTTGCCTATCTCGCCTCGGACGCCGCGAGCTATGTCAGCGGCAGCACGCTGTTCGTCGATGGCGGCTGGACTGCCGTCGACGGGCCGCCGACCGGCCTCACCCAGTTGCACACGTAGGGCGCTTACCTACCCGGTGAAGCCGGCGCGCTGGCGCAGGTCCTTGCGGTCTGCGCCGGTCAGCAACGCGATCAGCGTGGCCGCCTCTTGTGGATGTGCGGCCCGCGTGGTCACGCCGGCCGTGTACATCGTCACGAGCTCGCAGCCCGGCGGCAGCGCTCCTGACAGTGCGATGCCGTCGGTCGCGATAATCTCGGTAGCCTGGGTGCAGCCGATCGGATGCGCGGCGGTGGATGCCGCAAGCTCCCGCATCGCGGTCGCGCCGTTCGGAAAGATTTTCAGGCGCGAGGCGACCTCGTAGGCGATGCCCAGCTGATCCAGCACTTTTGCGACGTGCTGTCCGGCGGTCGAGGCTTTCGTGTCCGGGACGTAGATCGCATCGGCGCTGCGCAGCACCTCGCGCAGGTCAGTTTCGGTCTTCACGGTCACCTTGGGATCGCGGCTGCGGACCGCCAGCGCGGTCTCGACCCGCCCGACATCCGAGATCGAGGAGAGGATGACGAGCGTCTCGTCGGCAAGCTTTGCAAGCAGCGCCTGCGTCAGGATCACCAGATCGGCCGCCGTTCCCGTGCGCAGCTTGTCGGCCATGATGCCGACCGCGCCGAACTCGCCGTCGATGCCGAAGCCGGTCTGCATCTTGAAGGGATCACTGAGGCCGCGCACCAGGCCTTGCGCCGCGCCTCCACTCAAAATGCTCACTGTCGTCACGATGGCAGCTCCATGGCTGCAATGATCTTGTCGCGGGTGATCGGCAGGTCGCGCACGCGCACGCCGAGGCAATCGTAAACGGCATTCGCGATCGCCGCCGTCACCGGGCCGTGGGCGGCCTCGCCGGCGCCGACGGGCTCGATCTCCGGCCGCTGCACGATCTCGACATCCACCATTGGCACCTCGCTGAAGGTGAGGATGGGATAGTCGGTCCAGGACGTCGATGTGACGCGCGTGCGGTCGAAGCGGACGCGCTCCTTCAGCACCCAGCTCGTCGCCTGGATCGCGCCGCCCTCGATCTGGTTGATGACGCCGTCCGGGTTGATGGCCTCGCCGACATCGACCGCCAGCGTCAGCCGCTTGACGCGGATGTCTTCAGTGCCTTCGACCTCCGCAATGGCGGCGCAATAGGCCCCCGTATTCTTGTAGCGGGCGAAGCCCGCGCCATGACCGATGCCAGCCTGCTTCTCCGGTTTCCACTGCGCGCGTCGTGCCGCGGCCCGGATGACGTCCTTCGCGCGTTCGTCGCGCAGATGGCGCAAGCGGAACGCGATCGGGTCTTCGCCGCGCAGGGCGGCGACCTCGTCGAGCAGGGACTCGATCGCGAACACATTGCCTTGTCCGCCGAGTGTGCGCAGCGCCGAGGTCCGCACCGGCATCGTCAGCAGCCGGTGACTCGTGACCGTCCAGGCCTTGAGGTCGTAGAGCGGAACGGAGTTGCGGTCGCCGCCGCCGCCATTGGCTGGGGGCGGATTGGTCGAGATCAAGCGCGGGTAGGGGTTCGTAATCTCGGTTGCGGCGAGCAGCGCGGGCTGCGCCGCGCGCCCCGGCCGCGCCGCGTGGCCGTTGCTCCAGATCGCATGGCGCCAGCCGACGATCTCGTTGTCCGCATTGAGATCGGCCTCGATCTCGATCGCCATCGCCGCGCCAAACGGTGCATAGGACATCTCGTCGTGGCGCGACCACTGCACCCGCACCGGACGGCCGCCGGCAGCTTTCGCCAGCAGCACGGCATCCAGCGCGACATCGTCAGCGGCATTGTGTCCGTAGCAGCCCGCGCCTTCCATGTGCTCGACCACGATGTTTTCTGGCGGCAGCTCGAGCACGATCGCAAGATCAGCGCGCAGCAGGTAGACGCCTTGGCTGTGGGTCCAGACGTGGACGCGATCGCCGTTCCATTGGGCCATCGCACAGGACGGTGCGATCGAAGCGTGCGCGATGTAGGGACGGATGTATTGCCGGCGGAGGGTGCGAGCAGCCTCCTTTATCGTTGCCGCAGTCGTCCGGACATCGATCACGGTGGTCTCGACCGGCTGGCTCTTCAAGAACCCGGCCAGATCATTTTCATCGGGCAGCGGCTCGCCGGCCGACCATGTCCCGCCCTTGCGCAAGGCTTTCAGCGCGGCTTCCGCCGCTGCCTCGCTGTCGGCGACCACGCCGGAAAAACCGCCATCGCGGACGATCGCGACGAGCCCGGGAACGGCTCTCGCCGCCGTCTCGTCGAGCGCGATCAGCCTGGCGCCCGAGATGTCCGGCCGCAGCACGCGTCCGTGCAGCAAGTCCGGCAGCGGACAGTCATGGATAAAGCGCGCCCGTGCCAACACCTTGTCGGGAATGTCGAAACGCTGGACCGAATGTCCGGCCACAGTGCGCTTGGCGACAATCTTCGCCGTCGCGCCCGCATTGGCGTCGCGGTCGAGCGAAACGTCGCCGGCCAACTCCCAATAGCTGGTCCTGACATTGCCGGGGCCCGAGATCGTGCCGTCATCGATCTCGAGCAGCGATGCATCGACACCGAGACGTTCGGATGCCGCGGCGAGGAAGCGCTGGCGCACCTCGGCACAGGCGTGGCGCAGCGCGCGGCCCGACTGCTGGATCGAAAGGCTGCCCGAGGTGACGCCCTCGTTCGGGCTTGCCGCCGTGGAGGCGCGGATCATCTCGATGCGACCAATATCGACGTCGAGCTCGTCGGCTGCGATCTGCGCCAGGGCCGTGACGATGCCCTGTCCGATCTCGACCTTGCCGGGCGAGATCGCCACACGGCCCTCGCCGATGAGCTTCACCCAGGATGACAGCTTGGGATTGGCCGCAAGGCTGACCGGCAGTGTCGGGGCAGGGGACGGCACACTCATGATGTCGCCATCTCCGCGGCCGCCCGCAACACGGCGCGGACCATGCGGTTGTGCGATCCGCAGCGGCACAGATTGCGATCGAGCGCGGCTCTCACCTCGGCCTCCGTCGGCGACGGATTGCGCTTCAGCAGCGCCGCCGCGCTGATCAGGATTCCCGATACGCAATAGCCGCATTGCATCGCCTGCTCGGAGATAAAGGCGCGTTGCAGCGGATGCGGTTGCTCCGCGGTGCCGAGGCCTTCCACCGTGACGACCTCCTTGTTGGCGACCGACCACATCGGCATGTCGCAGGAGGCCATCGCGCGATCACCGACCATGACATGGCAAGCGCCGCACTCGCCGGCCCCGCAGCCGAAATGCGGACTTGTGACGCCGAGCCGGCCGCGCAGCACATCCAGCAGCGTCTGATCCGGATCGGTCTCGACGGCCGTCGCCGTGCCGTTGAGCTGGAACTGAATGGTCGGCATTGTCGCGCTACGGCCTCAGGACTTGTCGAACTTCTTGACGACGTCCGCCCATTTCTCGATGTCGCCGCGCAGGAATTTGTCGAATTGCTCCGGCGTCATCGACATGGGCACCGCGCCCTGCGCAGTCCAGAGCTTGACGATGTCGGGACGCTTCACCATTGCGTTCACGGCGGCATTGAGCTTGTCGATCACGGGTTTCGGCGTGCCGGCCGGAGCCATCAGGCCGAGCCAGATCGTGGCTTCATAGCCTGCGACACCCGCCTCGATCGCTGTCGGCACATTCGGCAGCACGGCTGAGCGCTGCTTGCCGGTGGTCGCGAGCGCGCGGACCTGATTCTCGCCGATGTTCGGCGCCATTGCCGGCACCGCATCGATCATCATCTGCACCTGCCCGCCGATCACGCCACTGCGGGCCTCGCCACTGTTGCGGTAGGGGACATGGACGAGATCGATGCCGGCCATCGCTTTGAACAGCTCGCCGGCCATGTGATAGGGCGTGCCCTGGCCGGAGGAGGCGTAGTTCAATTTGCCCGGCTGCGACTTGGCGAGCGCGACGAACTCCTGCAGCGTCTTCGCTGCGACTTGCGGGTTCACCACGATGACGAGATCGGAAGAGTTCACCGGTGCGATCGGCGCGAGGTCGCGCATCAGCTCGTATTTGCGCTTGTCCGGCGTCAACAGCGATTCGTTCGCGGTCTGGGTGTTGGACATCATCAACAGCGTGTAGCCGTCGGCGGGCGACTTCGCCGCTTCGACCGTGCCGATGACGCCGCCGGCGCCGGTGCGGTTCTCGATCACGAAGGGCTGGCCAAAACTCTCCTGGAGCGCATTGCCGATCTGCCGGGCCGCGACATCGGCCGGTCCGCCGGCGCCGAAGGGCACGACGATCCGGACCGCGTGGTTGGGATAGTCCTGCGCCAGGGACGGGGCTGCGGAGCATGCGCTGAGCAGGCCGGCGGCCAGCGCCAGCATGAATTGTCGGGCCGTCACACCCACCTCCCTGATGTCGTTCTTGTTGGTAAGCACTGTAGCGGCAGGGGAGGCGGACTGTCGACGCCTCACAAGGCCGATGGTGCCTGGAATATCCTGCGGTTTTCGGTGTGGCGGCGCCGCTCTTCGCGGTCGCGGCAGGAACCGGCGGCGCACGCGGTCTGAGCAAATCGCATGGGCGTTGCCGGATAAATACCCTCGGCTGACAGGTATTTTGGTGTTACCAAATTGGACATGAACCAGCACGCCAAGATCGAAATCCGCCATTCGACCTGTCCGCATGATTGCCCGTCGGCCTGTGCCCTCGACATCGAGGTGGTCGAGGGGCGCAGCATCGGTCGTGTCCGCGGTTCGAAAAAGCAGACCTATACGGCCGGCGTGGTCTGCGCCAAGGTCGCCCGTTATGCCGAGCGCATCCATCACCCCGATCGGGTGACCTATCCGATGCGCCGCACCGGGCCGAAGGGCTCCGGTCAGTTCGCGCGGATCAGCTGGGACGAGGCGCTGGACGAGATTGCGGATCGCTTCAACCAGGCCGAGCGCGAATTCGGCGCGGAGTCAATCTGGCCCTATTATTACGCCGGCACAATGGGGCTGGTGATGCGCGACGGTCTCAACCGCCTCACCCATGTGAAGAAATATTCGCGGTTCTATCAGACCATCTGCGCCAATGTCGGCCGCATCGGGTTCGCGATCGGCACCGGCAAGATCGCCGGCGTCGATCCGCGCGAGATGGCGCTGTCCGATCTGGTGGTGATCTGGGGCACCAACCCCGTCAACACGCAGGTCAACGTGATGACGCACGCCGCCCGTGCCCGGAAGGAGCGTGGCGCCAAGATCGCGGCCGTCGACATCTACGACAACGAGACCATGAAGCAGGCGGATATCAAGATCATCCTGCGGCCCGGCACCGACGGCGCGTTCGCCTGCGGCGTGATGCACGTCCTGTTCCGCGACGGCTATGCCGATCGCGCCTATATGGACAAGTACACCGACTGCCCTGATGAGCTCGAGGCGCATCTGAAGACGCGCACGCCCGAATGGGCGTCGGCGATCTCGGGCGTGCCGGTGGCGGAGATCGAGGCTTTTGCCAGATTGGTCGGCGAGACCAAGCGGACCTTCTTCCGGCTCGGTTACGGCTTCACCCGCTCGCGCAACGGTGCGGCGCAGATGCATGCTGCAAACTGCATTCCCGCGGTGACCGGCGCCTGGCAATATGAAGGCGGCGGCGCCTTCTTCAACAATTACGCGCTGTGGCACTTCAACGAATCCATCATCGAAGGCCATGACGCCATCGACCGGACCATCCGCGCGCTCGACCAGTCGCAGATCGGCCGCATCCTGACCGGCGATTCCAAGGCTCTGCACGGCAAGGGTCCGGTCAAGGCGCTGCTGATCCAGAACACAAACCCGATGACGGTGGCACCGGAACAGGCACTGGTGCGGCAGGGGTTTGCGCGCGAGGATCTGTTCGTCGCGGTGCACGAGCAGTTCATGACCGAGACGGCCGAGATGGCCGACATCGTGCTGCCGGCGACGATGTTCATGGAGCATGACGATCTCTATTACGGTGGCGGGCACCAGCACATCTCGGTCGGCCCGAAGCTGATCGACCCGCCCGGCGAGTGCCGCTCCAACCACGAGGTTTTGCAGGCGCTGGCGCCGCGGCTTGGCGCCAGGCATCCAGGGTTCGAGCTGACGCCGCGTGAGTTGATCGACGCGACGCTGAAGCTGAGCGACCACGGCGACATTGCCGGCCTCGAAGCCGATCTCTGGCGCGACCTGCAGCCGGACTTCCGCACGTCGCATTATCTCGACGGCTTCGCCCATGCCGACAGGAAATTCCATTTCAAAGCGGATTGGGCGCATCCGCCGTTCGGCCAGACGATGGGTGACTTCGACAAGATGCCGTCGCTGCCGGACCATTGGGCGGTGATCGAGCATTCCGACCAGGCCCATCCGTTCCGGCTTGCCACGAGCCCGTCGCGCAGCTTCCTCAACACGACCTTCAACGAGACGCCGTCCTCCCAGGCGCGCGAGGGCAAGGCGAGCGTGATGATCCATCCCCTGGATGCGGCCGCGCTCGACATCGCCCATGGCGACGCCGTGACGCTCGGCAACACCCGCGGCGAGACAACGCTGATCGCCACGCTGTTCGAGGGCGTGCGCCGCGGCGTGCTGATCGCGGAGTCCGTTCATCCCAACAAGAACCATATCGGTAACCGCGGCATCAACATGCTGACGGGCGCGGACACCATCGCGCCGATCGGCGGCGCCGCTTTCCACGACAACAAGGTCTGGATCAGGAAAGCGGTGGCGGCCTGATCCGCAACATGCGCTTCGATCGCGTTACAAGTTTGTGTCGAGACGCTAAAGCGGCGCCGCGCCGCAAATTGCCCTTGCACCTTTGGCCCGAGCTGCCGCAAATGGCTGCAAAACGGAGAGCCCAAGGAAGCGAGCGCGCCATGACCGACACCACAGCCGTGATCACCGAGAAGCGCGGGCAGGCGCTCTGGATCACCATCAACCGGCCCGAGAAACGCAATGCGCTGAATGGCGAGGTCATCGCCGGCATCGCGCGCGGCTATCGCGACGCGCATGACGACAGGGATGTCCGAATCATCGTGCTGACGGGCGCTGGCGACAAGGCGTTCTGCGCCGGCGCGGATCTGCAGAACTCCGGCGCGGCTTTCGCGATGGATCATTCGAAGCCGAATGTCGACTATGCCGATCTGCTGCGCTTGTCGCAGAACGCGACCAAGCCCGCGATTGCGCGCCTCAGTGGCGTCTGCATGGCCGGCGGCATGGGCCTGCTCTGCATGACCGACATGGCCGTCGCCGCCGATCACGTCATCTTCGGTCTGCCGGAAGTGAAGGTCGGCGTGTTCCCGATGCAGGTGTTGAGCCTGTTGCAGTCGATCGCGCCACCGCGCCTCGTCAATGAATGGGCGTTGACCGGCGAGCCGTTCGACGCGAAAGCGGCATTGGCAGCAGGCCTGCTGAACTACGTCGTGCCCACGGCCGAGCTGGATGCCAAGGTCGACTGGCTGATCGGCCGCATCGTCGACAAATCCCCGACCGCGATCCGTCGCGGCAAATACGCGATGCGCGCCATCGCCTCGATGTCGTTCGACGAGAGCATCGCCTACACCGAAAGCCAGATCGCGCTGCTTGCCATGACCGAGGATGCCAAGGAAGGGCTGAAAGCGTTCAGCGAGAAGCGCAAACCAGTGTGGACAGGAAAATAGGCGATTCTTTCAGCGTATTCATCGGTTCTGCCATAGGCCGACGTGCCTTTATTCCGACGGGAGATTGGCGTTTAGCCGGATAAGGAGAGATCTTGTCCGCTCTTCGCGACGCTTTTTTGTGGCAATGATCAACTGCCTGGCCGTACGCTTGGCGTAGGTTGGCAGTTGGCGACTTGATCTATGACGACCAGCCGCGCGCAACTCTGCATCCGTGAGATCGCTGTCGGCGCCCTCGGTAAATCCTCCGTGTCGGAAGGACCGAAAAGAAAGCTCCTGACGTAGGCCAGCCTCTGTGATGATGGTTTTTACCACACTACGGAGATAGCGGAGATCCTTGCGTGGGGTAATCCATGGGAGCGGGATTGCCGACTGACGATGCGCATGATCACGACGGAATACCAGACCGGAGAGGGTGGTCCTCTTGATCTCGTCGAGTTCCTCCATGAGTTCAGGAAAGAGAGGGGTGCCGGTTTCGTCCGATAGCGGCCACCAGGCCTCCTCTCCATTCTTCGGATGCACGATTCTGACGCTATTTGGCCGCTCGCGGGGTCGATAATGCGAAACGTCGAAGGCGCCGAACACGTGCTGCTCTCGTTGCAGCCACTCCCATGACAACAAAGCAGCTGTTGCAATCGAGCGGTAATCAAGCTTTATCGCGGCGGCTCTGAAGGCGACGAGCTCATCCCAGGTTGCGGTCGGTGTGGGCCGTATCGGCTGCCCAGGCGGATGAGATTTTAATCCCATCCGGGAAAACGGGTTGGTCGCTGGTACGATCCTTTCTTGAGCACGCTGACCAACGAACCAAGCACGGCGACAGGCCCCCATAGCCATAGTTACATAGCGACGGCGCTCGCGAACGACGACCTCTCCACTGTTGTTGACTTTCGTCACGACCAATAGTTTTCCATAAACTGCGTCGACGAACGCTTTGGTGAAATCGGAAAGCTGCTTAGACCCAACGCGACTTCCATCTTTCAGCTCGTGATTGGCGAACAGTGCGAGACTTTTTGTGTAGTGCCGCTGTGTAGTGCTTTCGATTTCTGTCCACTTCTGGTGAGCTTGGAAGACGCCGACGAGCCAATCGAACGTGCCGGGTTCGATAGTCGCCGGCATGATGTCGCTTAGACCCCGTGAGTGCCAACTGTCGAACGCCGGCAGGAGGACTTTCTCTACCCGCTCGACGGCACTTGCGTAATCGCAGCCTAGAGCTTCAGGGTTTAAATCGCAGCCCTGTCGACGGGCCCAGGTTGGGGGTGCAAAATAGTAGGCTATTCTATTCTTCGCCAATATTTTGCGGCGACAATAACGGGGCAGGCGCGGTGCCGTTTCAAGCGATATCACACCAGGCATAAAAGATCCTCCTCCTCCTTAAGATCTCCCTTTCCGATAGATGCTGCGAAGTGATCCATGGTCGCTTTTGACCAAACTGGCTGACGCAGGCGCCCTGTTCCGCGAAAGCCGATTGGCGGGGGGGAATCTCCTCGGCTGATCGCGCGCATGAGTTCGCTTGTGTCTCCAAAGTCAAGGTAAGCGGCAGCCATGTCCGCTCTCATCATCGTGGGCCAGGTTCCAGCGAGAGGGTAGCGGGCAGGTAGTGCGGTGTGCGACGAGACTAGGCGGTTTGATCTCACTGCTGAATGCCCGTGGTGTACATGTGCTGATTTCACTGACGAACGTGACGGGATCTGGTCGATCCAGATTGCTCTTCGCCCCTGGTTGGCGAGCGAGAGTTCGGATCGCGGACTAAGCGGAGTTTTACGGCCAAAGAGTTTCCTCCTCCACTGCGAAGCGCGGCCGGGCGGGAAAAGGCCGGATTGGCGCGCGAAAAGGAAGCCTTTGGTGTGCAGTTCTCCAAGAAAGCCCAATGTTGCTCGCGAAAGAAAAAGGGAACAGTTGCGGCGCTCCGTTGGCAGGGCCGGTATCCGGCAGGCAGCTGCTGTGGATGATAGATCAATAGTCAATCCGACAGTCCGATGGGAGACTTGTATCGAAGCCTTCGGATCGCTTTCGAGCGTCGGAATTTGAACGTGCGGGTTGGACTAAGCAGGCTATGGTTGCTGGGCTGAGCACTGCTCGGCTGGCCATTGCTCGAATGGTTCAATTGCTCACGTACTGGGACTGATAGTTGCAGATATCCGTGAGCTGCAAGCCTCTCGTGATGCGCTTGAGCCGGATGGACGATGCAAGGCAGAATGCAGCCCGAACTGCGCCTGGATGGGTAAATAGGACTAAAAGACTTTTCGACGCGCCGACGAATTCAAGCGACGAAACGAGGTCCTCTGGTCAAGCCCTGGCGAGTTCTCCCGTTTGCGCGCGCGCGGCTGCGCCGCAACGGGCTCTTGTGAACCGAGCCGCGCTGCGTCTCGGCCATCCGGCTTCGATCCCTCGCGCAGGGATAGCGGAGCTCCTCGCCGGGGGCACTCGGAAAAGGGGCTCGCCTTGCGGCGATCGCTATCACTGCCCCGTTCCCGGGTGCCGCTATTGAACCGGTCTCGTCGCTGCACTCGGACCCGCGTGCCCCTTCGGGTCGCTATGCTCACGCTCTCCGGGTGCCATTTTCCATAGGGCGATACGCCCTGGCGCACGCCTCGTGGGGCCTGCGGCCCGGCAGCTCAACTCAATTCCCATGAAGATACGATGCAAGACGGGCTGCGTCACAGATTTCGCATTCTCTCAAGTAGGAGGAGAGAGTCAGAGTGTCGGCCGGGTTTTGCCATGACGGGTTACAGGCTGCGAGAGAGGCTCGCGGTCCCCGTCGCGGAGACCCGCGATGTCCAGACATTATCCTCACGCGCGCATCGGTAAGGACCGGGCCAACCTTTACGACGACATCACCAACAAGATTATCGCCGAGTTGGAGGCTGGCCGAGTCCCGTGGGTGCAGCCTTGGGGCACCGCGGCGGCGAAGGGGCCTCTGGCCTTGCCGAAGAGTGCGGCGTCCGGCCGCCAATACAGCGGCATAAACATTTTAATTCTATGGGGTGCTGTGACCGAACAGGGATTTACAGGGCAGAGCTGGCTTACCTTCCGCCAGGCGCTGTCGCTCGGTGGCCACGTCCGCAAGGGCGAGCGCGGCACGACCGTCGTCTATGCCGACCGCTTTGTGCCTGCCTGCGAAAAGCGCCGCGCACATGAGGCCGGAGAGGAAGCTCAGGCTATTCCGTTCCTCAAGCAGTTCACAGTCTTCAACAGCGATCAATGCGGCGGCCTGCCTCCAGAGATCGCAACAACGGCGCCGCCTCCGCCGCCAGGCCTGATCGAGCCGCAGGTCGAATACCTGATCAAGGCGACCGGCATCGACTTCCGCATCGGCGGCAACCGTGCCTTCTATATGCCGACGGAAGATTATGTGCAGGTGCCGCCTCCGCAGGCCTATTTTGAACCAATCAATTGGCATCGAACGGCCCTCCACGAGCTGGCGCATGCCAGTGGCCATCCATCGCGTCTCAACCGTGACCTGTCAGGCAGCTACGGTACCAAGAAGTATGCCTTTGAGGAGCTGGTTGCGGAAATCTCGTCTGCGTTCAGTTGCGCCTCGCTCGGCATCGTGCCGACGGTGCGGCATGCCGACTATATCGGCTCATGGCTTGAAGTCTTGCGCGAGGACAAACGTGCCATTGTCCGGGCTGCTTCCAAGGCCAGCAAGGTTGCCGATTATCTGCTTGGCTTTCTCCCAGAACCCGTCGGCGACATGCCGAGGGAGGACCAGCAGGCGACGTAAGGCTCTGCTCGGTGGCCGCGGGCACAAGAGTAAGAGGGGCAGGGTCGTTTCCGTGACGGGTTGGAGGCCGAGAGAGAGGCTCCCGGCTGCCCGTCGTGGAGAATCAGCATGCCAAAAGCTGTCCAAAAGATCACGTCGGCCGATGTCGGAGTGACCCGTGGAAAGCACATCGAAGTGTCGGGATCCCATGCCAAGATGCGCAAGATCTTGCGAGGTTACGGGCACTTTGGAGAGATCATCTTCTGTAATCTCCGCATGTTCGTGCGAACGGTCGCAAGTGGCATAGAGATGCTGTCGAAGGTACGCGACCGGCATCCAGCCGAAGGTGTCCTTTGGCAGGAGGCGGCCTGATGTCCCGCCAACCTTGCGAACTGGCACGCCGCCTCGCGCGAGAGGCGGAGGCGGTATGCCGACACTATCTCTCCAATGGCAAGCGGGCGGGGCGGTATTGGGTGGTCGGCGACGTCCACAACAACCCGGGCCGCTCATTGTTTGTACGGCTCCAGGAATCGCCGAAGGGAGCGGCGGGCAAGTGGACCGATGCCGCAACCGGCGCGCATGGTGATCTCCTCGATATCATCCGCGAAACGCTGGCTTTGCGAGACTTTCGTGAGGTCGCCGAGGAGGCGAGGCGCTTTTTGAACCTGCCTCGCTCTGAGCAGAAGCCGGCCCCAAGACCTATTCCCTCAGTCGTACCGCCCGGATCGCAGGAAGCCGCCCGTCGGCTCTTTGCGATATCCCGCCCGATCGAGGGGACCATTGCCGAGGCTTATTTGCAGGGCCGCGGCATAACCCGCATCCACCATGGCGGCAGTCTGCGCTTCCATCCACGCTGCTACTATCGGCCGGACGACCATCTGCCGACCGAAACCTGGCCGGCAATGATTGCCGGCGTCACGGATCTCGATGGTCGGATCACCGGCGTGCACCGCACCTGGCTCGATCCGGACGGCTTTGATCGCGTGCGGCTCGGTAAGGCTCCGATCGATACCCCACGACGCGCGATGGGCGATCTGCTCGGTAACGCCGTTCGGTTCGGCCTGGCGGATGACGTGCTCGCTGCCGGCGAAGGTATCGAGACCATGCTTTCGCTACGCTACCTGCTGCCGACTATGCCGATGGCGGCCGCGCTTTCGGCTAATCACCTTTCCGCCATGACGCTGGCGTCTAGCCTGCGCCGGCTCTACATTGCGCGCGATGCCGATGCCGCCGGTGGTGCGGTGGTGGCAACTCTCAGCCAGCGCGCAGCAGACGCCGGCATTGAAGTGGTCGTGCTGTCGCCCCGGATGGGCGACTTCAACGAAGATCTGCAAGTCTTCGGTCTCCAGGCCCTCCGAGCAGCGCTGCGGTTTCAGCTTGTGCCAGAGGATATCGTTCGCTTCCTCCATTCGTCGACGGTGGCCGCGGAATAGCTCCGGGTCTTCGATCGACGTTGATGGGCCGGTCATAGGCGAGGCCAATACCGGAAGAGGACGCGACCTCGGCCTTCTAGGGGGCGATCGGACGGCAGCCGGCCCGGGCCGGCAATGGCTGCGTCCGGCTATTTTCCGCCGCGCGCCAGCGATGTGAAGACACATCATGCAGTTGGCCGCGCGCTTTGCATCGCGAAGCAAAATAGCCGGCCTCCGCCATCCTCCGCTGCCGCTTCGGCCCTGTCGGGTGCTGGCCCGGTCCGCCCGCCATCAGAGGATCGCCACGAAGGCCGCGATGGTCGCGGCCGATCCGGCAAGGACCTCTTCCCATGACCGACCATGACGACATCGAACCGCCGCATGCCTCTTCCCCGACCGACGACATCCTCACTGAATTACAACTGTTCGGCTATGGACCCTTCGACGACCAACCCGATCCAAGACCGCTCCCGGAGGGCAAGATGATCGTCGGCGCCATAGCGGACATCTTTGATGCCCTGGTTGCGACCCTGAACGACACGCGACTTGAGCCGGACCTTGACGATCTGCTCTGGTCGACTGTCAACCTGTTCCATCGTGCCCTCGACCGCATCGAACGGCAGCTCGATAACAACGAACAGGCGCAGCATAAGAGCCAGCGCGAGCAGAATGGCTCGGAAGTGCGGTCGGTCGAACTCGAGCGCCTGACGGCCGAAGGGCTCACCCTGATCGAGCGCCGCAACTGCCTGGAACTGTTCCGGGATCAGGCCATCGAGCGATTTGAGGTCCACACCGGCTCAGCTTGGCGTCCTCGGTCGGGATCATTGGTCAATCACCGAACCCTCACCGCAGCAATGATCGACTCCCGCGACTTCATCGCCGCCAAGCGTCGTTCCGAGACCGAGGTCATGTTGCCACCAGGACCGAAAATTGCACTCACCGGTGGGCTCGACTTCAATGACCATCATCTGATCTGGGATCGTCTCGACAAGGTTCACGTCAAGCATCCCGACATGGTCCTGCTCCATGGCGGCTCGCCCAAGGGTGCCGAACTGATCGCCTCCAAATGGGCGACCACCCGCAAGGTACCTCAGATCGCCTTCAAGCCTGACTGGACGAAACATGCCAAGGCTGCCCCCTTCAAGCGCAACGACGCCATGCTCGAACTCCTGCCAATCGGCGTCATGCATTTCCCGGGCACGGGAATTCAGGACAATCTCGCCGACAAGGCGAAGCGGCTCGGCATTCCCGTCTGGAAGTTCGGCGGCGCATGAGCGCCGTCGCCTCGAAGACGCCAAGGTGGAGTTGCACGCCGCAACTCCGCCTCGTTTCGTTTTTACATCCAAAACTGCGCCGTGCTGGTGGTGGAAGGCGCGATTGATAAATCCATGCACATGGAGCCACCACCATGCTTGCCTTTGGGCTTGTTCTCAACACACTCGGTATCGGTTTGTTTTGCTGGGCGATCTTTGCGCTCGCGGTGTACGCTTTGCCGTTTTTCGTCGCACTCAGTATCGGGACTTTGGCATTTCGCGATGGCGCGGGCGTCTTCGGCGCACTGCTTATTGGAGTTGCTTCGGGCGCGCTGACGCTTGCCGCTGGTCGGGTCGCCGTTGCCTTTTTTCGGTCCTTGGCCTTGCGCGTCGCCATCGCAACCGTATTCGCGGTCCCTGCGGCAATCGCCGGCTATCATGTGGTGTTCGCCCTATCGCAGATCGGTGTGCCGTCGTCGGCTTGGCGCCACGTCTTCGCTTGTTTGGGCGCCGCTTGCATCAGCGGCACGGCATAGGCGCGTTTGACTGTTTTCGCGAACCCGCCCGTCGGAGTCGGTCGGGGTGCTGGAGAATACGGCTCGCCCAGTTCTTCCAGCAGCGACGCACGAGTGGTGAGGCTTCGTCGCCATCATCGGCCGAGCAAGACCGCACAGGGCACCACGTTGAACGAGGGGGCGTCGAGCTTGAGCGAGAGGTAACCGCACTTCTCGTCGGAGCGCTCTAAGCAAGCCGTAGCAATCTCTGTCTGATCCACATAGTTGCGTGGAACGGCGCGCCGCGCTCGATCATTCGTTCCGAGACGATACCGCCCTTTGCGGCAGATTGTTTCTCTTTGTGCGGCGAACCGTACCGACCTCTTGTTCTGCACAATCGAGATTCGCCAAATCTTCTCCCAAGGTTGCGGTTCAGCACGCGGACGCACGTGGCCTCTTTGATGGCTTGATCTGGCCGAAGACCGGCTGCGCCTCGATCGTCTGAGCCGCAACGCCGTTGATGCGACTTTCTTCCCCTGGGCTTGCGCCCATTCCTCGCGAGGCAAGAAAGTCGCAACAACGGCGTCCTCCCCTGCGCTCCGGCCCGCGAGCGGGTGCGTCGCCGATCGTCCTCGGCCTCTAGATCGCCATCGAGGCCGCGGTGGTCGCGGGCTCGAAACACAACAGGAGAAGTGACATGGCTAACATCGGTTCTTTCAAGAAGGTCGGCAACGATTTCCAGGGCGAGATCGTCACCCTGAGCCTGCAAGCCAAGGGCGTCCGCATCGTCGCCGAGACCAACCGCTCAAACGACAACGCTCCCAGCCACCGCATCTACGTGGGCCGGGCGGAGATCGGGGCAGCTTGGTCGAAGCGCTCGGAGGAAGGCCGCGACTACCTCTCGCTCAAGCTCGATGACCCCTCCTTCAACGCGCCGATCTACTCGAGCCTGTTCGATGACGAAGGCGGTGAAGGCTACACCTTGCTCTGGTCGCGGCCGCGCAAGAACGGCGAGTAAGAGCGCCCCACCAAGCCCCGTCCGGTCCGCCGGGCGGGGCGCGCTGACCTGAGCCAGCTTACGATCTGCTAAGCCGCGCAACCTTTTTGAGCAGGTCTCCCGGTTCGACCCCCAAAGCTTCAGCAATTTGCCCGAGCACGGTGACGCTTGCCGATACATCGCCGCGCTCGATAGCGCCGACGTAACGCGCGCTTAAACCCGCGCGCTCGGCCAGCTCCTCCTGCGTCATTTGTAGATCGTGGCGTTTCCGACGCAGGTTCACAGCCATGATCTCTTTGAGATCCATGGCGATATGGGAACTGAGCCGGAACGACCGTTCTAGGAACGATCGTTCCTATTCGTGTCAAGACATGCTATCCATTGTCGCGATGCTATGAGCGCGGCCGCCCTTGGCTGCCTACTGAAATTGGCTGCCTACTGAAAGATCATCCAGGAGTCTAACGGGCAACGGAGGTCTGGATTGCGACCAAACCATGACGTAGTTTCTGGGAGTTTTAAAGCTGGTATGATGCAGAAACCCTCCCTCGATCCAGACGTGGCGGACTGTGCGCCGAATGACCCGGTGCTTACGGCCTACGACGAACAGCATGTCGTCACGTACATTCGCCTTCTACAGGCGGAGGGCGAGGGGGCGGACTGGCGTGAGGTCGCTCGAATCGTCTTGCATATCGATCCGGAGCGAGAGCCGGAACGCGCGCAGAGCGCATATCAGAGTCATCTTGCGCGCGCCAAATGGGTAACGGAGCAGGGACGCCTCTTACGCGGTACTGGCTCAAAATAGAAAAGAATCGCCGACTACAGGCTCGCAGCCAGAACGTTTTTCTCCCGCTAACCGGTGGTCATTCTCGTGCACCACGTGGTGCCAAACGAGGGGCTTCCCACAACCCCATCGTTCATAATTATTGCGCCGCAATCGTTGTTACTTACGTGCAATGGGGCGGAAGCAATGCCTGAATTCGACTGGCGATCACCGGATTCGTTTAAGAGCCTAGAGAATGCCGAGGTCACTGAAATCGCCTGGGTAGGTCTTCGTATGAACGTGGACTACCAACGTGACTACGATGGGATCATCGCTAACAACTCAGATGGTGCGGTGACTGAGGAATTCAGGAGGAGGTGGGGCCTCTGCTTTCGCCCATGACCCGCAGAGGTCGTTCCACGAGCAGACAATCTTTTGGGCGCCCGAGGTTCTCCCGACCGTCGTCCCGGTCACTGTAACCGCTTCAACGCCTGGTCAAAGCCCAACGCCTCAGCCGCCGCTGGATCTTGCATCTGGTCAGGTGCGCCGTGCCGCTGACGGCTGGCATGCCGTGCTGCAAATCGGTTCGGTGGAGCATCGCATCTGGTCGAAACAGCCGCTGACCGCAGGCGCTCGCTATGCGGCCGAGTTGCCATTTGACGGCGATTTGGAGGCGCGCGCGCATGCCGCCACGCGGCTGTGGCGCGCGATGAACGGACACACGCCAGGACCTCCGCTTCATCGCGTTCCCAAACAGCGGCGCGAACGACTGTGCGCAGCCCTTCGCGCGGTCGCCGCGTATCTCGCCGGCGCGACTTATCGCAAAATCGCAGAAGCTCTGTTTGGCAAGCCGCGCATATCGGATCGTGGCTGGAAAACACACGATCTGCGCAGCCGAACCCGTCGCCTTGTACAAAGCGGCCTCGCATTTGTGCGCGGAGGCTATCGCAAGCTGCTTCGGCCCAGGCGCAGGGTCGAGTAGCGCCCTTCCTGGGTGGCCGAAAATCGCCCCCTCAATTTTCGGCATCCCCCTTCGACATCGCACTTCTCCATGATGACCGCACGCACGCCGGCGCCGCCATCCGCGGTGCGCTGTCCTCTTGGAGTTCTCAAATGCCCGATCCGATGACCGGTCTACCTCCGCGATTCCTGCGAACACCGGAGGCTGCGCGCTACCTTGGCCTCTCCGGTCGCACGCTCGAGAAGCACCGCACGTACGGCACCGGGCCGACGTATCGGAAGATCGGCGGGCGCGTCGTCTACGCTCTGGACGATCTGAAAGCCTGGGCTGACCTGGGCGCGAAGACATCGACGTCTGACCCCGGGAAGGGGACCGTGCTGCCGGCCAGGAAGCATCCGGTGCTGCGCCCATATGCGGGCCAGGAACGTCGCTGATCGCGGGCGAGAGCAGTGACCATGCGGCGCAAACAACATTCCGAGCGCGACCAGCTGGAACTCTTTCGGGCGCTGCCCGGCGATCTCGCGCCCCGCGATGCGCAGGATCTCATGGCTTACCCGTTCTTCTCGCTTGCAAAAACGAAGCGGATTGTACCGATCGATTTCCGTGCCGGTGCGATCGCAATTCGTGTCGAAGCCGTGGCGGAGCACGGCATGGCAACGATTTGGGATGCAGACGTTCTCATCTGGGCTGCTTCCCAGATCGTCGAAGCCCGTGACGCCGGCCTGAAGACGTCGCGCCTGATGGCTGCAATGCCTTACGAAATTCTGACGTTTGTTGGCCGCGGCACCAGCGCACGTGACTATGACCGCTTGAAGGCTGGTCTTGACAGACTTCAGTCAACGACCGTGCTGACCTCGATCCGTCAGCCGGCAGAACGACGGCGACACCGCTTCTCCTGGATCAACGAGTGGAAGGAGACGGCCGATGCAAATGGTCGTCCATTTGGGCTCGAGCTGATCCTGCCGGATTGGTTCTACGCCGGCGTTATTGATGACGCACTCGTGCTGACGATCGACCGCGCCTATTTCCATCTGACGGCCGGGCTCGAGCGCTGGCTCTACCGCCTCGTGCGCAAGCACGGTGCCCGGCAGGACGGCGGCTGGAGCTTTGACCTTGTGCATCTCCACGGCAAGTCCGGCACCCTCTCGCGGCTCAAGCACTTTGCTTACGACATACGCCAGATCGTCGAGCGTCAGACATTGCCCGGCTATCAGCTCGTGCTCACGCGCGACCCGAACGGTGCCGAGCGGCTGAACTTCGTGCCCACGCTCGTTGCTCCCTTAACGGCACGCCTGCGCCGGCGCGGACTCATTCCAAATTCGGAGGACAACCTGTGAATCAGCTCGTGCTATCGAGGACCGCAACCCTCGCGCTATCGGGGACCCGATCCTCGTGCTATCGAGGACCGGAATCAAGCATAAGTACTTGTTTCCCTGCGCTTTGCAGCCGCTCTAACTTTACTAACCGGAAATCCTTCGGATTTCTTCTAACGGAACAGGCCGAAAGTCGCGTTGGCAACGCTCGGCAACGGCAGTCCGACAAGCCAGCTTGCCTTTGCAGGCCATACACACTCTCGACCGAGCACCAAGCTCACGGCCGCCAGCTCCAGCGTCAGGGAGTGGCGGCATGAGCGACCTTACCGAAGTAGAAGTGCTGTGGCTTGAGAAGCGCATCGAAAACCGAATTCGGTTCGGTCGTATCGTCAAGGAGCGGAAGCTTGATCGTCACCGCCGAGTCCTGTCATTTGCGCCCGGCAGCATCTTTGCCTTCGTCCGTTGGACCTCCAACGACTTCGGCACGATCATTTCGCGCATCGACATCTTGCGCGCGGTTGCAGCGGGACAGCGCTGCTCGACGGTACCATATGTGACACCCGGCGGCGAGATTCTGCTGCGCCTGTCAAGCTGGCCGAAGGTCGAGCGCGTGTTGCAAATGATTGACGCCGTAGAAGCACTCGGCATCGATCCCGCCGACGTAGCTCCCGATCATTGGCATCACGTTCATAACCGCCTGTCCGTCAACGAAAACCCGCGCTCGTATACGAAAGCGCGCCATCAGGTCTGGCTTCATCGTCAAAAGGTGATGCGATGACGAGCCGCCTAATGATGCTGGCCGTGACGATTGGGGTCGCTGCTGCGCTCATCGCGACGATCGTCCAGGAGCCGCTTCCGCTTTACATCTGGAACGCATCCGCGAGCGTGCCGATCGGTCTCTACCGCTTGCGGCCGGCAGAACATTTCCTCGTCACTGAGTTGGTCGCCGTGCAGCCGCCGGAGCCACTCGCGACCTTCCTCGACCTTAACGGCTATCTTCCGATCGGCGTCCCCATGCTCAAGAGGGTCCTTGCGCTGTCTGGACAGACGGTTTGCAGAAACGGGTTTGCGATTTCGGTCGATACCATCGCGGTCGGCGAGGCGCGGGATCGCGACGGGCGCGGACGGCCGCTGCCGAAATGGCAGGGCTGCCACGTCGTCGGCGACGGCGAGCTCTTTCTCATGAATTGGCAGTCCGACGAGTCTCTTGACGGCCGGTATTTTGGATTTCTTCCGGAGTCTGCGGTGATCGGCCGTGCGCTCCCGGTGTGGACGTGGGAGGGGTGATCGTGCGTCTTCGACGTGTTCTCCTTGCCATTCCCTTGTTCGATCGATTGCGGGATCATTCCTCCGTCGCGGTCGATGTCCGCAAGGCTGGCGCGAGCCTGACCGCGTGCTTGGGTCGGTTGGGCAAGCGCGTTCCTACTGTCGTGCCCCTGATGCTTCTTCTGACCGCGTGTGGCGGTGCTGCTTTGGCCCAGAGCGGATCAGCCGCCCAGCCGGCGATCAGTCAGGCCGCTCACTCCTTTGGCGGCTTCATCAATGAAGCCTCACAACGCTTTGCGATTGCGCCGAACTGGATCCGGTCAGTCCAAGGCATCGAGAGTGCCGGTGACGTGCACGCCAGATCGCCAAAAGGCGCAATGGGCCTGATGCAAATCATGCCGGCGACCTGGGCGGAACTTCGCGAGCGCTACAATCTCGGGAACGACCCCTACGACCCGCACGACAACATTCTGGCCGGCACGGCTTACTTGCGCGAACTGCTTGATCGCTATGGCTCGCCTGGCGTGTTTGCCGCGTACAATGCGGGACCAGCTCGCTATGAAGAGCATCTCGCAGGCGGCTCTTTGCCAGACGAGACGCACGCATACCTCGCAAAGCTTGCCAATCTGCTTGCCATCGAACTACCGCCAAGGTGGACGTCCAGCGGACAGTCATCAGCAGCTGCGACGCTGTTCGTCACGCGATCCGATCTCATGAAAACGCGGGATCGGTTGCGGGCGCTTGTGCCGTCGAGCGGTGTCAGGACCGCAATCCCGGCGCCCGATGTTTCGCCCATGGTCCCGCGGCATATTGGCGTGTTCGTCCGTCGATCGGATGCGGGAGTATCGCAATGACCAAGTTTTCGGGTTCGCAAGCCTTGGCGTGCCTCACCGGGCAAGTGGTACGTGCTGATGGCGTACGGGCGATGCCTTCGGCCCGCGCTCTGCGCGTCGCTTCGCTCCTCATCGAGCCACCCTTCGGGTGTCTCGGCACTTCGGGTAATGATCGCTATCGCAAGCGCTCGGAAGCAGTGGGGGCTGCACGAGCTGCCTGCCAGGTCGCGGCGACTCTTTCGGGAACCGGCGACCGGGAGACCACGACAGCAGGACGGCGAGATAAAAGGGGCTCGCCGGTCGAACCGCAAGCCATTGGCATGGCTTGGGTTCTGGCGTGCCGGTCGGTCGGGGCGCGTGCCGCACCTTGCATTTTGACGAATGCAATCAAAGGCCTTTTCGGCACTGTGTGCGCTTTTGATCGTGGGGAGCGCTAAGGATGACAGCAGGTGACAGCGAACTGCGTATCCGGCCTGGGCGCATCCGCAGCACCCGCGCGCCAAAGCCGAAGAGCTTCATCAACAAGGTGCTGCGCGCGGCGAACAAAGCCGGGCACACATCGAGCCAGTCTGCGGTTGGCAGGCGCTCTGCGGTCTACGGGCGCTCGACCTTTGGCCGCGGTAGACTCGGTTTCAGCCGCGCCAGATTGTTCAGCCCGGCGCGGCGCGTCGTGATGAAGGCGCGGGTGGTTCGGCACAAGGGGCGAGCCTTCCGTTCTGCACCACTAACCGCCCACCTCTCGTATCTGAAGCGCGACGGCGTGACGCGAAGCGACGAGCGGGCCGAGATGTTTGATGAGGGCTGCGACTGCGCCGATAGCGCGGCCTTTGCAGAACGGTGCAAGGACGACCGCCATCATTTCAGGTTCATCGTCTCGCCGGAAGACGCCGGCGACCTGACCGACCTGAAGGCCTTCACCCGCGATCTCGCCAGGCAGATGGAGACCGATCTCGGTACGCGGCTTGATTGGGTGGCCGTTGATCACTGGAATACCGACAACCCTCACGTTCATCTTCTCATCCGGGGAGTGGATCAGGATGGAGCCGATCTCGTGATCTCACGCGACTACATCAGCCAAGGCCTGCGCTCGCGCGCCGAGGAACTGGTCGCGATCGAACTGGGCCCCAAACCGGAGCACGAGATCCGCAATTCGCTGGAAATGGAGGTCACGGCGGAACGTTGGACGCGGCTCGATCGGGAGATCCGGTTGGCGGCGGATGAGACCGGCACAATCGATCTTCGCCTCGAGAATCCCGGCAAGTCCGATCCCGAGATCCGGCGCCTGATGGTCGGTCGGCTTCAACATCTGGAGAAGATGGGCCTTGCTGCATCCGCCGCACCCGGAGAGTGGATGGTCGGGCTCGAGGCTGAGCGCAGCTTGCGCGACCTCGGCATGCGCGGCGACATCATCAAGACCATGCACCGCGCCTTTACGGAGCGTGGAGAAGCGCGCGGCGTTGCCGACTTTGTCATCGAAGGTGGACAGCCTTCGTCCCAGATCATTGGACGGCTAGTCGATCGGGGATTGCACGATGAGCTGACGGGTGAGGCTTACGCGCTGATCGATGGAACTGATGGGCGCGCGCACCACGTCCGCGTGCGAGGCATCGAGGCTTTCGAACACGCACCGCCGATCGGCGGAATCGTCGAAGTCCGACGCTTGGGCTGCGTCGGCGATCCGCGGCCGACCGTGGTGCTCGCAACCCGTTCCGATCTCGATCTCGGTGGGCAGGTCACGGCTAAAGGAGCGACCTGGCTCGACCACAGGCTCGTCGAACGCGATCCCAAGCCGCTCGCCATGGGCGGATTCGGTCGCGAGACCCGCGACGCCATGGAAGCCCGTACCGAGCATCTCGTTCAGGAGGGTCTGGCTCGGCGGCAGGGCCAACGCATCATCCTGCAGCGCGACCTTCTGGACACGTTGCGCCGACGTGAACTGGACGAGGTGGCCGCAAAAGTCTCGGCCGACACCGGCCTGCCTTACGTGAAGGCGGCCTCCGGGGAGCATGTGGCAGGTACGTATCGCCAGCGTCTGACGCTCTCCTCGGGGCGCTTCGCCATGATCGATAACGGGCTGGGTTTCCAACTCGTGCCTTGGTCGCGCGAGCTCGAGAAGAGGCTCGGCCAACACACCACCGGCGTGGTGAAGGACGGCGGCGGTATCGAATGGAGCTTTGGTCGCAAGCGCGACCTCGGCCTCTAGCAATCTCTCCAATTCGGTTGCGGAAAGGGCGTTCGGGATGTCCGGAACCAAAATCCTGTGGGGACAGGTGATCGTTGTCGGCCTAATCGTCTTGCTGGCCATCTGGGGCGCGACCGAGTGGACAGCCTGGCGGCTCGCCTGGCAGCCGGAGCTTGGGCGGCCCTGGTTCGAACTGTTGGGCTTCAAGATCTATTACCCACCAGTCTTCTTCTGGTGGTGGTTCGTCTTTGATGCCTATGCGCCTCAGGTCTTCGTCGAGGGCGCCTTCATCGCGGCGTCGGGGACATTCATTTCGATCGCGGCGGCGATCGGCATGTCGGTCTGGCGGGCCCGCGAGGCCAAGAACGTTGAGACCTATGGTTCGGCGCGCTGGGCCGATGCGGAGGAGGTTCGAGCAGCCGGACTTCTCGGTCCGGATGGTGTGGTGCTGGGCAAGCTCGATCGCGATTATCTTCGCCATGACGGACCAGAACACGTCTTGTGTTTTGCGCCCACCCGGTCCGGCAAAGGCGTCGGTCTTGTCGTCCCCTCGCTGCTGGCCTGGCCCGGTTCGGCCATCGTTCACGATATCAAGGGTGAGAACTGGCGACTGACCGCCGGCTTCCGCGCGCAGCATGGCCGCGTCCTGTTGTTCGACCCGACCAATCCCAAATCCTCAGCCTACAATCCACTGCTCGAGGTGCGGCGCGGGGAGTGGGAGGTTCGCGACGTCCAGAACGTCGCCGATGTCCTGGTCGACCCCGAGGGCTCGCTCGACAAGCGGAACCATTGGGAGAAGACCAGTCATTCGCTCCTGGTCGGCGCCATCCTCCATGTCCTCTATGCCGAAGCGGACAAGACCCTGGCTGGCGTCGCCGCCTTTCTGTCCGATCCGAAGCGGCCGATCGAGGCGACGCTGAAAGCGATGATGACCACCGCGCACCTCGGCGAGCAGGGCGCCCATCCCGTCGTCGCCTCGACGGCGCGCGAACTCCTTAACAAGTCGGAGAATGAACGCTCCGGCGTTCTTTCCACCGCTATGTCGTTTCTCGGGCTCTACCGCGATCCCGTGGTGGCCCAGGTGACGCGCCGTTGCGACTGGCGAATCGCAGACCTGACTGCCGATGTCAGACCGACGACGCTGTATCTCGTGGTGCCGCCTTCTGACATCTCACGGACCAAGCCGCTGATCCGCCTCGTGCTCAACCAGATCGGTCGGCGTTTGACCGAGGACCTGCATGCCAGCGATCGCCGGCACCGTGTTCTGATGATGCTCGACGAGTTCCCAGCGCTGGGAAGGCTCGATTTCTTCGAATCCGCGCTCGCCTTCATGGCAGGCTACGGCATTAAGAGTTTCCTGATCGCGCAATCGCTCAATCAGATCGAGAAGGCCTACGGGCCCAACAACGCCATCCTCGATAACTGCCACGTCCGGGTCAGCTTCGCGACCAATGACGAGCGGACGGCAAAACGTGTCTCGGACGCGCTCGGTACAGCGACCGAGATGAGGGCTATGAAGAACTATGCCGGGCACAGATTGAATCCCTGGCTGGGGCATCTCATGGTCTCGCGGCAGGAGACGGCGAGGCCACTTTTGACCCCCGGCGAGGTCATGCAGCTTCCGCCAATGGACGAGATTGTCATGGTGGCGGGGACGGCGCCGATCCGGGCCAGGAAGGTCCGCTACTACGAGGACCGGCGATTCACAGAGCGGGTTCTTCCGCCGCCTGATCCGACGACGGCCGGCCGATCATCGCGAACGGACGGATGGTCAGAGCCCGGAATGCTCAACCCGACGGGAAGCCCAACTGATAAACTTGCGGAAACCGAGGAAGACGCGGCGAACAGCGGTCTCCGTCGCGAGCCCGAACTCCCCGATCACGTCGCGATTGCCAAGGAGACGACCGAGCCGACGCCGGCAGAAGAATTTGCTGCCGTTCTTGACGATGACGAGGATGCGGTCCGTCAATCCCGGCTCATACGTCAACAGATGCGCGGCGTCGCCCGTCAAATCGCCATGGACCCGAATGATGGGATGGAGCTCTGAGGCAACATGCGCGACCGGATAAACGTCTATTTTCCGCCAGAGCTTCTGAGACAGATCTCGGACCTCGCCGATCGCAAGAAGCTTTCCCGGTCTGCGATCGTGGAAGCGGCTGTTGTTTCATTTCTGTCACCGGACGGAGCGGACAAACGGGAGGCGGCGTTTACCCGTCGCCTGGACCGGCTATCGCGTCAGATGCAGCGGCTGGAGCGTGACGTCGGTCTGACGGCAGAGACCCTCGCCCTGTTCATCCGCTTCTGGCTGACGATCACGCCACCCCTGCCCAACGAAGCCCAGGCTGCGGCGCAAGTGAAGGGTCGGGAGCGTTTCGAGGGATTCGTCGAAGCGCTCGGACGCCGGCTGCAGAAGGGGCAGAGCTTTCTGCGGGAAATTCCAGAGGATATCCGCCGTGAGGAGTCCGAGAACAAAATCTAGGAGACTCAGCATCTCTTCCGCTCTCGATGTGAAAGCGGAAGCCGACCAGTGCAGTGGAAATTGGCCGCTCCTGACCCCAAAGCGGGACTCCAGCGCATCGAGCTGCCCCTGAGGGAGTAGCGAGATTTCCTCGGGCCCCTCCCCAAGGGGGCAGCTGCTTCGCCAAGCAGCTAACAGCCCCAGCTTCACCGCCCTGAAACTCGGGTCCTTTTGCTGTCTGGACAACTGCAGACCTCACGAGGGCATGATGCAAGTTTATCGCTCGATCCTTGCTGTCCAACGGTCATGGACCGCACTGAAACAGCGACACCATGAGGCAGTGAGCCTGACGTATTGAAATCCGCTATACCGATGGTAGTCTTCTACTTTTACTACTCGCGCCTATTTGCTCTGACGCCATCCTGATAGTGCTTTTTTGCTGGGGAGGACATTATGCGAGGCTCTCGCGCAATCCTTTACGCCGAACGACTTAGCGAACTCACCTCTCAGCTCTCAGAATTGGAAGATCTTCGAGATCTGGTGCAAGAAGCTGAGCGAAGCGCCCGCGGTGTGCCTCCATTACGCTTGGCACATCCACCGTCGCGCCGCGTTCGACGTCGTGAACGGGGCGGTTTGTCTGTTCGCCTCCGTCGCCACGCGCCACTAAACAGGAATGCAGGAGCTATCAGCCCCCCTGACAACGACAACCAAGTCGATTGGACTTTGCTGGAGCCATTCCCCGACCAATGGTGGGCTTCCTCCTAAAACCTCTCC
>NZ_JBHTFN010000070.1:352689-376857 GCF_042666195.1 Bradyrhizobium sp. GCM10028915
ACCACATCCAGAGTACGCATATTGCCGCGATATTAAAACTGACCGCCCAGCAGCTTGAAGCACTTCGCATCCCCACAGAGATCCAAAAAGAAAATTCCGAAATCCTCGTTTTGAGAGAGAAGATAAAACTGGCGGCCGATCAGAAGAAGGCTCGCCTGCAATTCCTTGCTCGGTGCCTGCCACGCGCTTGAAGGTAAATGATCCTGAACTCCATAATCACGTGTCCCAAGTGCGGTCACGCTGCTGCCGAAATTATGCCGACCGACGCTTGCCAATTCTTCTACGACTGCAGAGGCTGCGGCGAGCGCCTGAGGCCGCTCCCCGGCGACTGCTGCGAGTTCTGTTCCTTCGGCACCGTTCCCTGTCCGCCGGTTCAAGAGAACGGCAAGGGCTGCTGTAGCTAGCTGCCCTGAGGGGAGTGAACTTCACCCGTTCATGCGCGATGAGGCTTGAGCAAGGAGCTACTCAGTGGCATTCCCGCTTGTGGTCCATCGGCGAAGTAGCAGCGCACCGGGTGAGGTCCGCTGAGTGAGGCATGGCGGACCAGATTTGCTCACGTTGAGTTCTTCGCATTTTGACCCCAAACCGACATCGAGGCGGTCTGGGGATGCCCGAGCAAAGATGAGCAAAGTTCCGGAGAGCTTTGATCCCCGTTGTGCTATCGGGGAGAATGAGCCCGACACCTGACCCAGCCGAACCCGTAGTTGAGGGAAGCCAGGCAACGAACCTGAGGATTTGACCGGAAGTGCGCTCCGATTACGTATTCGGCAGCAGGAGCTGCTCGCCGAACTCGGGGGTCTTGGCTCTGCAACGCACGAGCTTCGCCGACCTTCTCAGTCACGCCGCGCGCATGACGGCCGAACGCTTGAATGCCGAATCTTGGAGTACATTGCGGCAGACAAGCGTTTGCTTGTTCGCGCAGGCGTCGGTTGGAGCAAAGGTGTGGTTGGCAGCGCGACAGTCCCATTTTCGGGCGGATGGTGGTGAGCGGAGAGTTCGGAGGTGATTGGATACTCCGCCGCCCTGTGGGATGCGTGCTTATTACATGTGGGTCGTCTTCCACGTTGGTCCGCAGCCTGCGTGGGCAGTCGCTCTGGTTGCCGAAGCCGGACATCTTGGCAATTTCCGCAAGCGAGAGTTTCTGCCGTCAAAACGTCTCGGTAATCTTGCTCAGGCGAGGGGGGCGATCCGGGTCGAATCCGCAGGCGTGCGCCGCCTGCTCGATCATCCGATAGGCCGGAACAAGCATGGTGATCGGATCGGTGGCGGCGTCATCCTCGGTCAACCAGGGCAGCGAGCCACGCGGCCCACCGCAGAGATGCAGCGAGATCTTTTGCTCGCGCAATTCCTCTGCCAGCGCGTCCACGGTGGCCGCCGTTTCATCCATGAGGCGCATCATGAGAACCGGCGTGCGCGATGATAGCGCGGCGCGTGGCCCATGCTGCAACTCAGCGGCGCTCAGTCCAATGGAAGGCAGGCGCAGGATTTCCGAAAGCTTGAGCGCGATCTCTCGCGCCGAGCCCAGGCCCAGGCCCCGAGCTGCCACGAACACCGCTGATGCCTTGGCGAAGTCGTCGGCAATCTCGGACCAGTCGAGCGCGAGCGCGCGATGTAGGCGCTCGGGCAACCTGTCGAGCGCGGACCGCAGCGCATGATCTTCCGCCAGCTCGGCCACGAGTGCGGCACCAACGGCCATCGAGCCGATCACAGACTTGGTCGCCGCCACAGAGTGCTCTTGGCCGGCGTCGATCGGAACGACGAACTCGGCTTCGTCAGCCACCGGCGAGGACGTCACATTGACAATGGCGACGGTGCGCGCGCCCGCGGCCCGGGCGGACCTGGTCGCTGCGACAAGATCCGGGCTGCGCCCGGATTGCGAGATCACGATGAACAGCGCATGGCGCAGCATCAGGGGCGTGCGAAATGCCGTGATCACCGAGGGAGCGCTGGCTGACACGGGAAGGCGAAGCCGCGTCTCGACAAGGTACCTCAAGTAGACCCCGGCATGCCCGGAGCTTCCCCGCCCGCATATGACGCACAGGGGCGCCGAGCCGATCCCAACTCGCTGTGCGATGTCGCGTGTGGCGGGGCGGCTGCGAAGGATGTTGGCAACAACATCCGGGCTTTCCCCGACTTCGCTCGCCATAGCCGATGATGTCACGGCTCAACCGCTCCGTCTTGGTTGCGTGCAGTCACCTCCTTGGAATGGCGGTCGCGATTCGAGTCGCGATTCTCGGCGAGCTCGTCAAACACGCGCCGAAGGTTGCCGTTACAATTATTCAGAACCGTCTGTGCATCGGCCCTGTTGACACCCAACGCCAGAAGGGCTGCCGTCTTGATGTCTCCCTCGGCCTGCTCGAGCGAGCGTGCCGCCTGTGATGGATCGCAGTGCGCGATTTGCACCACCATGGCCTCCGCCCGCCGCTTCAGCTTCGCATTGCTTGGCGGCATGTTCACCATCATGCTGCGATACACCCGGCCAAGGCGCAACATGATCCCTGAGGAGATCAGGTTGAGCACGACCTTCTGCGCGGTGCCCGCCTTCATCCGCGTCGAGCCGGCGATCAGCTCGCGGCCGGTCTCGATGAGGATCGGAAATTTTGCAGATGCCAGCAGTGCGGTGCCGCGATTGTTCGCGACCCCGATCGTCACCGCACCGAAAGAGCCAGCCTGCTGCAGCGCCGCCACCGTGAAGGGGGTTGTTCCGCTGGCGGCAACCGCGATCACCACGTCGTGCGATGTGAGCCGCGCGGCGTTGATCTGCGCGACTGCATCATCGACGTCGTCCTCCGCGCCCTCGATGCTCGTGACGAATGCGCTGTCTCCGCCAGCGACGATAAAGCAGACGCGCTCATTGGGCCAGGCGAAGGTCGGCGTCAACTCGGCGCCGTCCTGCACCGCCACGCGGCCGGAGGTGCCGGCCCCGACATACACGATGCGTCCAGGATCGCCGAGCGCCGCCTTGGCCGCTTCGGTCGCCGCGGTGATCGCGGGAAGGGCATGGCCAATCGCCGCAACTGCCGCAAGTTGGCCCTCCCACATGGCTTCCATCGCTGACGTCAGCGACCATGCGTCGAGATCAGCAAAGCGGGGGTCGACTTCTTCGGTTGCCATAGAGTTGATCCTTGTGTCCTTAGCCGCGGAACTTTGAGACCTGTTTGTGGTCAGTTTCTCTTTTGGGCACGTCCAGCCGCCCCCGCGCCACTAGAAGGGCGCCCGCGGCGGCGTCGGCATCAGGACGCTTCAGCCGGGCGCATAGATCGGGCGTCAGCCAAGGCGTAATGGCATCTGCGAGCCCACCCACCAGCGCGAGCCGGTCAATTCCTCTCGCCAGGAACAGATCGAGCAGATCGCCAATGGCATCGGCCGCCCGTTCGACAATGCGACGGCCGACCGGATCGCCCTGATTGGCGTGCCGCATCACTGTCGGCGCGAACGCGGCATAGTCGGTGGCCCGGGCTTCTTCAGACCAGGCGACCGCTTGATAAGGATCATGATCAAATGCGCCCAGCACCTCTGCAAGCAATGGAGTCAACTCGCCCCGGCGATCCGCGGCCCGTAGCGCCGACCGCACGACCTGTAGGCCGATGTCGGCGCCGCTGCCTTCGTCCGAGACTGGAAATCCGTAACCGGCAATGCGGATCTCGCAGCCGCCGATCAGGCCGACGCCAACCGAGCCCGTGCCGGCCACGACGATCGCTCCGTCCGCGCCGCTGTGGGCACCCAGACAGGCAGTCATGCCGTCGCTGATGAAGATAACGGACGCAAAAGGATGTGCGATCTCCTTGAGCGCCGCTTCCGCGCCTCGGCGGCCAAGCCCCGCGAGCCCAATTCCGGCGCGCATCTGCGCAAAATCCTCGTGCGCGAGTCCAGCCTGTCTGGCGGCCGCTTCGGTTGCCTCCATGATGGAGCGCCAAGCCTTGTCGACGCCAATCCGCGTCGTCGCAGGTCCCGAGCTTGCTTCGCCAAGCAGCCTGCCGTTTTCATCCTCGATGCGCGCACGGCAGCGAGTTCCGCCGCCATCAATGCCGAGATACGTGGTACCTTTTGTTCCCATCCCATGTTAACGCGAGGGCTTGGGCCGGGGTCCCATGCGTAATTGGGCACGTGCGAGTTATGGCACTCGTCTCACAGGTCTGTGACTGCCACTCTCGGATGAATACCGATGGACGACTGCTCCTCTTCCACCGCTCTTACGATTGCAGCGCCGCAAATCTTTGACGGTGTCGCCATGCGCGGGCGGGGAACCATCAGAATTTGGAAAGGCCACATTAAGAGCATCGCCTTCGGCGACTCGGGACGTGGTGCTTCGGTCCAGCTTCCCCCAAATGCGATCCTTGCACCCGGATTCGTCGACGTTCAGGTGAACGGAGGCGGGGGCGTTCTTCTCAACGACCAGCCAACCGAGGCCGGCGTCTGCCGCATCGTCGCAGCGCACCGTAAGGCGGGGACCACGGGATGCTTGCCGACCCTCATCACCGATCGTAGCCAGGTCATTGAGCGATTGGCTGCAGCAGCCGAGGTGTGCCTCAAAATTCCCGGCGTGCTCGGCTTTCATCTGGAAGGACCGGCCATCAACAAGTCCCGCAAGGGCATTCATCCAGAAGCCGAGATACGCGTGCCCAACGGCCGCGACCTCACCGCCATCAAAAGCTTTGCGAACCGAGGCCGCTCCTTGGTGACGCTGGCCCCGGAATGCGTGCCCGCCTCCATGATTGATGAATTGATCGGCGCCGGATTACGGATCGCTGCCGGCCACAGCGACGCTACCGCAGCCCAGATCGGGCAGGCGGTCGATCGTGGCGTATCGGCCGTGACCCATCTGTTCAATGCCATGTCACAGCTATCGGCACGGGAGCCGGGCCTGGTCGGCGCCGCGCTTGGAGATGACAGGCTGTTTGCAGGGATCATCTGCGACGGCATCCACGTCGACCCCGCCGGTTTGCGTATTGCGTTCCGCTGCAAGGGGCGCGATCGATTGATGCTGGTCACGGACGCCATGCCGCTGGCGGGCACGAAAGATCGGCAATTCATGCTGCAAGGGAGGCAAATCACCTTGCACGACAACCGCCTGACGGGCCCCAATGGTACACTCGCGGGCGCTCACCTCACCATGATCGAGGCGGTGCGCAATGCCGTTGCGCTGCTCGGAATATCCCTTGTGGATGCCCTCATCATGGCCTCCCGTACGCCGGCGGCGTTTCTTGGCCTCGAGTCCGAGCTTGGACGGATCGCGCTCGGCTACCGCGCGGATCTAGTGGCCTTTACTCGGAACTTCGAAGTCATTGGCACATGGATCTGCGGCGTCGGTTCGATCAGCGAGGTGGGCGAGGCTTCTCAGCGAGGTTAGATGCACAACCATCCATCCTCGTGCAGAAATATGGTGGTGTATGTCTTGAAACGCCGGCGAAAATTCGTGCGGTTGCCCGCAGTCTTGCCGAGCTCGATGGCCGTGGTCATCGGGCCGTGGCGATCGTCTCTGCTATGGGCACAACCAGTTGATCCAGATGGCTCATCAGGTCAGCCCCCAATCGCCGTGAGCTAGACATGCTGCTAACGACCGGTGAGCGCATCAGCATGTCCCCGAGGAGCGCTTTCCGATCACGTGCCCGCCATCAGCTTCACCGGCAGCCAGGCCGGCGTAATGACCGACGACTCACATTGCTCGGCGCGCATTCTGGATGTGCGGCCCATTGGGTTATGCGAGGAACTCGGTCGCGGACGCGTCGTGGTGCTGGCAAGATTTCAGGGCGTGAACGCGGCGACCAGGAAATCACCACGCTCGGGCGCGGCGGCAGCGACACCACGGCTGTTGCGATGGCGGCCGCGCTGAAAGCCGAGCGCCGTGAAATCATCAAGGAGGTGGACGGAATCTGTTCGGCCGATCCTCGCATCGTACCGGACGCAAAGTCCCTGCGACGAGTGGACTTCGCATTCCTGTCGGAGATGTGCTCCTAGGGTGCGAAGATCCTGCATTTTCGCAGCGTCGAGCTGGCGCAAAAGCCAGAATGTGCCGTTCCAAAAATGACGTCGGCGAAGCGTGTGCGGGGTTGATCGGATTGGATTCGAGCGGCAACAATGGGGTTGGCCCGGGGTTCGCACGATGACCGATTTCCAACTGCCCGAGACGCGCTACGCCCAAAGCGGCGATGTCAGTATCGCCTATCAGGTCATGGGCGAGGGACCAATCGACTTGATTCTGGTGCCGGGCTTTGTCTCCCATATCGAATTCGTGCATGAACTAAACGGTTTCACCTCCTTTGTCCGTCGTTTGGCGAGCTTTGCGCGCGTCGTGACGTTCGACAAAAGAGGGCAAGGGCTGTCGGATCGGATGGTGGGTGCACCGTCGCTGGAGGTGCGCATGGATGATCTCCGCGCGATCATGGACGCAATCGGCTCCAGGCGTGCTGCCCTGGTCGGGTTCTCCGAAGGCGGTTGCATGAGCATCATGTTTGCCGCAACATATCCCGAGCGAGTATCCCATCTCATTCTGATTGGCTGCTTTAGCCGCTCCGCAGATCGGTTCTCAGATGAAGCATGGGAAGTACGCATCGAGCAGATCGTGAAGCACTGGGGTGCCGGCCAATTGATCAAGACGATTGCTCCCAGCGAAGCGGGCAAACCCTCGGCCGTCGCGCAATTCGGACGGTTCGAGCGGCTGGCGAGCAGCCCTGGCGCATTGCGGACGATCCTGCAGCTTAATCGCCAGATTGATGTCACCGCAATTCTGCCGACACTGCAGGTACCCACGTTGGTGCTCCATCGCAAAGCTGATCTTCAGGTGCCGGTCGAGTTCGGACGTAAGCTCGCCCGAGCAATTCCGGGGGGCAAGTATATCGAATACGCGACGGGTGACGACCACGCGTTCTGGCTGGGCGATATCGAGACCATGCTCGGGGATATAGAGGAGTTCATCACAGGCCATCGTGATCACGGAATGGTTGAGCTGGAACGTGTGCTCGCTACCGTACTGTTCACCGATATCGTCGATTCCACCCGCAGCGCCGCAGCGATGGGCGACCAGCGTTGGCTCCGGCTGCTTGGGGACCACGATCAGCTCGTGCAACAGATGGTGGGTAAGCACCGCGGCAACCTGGTGAAAACCACTGGCGACGGTATTGTCGCGACGTTCGATGGGCCTGGCCGCGCCGTGCGTTGCGCGCTCGCAATCGGTTCGGAGACGAAACAGATCGGTCTTCCCGTCCGCGCCGGACTGCATACGGGCGAGATCGAGATCAGGGGCAATGACATTGGCGGCATTGCGGTACACGCCGCTGCGCGTGTGATGTCGCATTCCGGGGCCGGCGAGGTGCTGGTGTCTCGTGTCGTCACCGATCTCGTCGCGGGTGCTGGTCTGAAGTTTGCCGAGCGTGGCTCCTTCGAACTGAAGGGTCTTCCTGGCCGCTGGGATCTTTTTGCAGCGAGCGGTTAGCATCGAAAGGCGGAAAGACCGCTTTTTGCGCTTGGAGGGCATTAGTGGTTGCGAGCTTCTGAAGGCACTCCTGCAATGCAGCAAGCTTGTAGCTGCCCCGGACTTGATCACAGACGCTTTGGCTCCTGCACGCCAAAGCACCGGATGACGAACGTTAATCCGCTCTTCGCGGGCTAGCGGCTGTCACAAGGGCAACGTTCCGTCCAAGAAGGCTAAGCTCCTGGGCACAGCTTGGCGCATCGCAAAATCGATCAGCCTTGAGCTGTACCTCCCTTCTCGGGCTTAATGCATCGTCTGTTAGGCCGCAGAGTTTTTCAAAGTGGGAGGATACGATGAGATTCATACTTGGAATTCTGTTTGCTTCTCTCTGCTCGTTTGCAGCCCACGCCCAGGACTCGCCGTTCCGGAAGGAATTGAAGCGAGCAGATTTGACCGGCACAAACATGGAGATCATCACCAAGGGCAGCCTGTGACCCACTGCAGACGTTAGCGCTGCGCTGCCATGGGCGGCCGCGAAGCGTTACCAAGGATTAATTTCTTCGGCAGGAGACGGAAAGAATCGATCTTCTAAGATGGAGTTGGCGAAGGAGATCGAATAATCGCCACGCGCCACAGCTCAATCCTGCACGCTATTCCCGCAGCCGGTCTGTTTCTGGAGCCCGTATGTAGTGCAAGCCAACCTAAGCAAGCGCTTCCATCAAGAGCCGAACGAACGGCTCGCCGGTTCGCGCCGGCGGGGCTTCTCGCTATGAGAGGCAAGCGACGAGGGCGAGAACCACGTCGGCGCCAAAATCGCCCGAAAACAGCGAAAAGAGAATGCCGGCGCCAAGCACCACTGCAATCAACTAACGCGCGAACACTTGAAATCCACTCGTTGCTCGGAAACGAGCAGAATTTAAACTCCGACCATTTCCGGACTGCTTCGGGAGGGCAGCAAATGACTTCGTTCACCGAACCGTGATCTGGCTGCCCCGGGGGCGTCGATCTGCCCTTCGGCTCTCCTTAAAAGACCATTGACGATTTCATTGCATACCAGTGGGCATGGAGCTTCTGATCCTTGAGCTCGTGGTTGGGCTAGTCTTGTTTGCGGCCGCGTACGTCGCTGCATTGGCTATAAAGTCGCGTGCGAAACGCAAACGAGCGGAAACACCGACGCAGCCCCAGCCTACTGCCTCCGCGGGACAGCGAACGCAATTTGGGCAGCGACCGCCGTTCAAAGAGTAGGAAGCCGCGGTGAGGCCGATCTCGCCAAGTACGAGAACGGCCCCGGCTTCAGGGGGCTTTGGAGGTAACGGCGGGGGGCCGCTCCGGCAGCTCCAGCGAGCCAGCGCAACAGTAAACCGAGGCACCATTGCTCGGTATCTAGCGGACCGCCGATGGCGACTCAAGATCCTAGCAGTCGTCGTCCAAGCATGACACAATGATGGTCCATATTTGATTGCGTCTCGGAGGGGAAAGCCCGATGCGCCTTGCATTGCCTTATCTTGGAATTTGTCTCTGCGCGTCGGTCGCGGCGTGGTTGTCCTTCACGCTGATCTACTGACCCAGCAGATCATCTTGACCGGGACACCTCACGCCCCATTCAATATGCAAATGCGGAGTCCCGGTCACGCAGCACAACCAAACAGCAGGCGAACGCTAAAAGCCGTTCGCCGCCGCGCTGTCGCGCGCAGCTTGTTTTTGCCGAACAATCGCTAGGCCCTCGTTGCACGCAACAAATTCGTTGCTCCCCACACGCATTCCGAACCTTTCGCAAAACGAACGATTCTCATCCGTTAATGCTTGCACAAGTTGCTGTTGTGCCGCCGCGCGCATGTCGGGAGTAGCGATGAAAGCCGCATAGAGGCCACATGCCACCATCGCGCCAAGGAACAGCGGAAACGCAAGTGAACCTGGAGCAAGATTGATGACTGGAGTGCTGACTCTGTTTTTCGGCCATTCCGTTTCTCCTCTTAAATAACTGCTGAAAATGTCTTTGGCGCACCGCAAATTCTAGGCGCTCTTGGTCAGCGCCCAACGTGAACCTGTTCACATTGCTGCACAACGAAACAACGAAGGGGAAAAGAGGGGAAAGAGTGTCAACAGCGCTAACGTAGTCCGGTTGTTGATCCGACTTGGTCTACCGAAATGTTGATCGTTTCTTGATGGCGGTGATTCGAGATTACAATTAACATCCGGAAGATTTTGATTAACGAAATGTAGTAGGCGATATTGAGATTTCAAATTGCTGCAATCGGAGCGCTCATTTTCGCTATAATTGCTGGTCCTGCAATCGCACAAATGCCCCCACTTGTCACAGACGAGATGATGGTGAAAACGGGCGATCCGGGGATCGAAATCTACGTCCGCAACAAGCGACCAGCAAACATGACAATATTCCGTCCCGAGCAGACGGTGTTGTATGTTCATGGCGCGACATATCCCTCAGAAACCGCGTTCGACCTCAAGCTCGATGGTGTCTCGTGGATGGAGTATATGGCCGCGCGCGGATACGACGTTTGGCTTTTGGACTTGCGCGGTTACGGCAAATCGAGCCGCCCACCTGAGATGGCCGACAAGCCTGAAGCTAATCCACCCATTGTGCGAGGTGACACCGCCGTAAAGGACATTGGTACGGCTGTCGATTTCATCCTACAGCGGCGCAACATATCAAGGCTGAACTTGCTAGGCTTTTCGTGGGGCACCACGCTTATGGCGACATACATGACCCAGAACGCGCAGAAAGTGGAGCGGCTGATTTTGTATGCGTCGATTTGGATCAGACAGACAGCCTCGCTGGTGCAGACCGGTCCGGGGCCGCTCGGTGCCTATCGGATGGTCAACCGCGAACAGTCCAAGCAGCGTTGGTACACCGGCGTCCCGGAGGCGAAGAAGGCAACCCTAATTCCGGCTGGATGGTTCGACGCTTGGGCTGATGCAACCTTCGCGACGGATCCCGTTGGCGCTCAAATGACGCCAGCGGTGGTCCGGGCGCCCAACGGGGTCGTACAAGACGGCATGGAATTTTCTGGGGCCGGCAAGCCTTACTACGATCCTTCAAAGATAACGGTGCCCACTTTGCTGGTTGGGGCCGAATGGGACAAGGACGCCCCGCCCTACATGGCGCAAGCCCTGTTCCCTCTGTTGGTCAACGCACCCGATAAGCGCTATGTCTTATTGGCTGAGGGTACCCACTCCATAAGCCTGGAGCGAAATCGGCTGAAGCTTTTCGAAGCCGTCCAAGCATTTCTCGACGAAGCAAAACGTTCCTGATCTCACCTGCGGTTGGTTCGTCGTGTCTGAGCGAAACGCTACGTCAACTTGTGGCCCATCGGGGAAATGGCGGCAGCCCTCCGGGACGTCCGCTCACCGAGGCATGGCGGACCAGATTTGCTCAGGTTGAGTTCTTCGCATTTTGATCCATACCGGAAGTCGGTGTCTGGGCCGCGACGCGGCTCGCGTCGGCCTGTTTCCGAGGGACTGTCCATCGCTGCCGTCGATCGACATCATTCGGCCGATCGTATACCTCGCGGGTTCGTAGTTCGGTTTGAGGTCACGTAATCGATCTCTGAATACGCAATGCCCATATCCATCAGCTCCCGATCACTCAGGTTGCAAAGGTCGCGCCGCAGCCGCTCCCATTTTCGCCATTCCTGAAAGGCGGTCCAACAATTGATGAACGCACCCACGTTGCCTCGCTGCTCTACGGTCGTCTGGACCAAGCCCGTTGTCTGGTAAATCGTGCTCATTTGCAGCGTCCTCGGGTGCCTTGTTTCCACCCAGATAAGCTGCCAAGATTTGGCCCAACACGCTTGACGTGCTGCTTACATTTTCCTTATGGACAGCTTATTCTTTACTTCCGAATTGTTGCCGCCTTTAACCGGCGACCGCCTAGAGGGATTTCGCATCTTGCGCTATCTCTTCGAAGATCTTGAACTAGATTCCGGCCGCCGCGAGCTATACCGCGACACAAACGTCGTTGCCCTGGCGCCACAGACCTTTGACCTGCTCGACTATCTCATTCGCAACCGCGAGCGCGTAGTTGGCAAGGACGAGCTCATCACCGCCATTTGGAAGGGACGGTTCGTGTCCGATGCCGCGCTGACGACCCGGCTAAATGCAGCTCGATCCGCGATTGGCGATTCCGGAGAGCGCCAGCGTCTGATCAAGACGTTGCCGAGGAAGGGCTATCGCTTTATTGGTACGGTGCAGGAAGCCGACAGAGCCCCCCCGGTGGCAGTAAACGAATTCCAAAGGGAGACCGCCAAACCTGCCCTCACACTTCCCGACAAGCCGTCGCTCGCCGTTCTCCCATTCACCAACCTGAGCTCGGATCCAGAGCAGGAGTATTTCGCCGATGGTATGGTCGAGGACATCATCACCGGCCTTTCACGGTCCAAATCGCTGTTCGTCATCGCGCGACAATCTACTTTTAGCTATAAGAGCAAGCCTATCGATATTAGGCAGGTCGGGCGCGAGCTAGGCGTTCGGTACGTGCTCGAAGGCAGCGTGCGCAGATCCGGCGACCGGGTTCGCATTTCCGGACAGTTGATCGAGGCCACGACGGGCGCCCACCTCTGGGCGGACCGCTTCGACAGCCAACTCAGTGATATCTTCGATCTGCAGGACCAAGTGACGGGTAGCGTGATTGGCGCACTCGTTCCTCAATTGGAGCGGGCCGAGATAGAGCGCGCAAAACGCAAGCCAACCGAAAATCTTCAGGCCTACGATTACTATCTTCGTGCACTCTCAAGCTTCTATCAATTCACTCGCGAACAAAACATTGAAGCCCTCAGACTGACCCGGCTTGCCGTCGAGATCGATCCCGGATTGGCCGCAGCATACGCGCTGGGCGCTTATTGCTGCCTGCAACGAAAGATCTTCGGCTGGACCGTCGATGCGGATCAGGAACGCGATGAGACCCGACGGCTGGCGAGGCGCGCAATTGAGCTCGATAAGGAAGATCCAACTGTCCTTGTGAGGGTCGGGCAGGCTATTGCCGGCGTACTGTATGAGCTCGACGAGGGCACGACCCTTGTTTTCCAGGCGCATGAGCTCAATTCAAATTTGGCTGTTGCACGATATAGTATCGGCTGGGAACACATACGGCGCGGCAATGTTGAGGAGGGGCTCAAACAGTTCCATGCCGGCGTGCGTTTAAGCCCTATGGATCCGTTTCTTTTTCTGATGCAGACCGGAATAGCGTTTGCTCATTTTTTGACAGATCGATACGAAGACGGTTCATCATGGGCCAAGTTGGCTGTGCTGCACCGGCCCAACTATCTCAACGCACAGTTTAGTCTAGCGGCTTGCCACGCAATGTCTGGCAGGGTCGAGGAAGCCCGAGTGATCGGTGCACGCCTGATAGAAGCGAGGCCGGCTCTGCGCCTCTCGACGCTCGTTCCCAAGCTCGCTAGATTTTACCAGCCGAAACCTCTCGAAAAAATAACGATAGCTTGCCGCATCATGGGTCTCCCCCCCTAATTGCATGCGGCTGTTCTGGAAGTTCTGATCTCATTGCAATTCCTCTGAATTGCAAAGCCACGACTTCACTGGCTCAAGCACGGTCATTCAGAACGCCGCGACCCGGACTCCCTGCATGGAATTCCGACGTACGTTCTCAGATCATGCTGCCGGGCAGAAAGCAGCGAACGCGCGGATGGCCATCGATGTAGTGCTTCCATACCATAGTCGGACCGGCGCGGTTCGGTTGCTTTAGGACGGCGCCCTCAGGAACCACGACCCACTCACCTTCGATGCGGACGCGGTAATGGCCACGGTCGGATTCCCAATCGGCGTCGAAGACGATGTATCCATCGGCATTCGTACAGCACTGCCCAAACTCGCTGTGCAAGCTCTCGAACCATGGCTTCAGCGGCGAATTGGCGTAGCGTCCGTCATCGCGGGCGAGCACCGGTGTGGCGACCGCAATCAGGCCAACCATCAGCGCTGCTTGTATTCTAGCGGACATTTCTTGCTCTTTACCGTGCTGCAAGCGCGCTATGCGCCGATCTGCTGTCTCGCTCTGCGATATGCGGAGAACGGAAGCGACAAAATCGCTTTTACCTCTGGCTATGGAGCAAATGCCGCTGCCTGTGGAAGGCTGGGTGTACCAGGGCGAACGAATACAAAACGCGACCTCACCGGCAGGTCCAAACCGTCTTCGCCGTCCTGCCCGATCAGAATGAGGCCCGCTCCACCATTCGCCACTGTTAGGATGACCGGTTCACCAGCCCATGTCCTGATCGGCTCCATCGCCAGGATAAGGAATTCGCCGATCGGCTGGTCCAGATACTGAAGTCTTAGCTGCGGCGCGATTTCGGCGGGCGCAAGCAGAAGGCCCAGCAATTGCGCGCGCGCATAGACGTCCCGCAGCGCTGCCGTTTTGCCCTCAAAGCCAAGTTCGGCTGGCGACACGGCAACAAGCTCGACCTCGGCTTTCTTCCCGCTGAGGGTAAAGGCCGGTCTTCCGATAAGCTCGTCAGCCGAGCTCCCAACACTGCAGCCCAGTGCACTCATCGCGTCGCGAAGAGCGGCCAAATCCCTAAAGGTCCCGACAGTAATCCTCTTCCAGAAAGGAACCTCCGCGGCGGAGCTGAATGAAGTCCGAGTGTCGCGGGCTGGTGGAGCCCCCTTGAGCGCCAGGTGATTGCGCAGGACATCCTGCGCCGAGCATTGGGCTTCAGCAGCGTTGGCGCAGGCGACGACAAGCGCAGAGCAGACAAGTAGGCCGGCACTCCGTTGTGCAAATGCACCAGCCCGTCGCATTCTCTTGGAGTCGTAGGTCGCACTCATCGTCGCCTCCGCTACGTTTTCTCGGCTAGACTGCCGAAGCGCGGTCCGGTGCGCTTTACGAGCGGCTTACATTTTCCTTATCGGCGGCTTATTCTCTTCATTCCGACTGGCGCAGGGGCGCAGCGTCGCTCCGAGACTGGCAACGGGGATGGAAGTTGCGCTATCTGTTTGAGGAGTACGTCTTCCACACCGATCGGCGCGAGCTGCATCGCGAGGGGGAGCTCGTCCCTGTCGCACCACAGGTGTTCGATCTGCTTAATTACCTGATCCGCAACAGGGAGCGAGTTGTCAGCAAGGACGACATCATCAAAGTCATTTGGAATGGGCGCAGCATATCCGACGCGGCGCTGGCAACCCGCCTGAATGCCGCCCGGACTGCAATCGGCGATTCCGGCGAGGAACAGCGCTTCATAAAAACACTACCGCGCAAGGGCTTCCGTTTCGTCGGAGCCGTCCGGGAAGTGCAGGAACCGGCAGGCGCAGCAGTTGCCGATAATCAGTTAGAACTTCAGAAAGCCGACCTTGCGCTCCCCGACAAACCGTCTATCGCTGTGCTGCCGTTTGAGAACCTGAGCGGCGATCCCGAGCAGGAATATTTCGCCGACGGCATGGTGGAAGAGATCATCACTGCGCTTTCTCGCTTTAAGTCTCTGTTCGTTATTGCACGTCACTCAAGTTTCACCTTCAAAGGCAAAGCTGTCGATATCGAGGAAGTCCGACGCAGGCTCGGCGTGCGCTATGTGCTTGAGGGGGCTGTGCGCAAGGCATCGGGGAAGGTCCGCATCACAGGGCAATTAATTGATGCGGTGACAGGCGCGCATCTATGGGCGGACAGATTCGAGCGTGATCTGACGGACATTTTCGCTCTCCAAGACGACGTTGCGCTCGCCGTTGTCTCGGCCGTTCAGCCAAAGATGCTTCAAACAGAGATTGCAACGGCTGTGCGGCGGCGACCAGAGAACCTCACTGCATGATTTTTTTCTCCGAGCCATGCAACAGTATTACCTGACGACCCGTGAAAGTTTGGCCGAGGCGATTAAGCTGGCTCATCGCGCTTTGGAGCTAGACCCGAGGTTTAGCTCTGCAGCGGCTCTGGCAGGTGACTGTCACGCGAGCAACTTCGCTTTAGGCTATGCCAAGGATCCCGAGTTCGACGCCAAGGAAGCAATTCGGCTTGCACGTTTGGCATTGAGCCTCGATGATGATGACCCCGACACGTTGTCAAGGGTTGCCGTAATCTCAGCGGGCCTGGTCGGCGATAGTGAAGCCGAAATCGAAATGGCTGACCGGGCGGTCGCGCTCAACCCGAATTCCTGGCGCACTTGGAACAATAGAGGCTGGGTCTATACAATCGCGGGGCTGCCCGAAGAGGCTATCCAAAGCTTTGAACGTGCAATTCGCATGAGCCCGGTAGACCCGCTGCTACACATGACGTTTCTGGGCATTGGGCATGCTCTTATAGGCCTTGGCCGGTTTGACGAGGCGATCATTGTCTTGAAGAAAGCGCTTCGTCAGAATCCTTCCTTTGTGCCGGCTTGCCGTGGACTCGCGTCTGCCTTCGCCCACCTCGGACGCGACGCTGAGGCGCACGCCGCGGCGGCGCGTGTGCTTGAGATCGATCCCGTCTTTACAATATCGGCGCATATCGCCCGGGTCCCCAAAAGCTCAAAGCTGTTGATCGAGGGCCTTCGGAAAGCGGGGCTGCCCGAATAACCTTCCTGCGCTGTGCGGACGGGGTGATCGATGACCACTTCTGGCCCGACGGCGAAGATCGCTATCGCGCCCTGTAGGTCGGCAGTTGAGGCCAGACCGGACATTGGGAAGACCCGAGCAGTCGACGCGAATGACCCACAAGCGAAGTCAGGCCATATCTGCTTCCCGGCGTTCCAGATGCTTGCGAACGCGACAGCGGCCGGTTAGTCGGCGCGAAACGAACACCCTACTTCGGCAAAAGCTGTTGACCCGCTCAATGGCTAAGGCAAGATAGCCAAACCACAGTGTGCGCACGCATACCTCTCTCATCGGATACCGCGACGCTGAGGGTTCAACGGCAAGGGTTAATCATGGGCTTTATCAACATAGGCTACAACGCCTTGCTGGCTAACCATCCAAGTATGACCGACGATTTCAAAACAATGATCAACGGGTCCATAAAGAAATTTCACGACGAACCAGGGCACAAGAATACCTGCGGTTCGAAAATCAGTTGGGCATTCAACCACGTCGATGGTCACTATATCAATTGCGATGGCGACTACGGAAAAGGTGGCGTGCTCGTCAAAAAAGTTCGGTTTCTTATGGACGACGACGGTTGGGAGTATATTTTTTCGACGCTCGATCTTCGGCAGTACCTCAATAATAGGTATGGCTCCGGACAGATGTTTCCGAACACATCTAAACTGGGGAGCCGAAACGGGGTGATCATATTTGAACCAACAGACACCAGTACCATCGGCCATACGGACATCTGGGTAAATGGGCAGATACACGATGCTGACTTGTACTTTGGCAGTTGGTATTCGGCAGTGACAAACGACAGAGTCTTTTTTTGGGACCTCAATTCGTAACGTAGTGAAAAGCACAGGGTTATATCGGCTAGTAGGCAGCCGGCTTATGCCTGCAACACCTTGGCGGTGACATGAACTTCGTGCTCCACCCGGACGGTCACCCACATTTTCGGCGTCGTTGCTTTCGGTAATTTTGCTTGGCCGTGAAGCACCAGGACGTCGACCGTCAAAGTATCCGTTGATTGCCGGAGTGATCGCAGCTGACTTGGCTCGCTCCTCAGATCTCATCTTTTAATTTCTTCTGATAGACCATCGCGGTTGCTGCGATTCCGCTTGTGGCCCGTTGCGTCAGTTGTGGAAGTGCAGCCACATGTCCGCTCCCGGCGGTAGCTCGGAAATCACGAACTCAGGGTCGATCGATGCGATTGACGGGGACGCAAGATGGACAGCCTGAGAACTTCAGCGCAAATTCACCTTTGAAGCGAGTCCTGACAATTGTGCATCGCTGTTCCTATCGCAGCGTATTTTTGGAGCGACAAATGCGGCGGCGAGATTTCATTAGAGGAATTACGGCTGTTTCGGCAACGTTGCCGGTTGCTGCGAGCGCCCAGCGACTACCTGCGCAGCCGCTGATCGGCTTTCTTAGTACGCGCTCGCCCGAAGAAGCTACGATTCACATGGATGCCTTCCGCCGCGGGCTCGAAGAAATGGCCTATGTCGAAGGCCGTAACGTCGCCATCGAGTATCGCTGGGCGAAGGGCGATTACAGTCAATTGGGACCCCTTGTCGCCGATCTGCGGAGCCGACCGCTTTCGGTCATTGTTGCTACCGGCGATCCGGCCGCACTCGCAGCCAAGGCGGAGGCCGTCGCTGTGCCGCTTGTCTTCGTCGTCGGCCAGGATCCAGTGCGCGCCGGTCTGGTCGCAAGTATGAATCGGCCAGGCACGGCCACTGGTGTAAACTTCTTCACGGGCGATCTGGGCGCCAAACGGCTGGGGCTTCTCTGCACATTGGTCCCCTCGGCTCGCGTTGTGGGGCTTTTGCTCAACCCGGCCTTCGGAATGGAAGCGTTCGACGAGTTCCGGCGGTCGGTAGTGAGCGCAGCTCAGTCGCTCGACCGCGAGGTAATCGTGCAGAGCGCAACAACCGATATTGAGATCGAGGCCGATTTCGTCGCGTTGACTAAAGCTGGCGTTTCGGCGCTGATGGTGCAGAACGATCCATTCTTCGACTCTCGGCGGAGCAAGATCATTGCTCTGTCGTCTACTCGCAAATTGCCCGGCATCTTCCACATTCGAGAGTTTCCAGCGGATGGCGGGCTAATGAGTTATGGTGCCAGCCTCGCCGACGCTTACCGCCAGGTCGGAGTGTATGCGGGCAAGATCCTCCGCGGAGCGAAACCGGTCGATCTTCCAGTCCTGCGGCCGACGAAGTTCGAGCTGGTCATCAACATGCGAACTGCGAAAGCACTCACCCTCACGGTACCACCATCCATTCTCATAGAGGCCGACGAACTGATTGAGTGAAATCGGGAGGTGCCCGGAACTGGCCCATCAGCGAAGAGGCAGCGGCGCCCCACGAGGTCCGCTCACTGAGGCATGGCGGACCCGATTTGCTCAGGTTGAGTTCTTCGCATGTTGACTCAAAGCGGACTCCAACGCATCGCGCTCCCCCTGAGGGAGTGAACGGATGCGCGTTTGTAGCGAACGGCTCATTTTGAGAAAGTACAATCGCCTGGGACGGCGCTTGGTCAGATAGGAACGCCCGGACCCAGGACAGTGTTGGCCCACATGCGCTTCTACTTCGACTGTCAGGACTCGGCCGGCCATCCTCGACGAGCAGGGCGAAGACCTTTCGGACTTCGCGGCTGCGCGTGACGCTGCGATGAGAGATATCTGGCCGAGGGGATGTGAGACCACAGCCGTTCGGAGCTAACTGAGAAGCTGTCTATCTCGTAAGAACTAAAGGGGCCCGATCATGACCGTGTCAGCTACAATTGAAGTGGCCGCGGCAAAAACAATTGGGACGCGCAGAAACCTATCCTAAGGAAGTGAACTTCACCCGTCCTTGGCGGTGATGCCTTGAGCAAGGGGCTGCTCAATGGCCGCCCTTGATGCCGCGCTGCTAAATGATGTCGCGTACTTGTTCCCAGGTAGAGGCAGGTACTGATCTGTTGCCGACCTTAGTGCCCATAGATTTTGGGCGTGCCTTGTCTAACGACAATGAACCGCAGGAGCCGAAGCCATCACCCAAGCCCCCCGCGGGACGAAGCCGGCAGGTCAAAAGAGTTCGCATCTTCAAATGCGCGGAATGCCTTAAGCTGAGCCGCTTCTACCACCTTCGTCGATGACGCGGCGATCATCATCGCGCATAACACCGAACACGAGACTTCCCGCCAAATGGCGAGACGGTTCAGAGGACCGTCTTTGCTCTTGAATGGCCGCGAAGTTGTTTCTAGGAGATCAAGTCCTGTGTCCCCTGGAAGCAACGGGCGGATAGGCAGCATGTGTGTCGGCGTCCAGTTGCTCGATAGCCCGATGCCAGTATTCTTCCGCTCGCCCCTCTTGGCGGCCCTCGAGTGCCCAAAGCTGGTAGGCCCGCTCTTGGATGCGCCGTTCTTGATCGTCGTGAGCGTCGGAATCGGACATGTCTTCAACCTTTGATGTTGCGGCGGCGGCTGCTCATTGGAACTTGCCCTTGGGCCGTTCGGCGAACCGTCACGGGAGACGGTAGGGGATCGCATATCGGAAGCACACCTAAAAGAACGTACCATGGTGCTCAGTTGTCCCAGTGACTGCGTTAATCTCTGTCCGCGGGACTCTCCTCAAGAGTCAGTCCGTGTTGGCTCTCCATTACTCCTCAATCACCATCTCCACCAGCTTGGCGATCTTAGCTCGCGTCAGATCACCGGAGTTGGAAATGTAGGGCTCGACATCAGGGGCAAAAACAAAAGGAATACCCTTTTTGGTTCCGCTGTCGCCGATGCGAGTCACAACGATATTGCCGAATGCGGTTGAGATGCTGGTCGGAGCACCATTACCCACGGTGAAAGAAACCCCGACCGGACGGTGATCGTTGCGTTCAATCTGCGGAGCAAAGGAGAATTGCTCTTCCCCCAAATGATGCTTCAGCTCCTCCAGAAAAGGTATGACTTCCCGCTCCATCGCCTGCTTGCAGTGCTCGATGTCAGCGGTTCTCTTGTCCTTGTTTTCTGCGGCGATAATCGCCTGCCTCTCTTTTTCGGCGACCGCTGCGGATATTTTCTGTCGAAATTTTTCAGCCAGCTGCTCGGCGTTCATTCTTGTTCCAATCGAGCTCGGCCCCACCTCGTTATGTATTCATAGCACTACGGCTTATCGGCGGCGCCAACCGATCCGAACGCAAGCCATCGTAGGCATGTAGCGGAGCCGCGCCGGACAGGCCGCTGCTCGGATAAGCAAGCCGCACGAACGAAGCGCCGTTCCTGTTTGTTGTCGCCGCAAATGAAACTGAGGAGAAGGCAGACGTTGCATAGGAACCATGAGCTGCCGACAGCGTTGTCGATGTCCTCCTCCGGCCGTTGGAACGGTGCTTCTCTAAGCACCATGTATGGCCATCGCCTTGACGAAGACGCTACCCAGAACTGGCAACTAAATGACTTCCGAACCGGGGCTGGTTTCGTCTACGGCCGTCGATGCTTTCAAGGATCGACAGGATGAGCTTCCATACCGTCGCCGCCAACAGGCTCTCCTCAGGGATTTCGGTACGGCTACACTTCAAACCCGAGACTTCCGACAGATTCTTCAGCACGCGGTCGAACTCAGTGCTCGCGGTCTGGGATGCTCTTACGCCAAGGTTCTCGAATATCTTCCCGATGAACAGCGTTTGATAGTACGTGCCGGCATCGGTTGGCCGGCGGGCACGGTCGATCATGTAACGCCCGGCGCCGATATCGAATCGCCCGCCGGCTTTGCCTATCAGACGGGGCAATCGGTGATTTCCAACCACTTGAAGGATGAGACTCGCTTCCGAACCCCGAATCTTCTCGCCGAACATGGCATCAAGGGCGCGATCAACGTGCTTATCAGGCGCGGCGGCGAGGGCGACGCGCCGTTCGGTGTCCTCGAAGCTGAGTCACTATCCCGGACAATTCGACGACGCAGATGCAGATTTTCTCGCAGGCTTTGCAGGTCTGCTCGGAATCGCCATCGAACGCCAACACGCCGATGCCAAGCTTCAGGAAGCCCTCGATCACGAGGCCTTGCTGACGCGAGAGATGAGCCATCGGGTCAAAAACAGCCTCACATCAGTCGTGGGCCTGCCGCGTCGCGTCCAATCGCGGAAGTTCATGATCATCTCTGGCGAGGCAGCAAGATTGGATTTGTCGATCTCCCGGACTTTGTCAGTCATCTTTGCCAAAACCTTCAGAGTTCGACGCCGGAACACAGGCTTCAGTCGCGATCGGATCCCATAATTATATCCGCCGACAAGGCCATTCCTTTGGGCTTGCTGGTCAACGAGCTCGTCACAAAAGCGGTTAAATACGCCTACGTCGATGGGCCGGGTGTCATCATGGTAGACGCCCGCGAAATCGACAGCCATCTGCGCGTCGAAATCTCCGATGAGGGCGCAGGGCTACCCGAGCGATTTGACATCAATCAGCCTCGGAAGAGCCTCGGATTCCGAGTTATCAGCGGTCTCGTCAAACAGTTATGGGCGAGTTCACGATCTCAAAAAACATACCAAGGGGAGCGCTGTTCACGATCAGATTTGCTCTCGACCATCCTGCACGTCCGCGTGATGCGAGCTGAAACCTCGCTCCCGGGTGTCGGCGTCGATTCTTGAGAGTTCCCCTCGTATGCCCATGGTCCGTGCAACCATCCAAGTCCTTTGTCGAAGACGAAGCATTCATTCGCATGGATGCGGTCGACATGCTCCAAGCCGCCGGCTTCGATATTCTGGAGGCAGCCAACGCGGACGAGGCTATTCTGCTGCTCGAAAACCACTCCAATGTCCGCCTTATATTCACCGACATCGATATGCCCCGCAACTTCAGGGTATTTCAAAATAGAGCCGGTGATCTTCCGGCGGACGCAAGATTTATCCCCAAGCCTTACATGCCCATCCAAATTATCGACGCTATCCATGAGCTAACAAGCACGGTGTGATGAACAATTCGAACGGCCGAAAGGTAGGTTGCAATGAAGACCCTAGGAACACTTTTCATGGCTGCGCTAATGGTTGCCGCCGGTGTCAACCAGGCGCTGGCTGATTGCCAGATTGCGGACGCAGGGCTTGAGGAGGCGATTCAGCAAAATCCCCGGCTTCGAGGCCCGGCCAACAGTCAGTCCGTGCGCGACCTCCGAAGTTTGAGAGATGCCGCTTTCACGCTTCGGTCCTATGGACGTCACGAAGACTGTGAGCGTCTCCTCGCCAACATTCGTGAACTTATCGCCGGACCGCCTATGGGATCCCTTGGGGACAATGATGAAGAGGCGGCCGACAAGCAAATGGCTGATAGCGAACCCAAAGCCAGGCGCGGGGCATCGTCAGGGAGCAGGGACAAGAAAGGCGCCAAGCCGTTGATGAAAATCGATCAACTTACGCCCGGCTTGAGGACCGACGAGATGATTGGGGCCGAAGTTCGTAGCTCCGACGACAAGATCGTTGGCGAGGTGCGAAACATCGTGTTCGGCACCAAAGATGGAACGGACTACGCGATTGTCGCGTCCGGAGGGTTTTTCACCACCGGCAAGGACAGTATTGTTGTCCCGATCCGATCTCTCAAGGTGACGCAGGATCGATCGAGCTTCTTTCTTCCTATTGCAAAAGAAGTCATGAAAACTGTCCCTGTGATGCCTGATCAAGACTACAAGTGGCTCTCTGACCAGACCTGGCGCGTCCACAACGATGCATTTTTTGTAAAGCCATAGGTGCTGATCACTTAGTAGATGTGCCTCCCACAGCTCGATCTCAATCATCGCGTCTCTCAGCGCTCAAGCCGCTCTGGCTATTTCTGCAGGAGGACTCGATGGATTCGCTCGGAGCTCGTACGCGAAAGTCGATAATCGCCCACCTTATCGTCTGCCCAAACTGCAAACGCGCTCAGCGGAGTGATACGAAGTTCACTCCGATGCGCGGGTCGCCTGACAAACTGGCATCCCCCAGGTTTCCGGCCTAAGCGGTGGAAGTTAAGGCGCCACCCGGCGGCTGCAATGAAGCGCACCGGCACAGAGCGGCCGGCCATTGCTCGAATTGCCCTCCGTAGAGAGACTGGACGGACGGCGCACTCCGGAGCCAACCACAGCAGCGTCACAGACAGCGGCTTGCCTTAACCAGCTGATGCGCTGATGTTGTAGGCGGAGTAATTCAGAAAAGTCGCCGCGGGCCTCGCGACGCCTTCCTTCCGAGTTCACAAGCACATTACAGCGACTTGGCCCTTTCACGGGCTGCTTCGGCTGTCAATCGGCGTTCAAAGTTGACCCCGTATCGGCGTCCAATTTTGGGTCTGACTCATTTCCGATGAAGTTTGCCGGGCGACTGTGGTTCTCAAACGGAGAATCAGCGCCATGCGGACGGGCTTTCAAATCTCATCGCTAGTACCGAGTGGTTTGGTGTTTGATGGTGTAAGTCACTCAATGGAGTCGGTTATTCTGGCTGTTCGGTCAGAGGCTGCGGAGGCCCAATGCCCTTTGTGCGCGACAGCGTCGCGCCGAATCCATAGCCGATACATCCGGCACGTGGCTGATTTGCCGTCAGCGGGCAGAAGGGTGCGCCTCCGATTGCTCACGCGGCGCTTCACATGTGAGGTGCTGCATTGCCGCCGGCGGATCTTCGCGGAGCGGTTTGGAGAAGACATCGTCCCGCTTCGACGGCGCCGGACGGCACGGTTGGAATACATCGTCCATCACTTGGGGTGGCGCTCGGCGGCCGGCCGGCGGCAAGCTTCGCCAAGCGGCTCATGCTGCCCGTCAGCAACGATACCTTGCTGCGGGTGGTCCGCCGGCGGACGGCGATGCCGACAGATCCATTGCTTGTTGTGGGCATCGATGACTGGGCGTTCCGGAGAAATCATCGATACGGGACGATCGTGTGCGATTTGGAGCGCCGGCGGATCGTTACCCTGCTGCCCGACAGGGAAACTGCGACCGTTCGGGCGTGGCTATCGAAGCACCCAGCGATCAACATTGTGTCGCGAGATCGCGGTGGTGGATACGGCGAGGCAGCAGCCAAGGCGCTGCCGAGCGCCATCCAAGTCGCCGACCGCTGGCATCTGATGGAAAATGCGAGCGCGGCCTTCCTTGATGCGGTGCGCCGCTCCATGAACAGAATCCGAACCGCAATTGGAGCGACGACGATCAACCCGGAATTACTGACCTGTGCGGAAAAGCTGCGCTATCAGGGCTATTTGCGGCGGCAGGACAGCCATGCCGTAATTACGGCTCTCGTCAGCGACGGTGTGTCGCTCAAGGAGAT
>NZ_JBHTFN010000070.1:376867-377244 GCF_042666195.1 Bradyrhizobium sp. GCM10028915
TATAGTCGCAATCTGGTTCGCCAAATTAGCCGCGGCGGCGGTACGGATATGTTCCGCACCCGTCAAAGCACCCTGGACGGGCATCTGCCGTTCCTGGACGCGCAGTGGTCAGTCGGCTGTCGCAACGGTGCCGAGCTCTGGCGCCGCTTGAAGGGACAAGGCTTCAAGGGATCGCTGCGCGTCGTGGCGGAATGGGCGACGCGACGGCGACGTGCCGAGACTATCAGCCATCAACAATTGCAGAAGGTCCCCGCCGCCAGGACGATAGCGCAACTGATGACGACGAAGCGCGACCACCTAACCAAAGCCGAGACCGTCACGCTTGCGGTCATCGAACAAAACGTTCCTATGCTGGCCGATGCCCAAGCTCTCGTTGG
>NZ_JBHTFN010000070.1:377330-430940 GCF_042666195.1 Bradyrhizobium sp. GCM10028915
GCGCGGTGCACGCGGCTATCACGCAACCATGGTCCAATGGCCAAGTGGAAGCTCAGATCACCAAGCTCAAGCTGGTCAAACGGCAAATGTACGGGCGCGCTAAGCTCGATCTCCTTCAGGCTAGGCTGATTGGCGCGCCATAAAAACAATCACGATCATCGAATATGCGTCAGAGCCAATATTGCAGGCCGAATGACAGGCAACACCGGCAGCCGAACGGTCGGCGTTCACGAGGTCGTCCAGAGATTTGCCGGGCCGGACTGCATCGGCGTCTGTATCGAAGAACCTTTCTCCGGACAGTTCTCCAGCGTCAAAGCTCTCTTCCCCATGCTCGGAGCTGCCGTACTCGCCTGCGAGCTGGCGGGCTCCCATGGTCGGCGATCCACCTCAGCAAACTGAAAATCCCCGCCACCGGCAAAGGCAACGCGAAGAAGCGGGACATGCAAGCGGCTGCGAAAACTCGTTGGGGCAAAGACCTTGGCGAAGATGAAGCCGACGCTGCCGGGGCCGGGGCATAAGCGCTGGACTGTGACCTGTTCACAGCAGCCCGTTTGAGACATTGCGATGGGCACTTAAGATGTCCGCTCATCGGGGCCGACGGGAAATCGTCGCGGGAGCACTAACCGACGCCATTGAGCAAGGAGCGGCTCATTGGTTCCCACTTGTGGCCCTAAGCCGAAGATCGTTTCAGCCGCCGTGATGTCCGCTGTAGTCGGTTAGCTCGACGCCGAGCTACGCTTGTCTCGCCAGCCGCTTTCGAGCCGTTGCGCGTTAAGCGCGGTCCAAATCGACAAGATATGCTAGAACCAAGTTTTCGGTCTGGGCTTGGATAGCGGCGTTGCGATAGATGACAATCTCGGCTTCGTCAGCTCTGCGAACTGTCAACTTCGCCGTGGAGGAGCAAAGCGGCACGCCGTTCGATGTCATCGTAATCAGGTCTTCACGAACCCAACCCTCTTTGCATAGCTCGAGTGCCTCTGGGAAGTTCTTCGCCTCGAAGGCGAACGTAGCTTTGCTGTCAACGTCCATTACGAACACCGAGCCTAAGAAAACAGTCATTGGCACTCGCTTTTCATCGGCATCGGGCGGCCGGAGCCATATGGTCACACACATTAGTTTAAGGCGCAATGATACGAACCGGACGATTAAGTCGAGTCAGCGGCGGGTTCGCGGCGGGCCTAAGATTGCTTAGCCGATGGTCGCTCGAACCCGTGTCATGTCGGCTGTCAGAGGCAAACCCGACGACAATCCAGCATCGCGGCTACCGCTGCTGTTGACCCGAAGCGGACTCCAGGACATCGCGCTGCCCCTGAGAGAGCAAAATAGGATGGACGGGCGAGGTCGACAGTTGGCATCCGCGCGCAATTGACACGGAGAGTTCGAGATGCCCCTTACCCCAGACCCATCCGGCGACTTCGAGGAGGCGCCGCCTGAAGCCGTTCTATTCGCGATGTTCAGCGGCGGTGACCGTATCACTTGCCGGGTCGAATGGACCACCTTACGCGAACGTGCCGCCGCCGACGGCGCCGATCCGAATGACATCGCCGGACGTTCAAAAACCATCGGTCTACCATCGAGCAGATCGCCAGCGACCTGTACGACGGCGGCAAGAAATCCCAGTGGTTCGCACTGAGCAGCTTGTGCCGGCCCGCGGACCGGGCGCGCCTTGCGATTTTTGAGGATCAGAGAGAAGCCGGGGGCGGCGATGAAACTGTTGACTGAATACCTAGAGCGCGCCGTGAGCCTGGAAAAATTGGCGGCGGGCGAGCAGGATTCGACCTTCAAAACCCAACTGTTGAACCAGGCGGCGGCCTATCGAAAGCTGGCGGCAAAGCGCGCCATGGAATATGGACTGCCGCCACCCAGTCCGCCAGAAGAGCCGCCGCATCGCTGAGGGAGTAGACCGCAAAGGGCGTTGTGGCTATTTTCGGCTCATGAGCCAAGAGGATGCAAACGGTTCCGCGAGCAGGCGGATGAGTGCCGCCAACAGGCGGCGACAGCGGTCAGCCTAGACGCCGCCGAAGTATGGTTGCGGCTCGCGGGCGACTGGATGAAGCTCGCCGAAGCCGCCGAGAAACGCGGAAGCCAATTTTGACAGAGATCCCGGCGGCACCGGGTTGGACGGAGAGAGCAAGAATTTCACGATGCCATCAGCGAAGGTCGCCAAGTACCTGGAGCGGGCCGACTTCTATCGCCGGCTCAAAGAGCAGATGTCACATCCGCCCACCCGCCACCTCTACGAGCAGATGGAAAGCAGCTACCGTTTGCTCGCCCAGAGCCAAGAACAGCTGGAACGGTCAGAGCAGCCCGTCGAAAATCTGGACCGTCGTAAAACTCCGCGCCCCTGAGGCGAGCGGCCGCTGCCGTGAAGGGGGCGGACGGATGGTCCGCTATTGAACCGAAGCGGAATGCGCATCCAAATGGCTCCCGTGCTTAGGCGAGCTAGGCAAATGCGAAAATTAACGGGCGGCTGTATCAATTGATACGACTAGGGAGATCGACGCCTGTACAACTAGCCTCAAGTCGGAGCGCGGCTTATGGACAGCCGAAGCGATCCCGGCGAATGGCGACTCAACGGTCCATTCGAGGGCTTGGCCATGGGTATCGAACGAATGCACACAGCGAAGTACTGGCGGATGCGCGCCGAGGAATTTCGCACCAAAGCCGACTGCTGCGAATTCCCGCAGACCAGAAATACGCTCCGCCAAGTTGCGAATAACTATGAGCAGCTGGCCCGGAGCGTCGAACAGATAGTCACCGTCACTGAGCTGGATGAGCGCACTTCAGAAGCTCGCCGAGTGGCGCGGGAATACGCTGACGACCCGCGGGCTATCATGCGCCAACAGCGGCATCGGATGACTTAACACCATCCCACCCCGCGGCTCTCCCGTTAAGCCGCAAGCAACGGCCGCTCGTGGCCCTTACCCCTGGCCTAGCCGCGCGGACTCCTGAGGGCAGTAAACCAGCATCCCTGAGGGAGTGCATTGGGCCGGTTCTGCCCTTAGCGGACCTGTGCTGCACGCCGTTGCATGGGCAGCTATTGACCCGTAGCAGACGTTTGTCGGATTCGGCTTCGTGCCGCGTTAACACAACCCGGTTATACGAGCCACCACGCTCCGAACGGATCGCCTTTCTTGCGAGGCATTGACCCAATGAAACGCATTTTTACGTTTCTCATAGTCGGGCCGCTGCTTATGGGCGGCGTGCTCGACTTTCTGTTTGGGTCGACGAGTGCTCTTGGTTGGTTGGTTGGGCTTCCGTTCTTGAGTGTTTTGGTTGCGTTTCCAAGTGCGCTTGTCGATTACTCTCTGGAAGGGCGGCGCTGGCAGCTCGCTCTCGTTACAGCGTCCGGCGTTGTTGGATCGTCTCTCGCGGGCTTCTCTTCCCAAAGCCATCTGCTTTTGATCGCCGCTGCTGGAGGTGTCTCGATGGCGTTCTTGGATGACCAATCAGAGCTGGTCCCCGGAACACAGGGCGTGATCAGGGCCGCCTCCTTTGCATTCACTTCCGCTTGTGATGCTGTGGACGGCTCCTCCACGGGCACGAGAGTGCCAAACAATGGGCGCCGTTTAAGGCTCCCACGATTCGGAGGAGCAGCCTATGCAGTCAATTTCAACGATTGGTCTGGATATCGCGAAGTCGGTCTTTCAAGTGCATGGGGTTGATACAGCCGGCAAGGTGATCATACGCCGTCAGCTCAAGCGCCGTTTCGTGCTGTCCTTCTTTGAGAAGTTGCCGCCGTGCCTAGTCGGGATCGAGGCTTGCGCTTCATCGCACCATTGGTCCCGCGAGCTGCAGGCGTTGGGGCATACGGTGCGACTGATGCCACCGGCCTATGTGAAGCCCTACGTCAAGCGGCAGAAGAACGACAGCACCGACGCAGAGGCTATTTGCGAGGCGGTCACAAGGCCCAACATGCGGTTCGTGCCGACCAAGACGATCGAGCAACAGAGCTGTCTGATGCTTCATCGCGTGCGCCATCTCTTCGTTCGCCAGCAGACTGCCGTCATCAACTCGATCCGCGCATATCTGGCCGAGTTCGGGATTGTTGCCCCCGTCGGGCGCAGGGGTGTGGAACAGCTGTTGGAAGTCGTCGCCGATCCAGCCGACCGCCGGGTCCCGGAGGTGGCCCGCGCGTGTCTTGCGGCTCTCGGCGGTCAGTTGCGGGGACTGAAGGCTCAGATCCTGGAGTTCGATAAGGGCATTATTGCCTGGCATCGATCAAACGCGACGAGCAAGCGACTGGATGCGATCCCTGGCGTCGGTCCAGCACTGGCAACGGCGCTAGTCGCAAGCGTTGCCGATGCCAAGACCTTCCGATCGGGGCGGGACTTCTCGGCTTGGGTCGGGCTCGTGCCGAAGGCTGCGCGCCATTTGCCCTCTGCCCGCACGGCCTCGAGCTGATCAGGGTTGGTTAAAAGACCGTAAAGCACTGTCAGCAGGGCGTCCCGCGGCTCATTGATGCCGCCGCCAATTGCGATTTTCACGTTGGCGATCATCTGGCTTTCCGGAATCGGATTCTTTGCATTCACCATGAAGGAGAGAGCGGAGGAGTCCGGCTCGGCTCGCACCCGTTCGGCATTGGCTCGGATACATCTATCATGCAGCAAGAGGCCCCGCGAGCGCTGGAAACTGTCGAGCGGCAACTTAAAAGAACGCGAATGAGTCAGAGGCCATGACCCAACCTGAAGCCGTGCAATTCTGCTAGGTTTCGAAATCCGGGCGTATAGCCCGTGCGGGAGGCGGCGGTGACAAACTGGGAGGTCTCCAACGATCCATCTGGCAAGCCGCCATCCGATAACAGGCAGCCGGACGAAGCAGAATCCGATCAGGGCGACCGGGGAAGCGGCCATCTGATCGCAGTTTAAGGATCCGCTTGCGGGCACGATTGCAGTTGATCGGCGGCGCGCTCGCCTCAATTGCGGCTGTGGGTGCTATCGCGGGTGGCCTCGTCGGGTACTGGACTGTTTGGAAGACGCTACGCACAGACGTCTTTCCGGAAAGCCAGAAAACGCAAAAAGAGGCTACGGCCCGGCCCGACATTGCTCCCCGTTTGTCTCTCGTTGTCCTGCCATTCGCAAACCTCAACAACGATGCAGAGCAGGACTATTTCGCCGACGGCATTACGACCGATCTGACGACCGACCTCGCGCAAATGCCCGATACATTCGTGATCGGACGCGGGACGGCTTTCACCTATAGGAATAAGCAGGTCGATCTCAAGACGCTCGGCAAGGACCTTGGTATCCGATGGGCGGTGCAGGGCGCCGTGCAACGGGCTGGAGATCGGGTTCGGATGAACGTGTCGCTTGCAGACCTTTCGACCGGTCGTGACGTCTGGTCGGATCGTTTTGACGGCGATCGGATGAATCTTGCCGCCCTGCAGGACCAGGTGACGGCGCGGCTTGCCCGCTCTCTCAACGTTGAACTCATCCAGGCCGAAAGTCGTCGCAGTTTGATGGACCAGCCCGCGAATCCAGATGCCGTGGATTTCACGATGCGCGGGTGGGCAAAAGTCTATGGACCTCAGAGCAACGTAACGATCACCGAGGCAAAGGACTTGTTTGAGGCCGCGCTGCATCTCGATCCGGACCACGTTGATGCGATGCTCGGTAAAGCGTGGTGCATAGCGAGCGGCATACTCAGCGGCTGGTCAACTGCCGTGACGGAAGACAAAAAGATCGCCACCAGCTTAATTGATAAAGTTCTTTCAAAGCGGCCGACGAGCGCGAATGCGCACATAACCAAAGGAAACATTTTACTCTATGGAGATCCCGAGGGAGCGTTATCTGAATTCGACGCCGCTTTGGAAGCCGACCCAAATTCGCCGCTTGCATACGCAACAAAAGGAATTGCACTTGTCACAGCGGGACGCGCGCACGAATCCTTCGACCCAGTTCAGATTGCTTTACGCCTAAGTCCCAAAGATCCGGCGCGTAGCACCTGGCATTTCTTCCTGTGCCATGCTCACGCCCATGTGCAGCAATACAACGAGGCCATTGAGGAATGCAGGCGCTCGATCAATCTGAACAAATTATACTGGATGCCGTATGTGGATCTGATTTCAGCTTATGGAGCCACCGGCCAACTTGAAATGACCTCCCAAGTGACGACCGAATTGGATGCAATCTTGCCGGACTTCACGGTCCAATGGTTCCGTCAAATAGGCTACGCACGTTCGAGCAATGCGCAGTTTCGCCGTGAGTACGACAGCATCCTTGATGGACTTAGAAAGGCTGGCGTCCGCGAGCAATGAGATCACCAGGATCCTTCGTTGCTTGCTTACCAGCAGAGTGTTCTCTGGCCCTGAGCCGAAAAGCACTGGAGCCGCGGTGACGTCCGCTGTCGCTGGTGAGTCAGACGCCGAGCAGCCTTAGCTCAACAAGCGCCCGTCCCCAAAACCGACATCAGTGCCGCGCTCGACGGCATTCACCAATACCTTTTCCCCACTCGCGCCAAGGCTATGTGCAAGCTGGCGGGGGGCTGTCCGAGTGTGGTGCTTGCTCGCCGATAGCGTTCCCACATTGCCTTTCCGTCTAGATCTTCAACCAGCTCAAGTCCAACACAGGCGAGATCGTTGATGATTTCATCCGGATAGAATCCCGAAATCCAAGGTTCGCCGGTCTGCGCTACCAGGTTAGCATTCTCGTTGTGTGGTGATTGCGATGTGTTCTGGGCGAACTCGGCTTGGTCCATATAGGTGAATACAAGTTCGCTTCCCGGAGCACCGCAAGTTGCCACTGCACGCAAGGTTGCCAGATTGGCTTGGCGTGTCAGGTACACCGAAACGCCGAGCCACGAGAAGAATGCTTTCTTGTCTTTCTGGAAGCACGAGCAAGCCAAAGCAGACACCAAATCGTCGTTCGTGAGGTCGGTAGCGATGAAATGTACAGACGGCGGAAGCGACATGCCGCATTCTTTAATACGCTGGATCTTCATCGTTTGCGTCGCCGGATGGTCTATCTCGAAGATCGTCAGGGCGTAGGAAAAAGCGGGCCGGCGAAGCGCGAAGCTATCCAACCCGGCGCCGATAAGGACATACTGACTGATGCCCCTGATTGTCGCCTCGCGCAGCGCGTCCTCTGCATAGCGAGAGCGGATTACCACTCCAGGCAGTGCGGTATTGGCGAGCAGGAAGTCGTCCAACACTGTATTGGTTCCCTGCAGGGCACGGGCACGCGCGTCTTTATCCATGCGGGCCAATACACGCTCAGTCATCCTTTCGCGTTCAGCTTCGGGAACGAGTCGATCGCCCCAGGGATCGTCGAAAAGGGGAGACGGGTCGAACCGCGAATGCAGCGCTCTCATCAGCGACGTTGCGAGTGCGGTGCGGCTGGGCAATGACTCCATCATCCCGATCCTTCCTGGGACGGCTTGTCTCGCTGAGTACTAGGGCGATCTGGCGCGTACGGACGATAGACTAGAATAGGCGATGGTTAAAGCTGCCCATCGACTGAACAGAGCAGCAACAACTTGCGCACCAGCCGCACTGAAGGCTTCGGAAGGAAACGCGATTGAGAGCGCTGCATAAGTCTGGACATGGCCTGAAGCCGGCAAACATCAATGACCGATTGAGTCGGCTTTAAAGCGGACTTGATGAATCTATCAGTTCGCGCCCAAGTACAAATCAGGTCGGCCTTTCTTTTTCAACGCCAGCCTACGACGGCACCAATTTAGCCAAGCCCACAAAAAGCTGGACGCGCTATCGGCTCGCACGAACCGATAGCAACGGAGTGAGCCAGCATGCAAGCCTTAACAGCATGGCGTCGAATCGCATGCGTTTTTCTACCTTTTGCTGCTGGATATTATCTCTCGTACGTGTTTCGAACGATCAACGCTTTGATTGGCGGTCAGCTGAGCTCGGATATCGGTCTGGAGACTGCCGATCTCGGGTTGCTTACGTCGGTCTATTTCCTTGTCTTTGCGGCGGTCCAGATTCCCATCGGGATATCGTTGGACCGCTTTGGTCCGCGCCGCATTCAGAGTGTTCTGCTCCTGGTCGCAGCGGCGGGGGCCGCACTGTTCGCGGTAGCGACTGGTTTCCTGTCACTTTTGATCGCGCGTGCCATGCTCGGGCTTGGCGTGGCCGGGGCGCTGATGGCAGGACTGAAGTCCATCGTCCTTTGGTTTCCCAAGGAACGAGTTGCCTTGCTCAACGGCTACATGATCATGCTGGGATCGCTGGGAGCTGTGACCGCTACGGCCCCCGCCGAATACCTGCTCCGTTGGATGAACTGGCGGCAGCTCTTTGAGATCCTGGCGTTCGCTACCGGAGCGACGGCAATTCTAATCTACGTCGTGGTGCCTGAGCGCATCATGGGCCGATCTACCATTCGCAATACCCTTAGCTCTGTTTTGGGCGATCCGCGTTTCTGGCGAATTGCCCCATTGTCAGCCGCTTGCATCGGATCGGCCTGGTCTCTGCAAGGGTTGTGGGCATCGCCATGGCTAACCGACGTGGAGAGATTCGACCATCCGAGGCTTGTTGGACAGCTGTTCACGATGTCCATCGTTCTTTGCGGCGGCGCCTGGTCGTTCGGGACATTGGTCCATTGCATCCGACAAAGACGGGCTGGAGTAGAGATCATCGTGGCCGCGATCGCAGGGCTATTCATCGCGGCCCAGCTATCCTTGATCCTTCGCTTGCCCTTGCCATCAATCTTGCCGTGGTCAGTGATCGCAATCGCTGGAACCGCGACTGTGGTCAGCTTCGCGGCAATCGCTGAATACTTTCCGCCGGAACTCACCGGTCGTGCCAACGGCGCCTTGAATGTGCTGCACTTCGGTTGGGCATTTGTTTCCCAATGCGGGACCGGCCTCATCTTGCAGCAGTGGCCAGTGGTGGATGGCCACAGGACCGTCTTTGCCTATCAAGTCGCGTTCGGTCTCAATCTGGTGGTGCAGATCGCCGCGTTTGTCTGGTTCGCTCTACCATGGCTTGGATCCTTCGGGCGGCGGATGGGTTCAAACCCGCTCCGTTTGCCCGCTAGCGTTTCCGACGCAGTCGAAACGTTCATGCCGTGCGAACAATTGCTCGTGGTCATGCCGGCGAATACCGATTCGGAGTGGTGAGGCACGTCCGCAGTAAGCTTGCCGACGAATAGCATCAATATTCAGCAGCGCTCCGGTTAGCTCCGCGGTGCGAATATGAGTTTTTGATCTTTCTTTTCCTACGCCAATCTACGCTTACCGTAAGCGCTTGTTGCGCCAAATCCATTGGTGCGTTTTCTAATCAACCGATCCGAGAACGCTCCAGACGTTCTCATTCGGTGGGGACGGCAGTGGCAATCAAATCTATTCAATCGGAAGCGAATTCGCGCGGTGCGCGAATGCTCCGCAGCGCACTTGGCGCGGCAATCGCAGGCTACCTGGAAGACGATACGATCGTCGAAGTCATGCTCAATCCCGATGGGCGGCTTTGGATTGACCGATTGTCGAGTGGGTTGGTTGACACTGGCGAAACCTTGTCGACGGCGGACGGCGAGCGCATCGTTCGTCTGGTGGCCCACCATGTAGGCGCGGAGGTGCACGCAAGCTCACCACGCGTCTCGGCTGAACTTCCCGGAACCGGCGAGCGTTTTGAGGGCCTGTTGCCTCCGGTCGTTGCTGCCCCCGCTTTCTCCATCCGCAAGCCCGCGGTCGCCGTCTTCACGCTCGACGACTACGTCGCCGCCGGGATCATGAGCTCCGGGCAAGCCGACGCCCTGAGGAGTGCGGTCGCCACTCGCAAGAATATCCTGGTGGCCGGTGGCACATCGACCGGCAAGACCACCTTGACCAACGCGCTTCTGGCCGAGGTAGCGAAGACCGCTGACCGCGTCGTCCTGATCGAAGATACGCGCGAACTTCAATGCAAGGCGCCCAATCTCGTAGCGCTACGGACCAAGGACGGCGTAGCCACTTTATCCGACCTTGTCCGCTCCTCGCTTCGACTGCGTCCTGACCGCATCCCGATCGGCGAGGTCCGCGGCGCCGAAGCTCTCGACCTCCTGAAGGCGTGGGGCACCGGTCACCCCGGCGGAATCGGCACCATTCATTCGGGTAGTGCGCTCGGCGCTCTGCGGAGGCTCGAGCAGCTCATCCAGGAAGCGGTCATCACGGTTCCGCGCGCCCTGATCGCCGAAACCATCAACCTCGTCGCCGTGCTCGGGGGGCGCGGTGCTGACCGTCGCCTCGCTGAACTCGCCCTTGTTACAGGGCTTGGCGCCGCCGGCGACTACAGCCTTTCCCCAGCAGGAGACTGACATGCGTCCACGATTCCGTATTCCCCGAGAAGCTGCTTTGCTGGCGATTGCCAGCCAGGTTGTACTGACGACAGCGCCCGCATGGGCGGCCGGCTCGAACATGCCATGGGAGCAGCCGCTCAACCAGATCCTGCAATCGGTCGAAGGCCCCGTCGCCAAGATCATCGCCGTTATCATCATCGTCGTAACCGGCCTTACCCTCGCTTTCGGCGATTCATCCGGCGGGTTTCGCAGGCTGATCCAGATCGTGTTCGGTCTGTCGATCGCATTCGCCGCCTCGAGCTTCTTCCTGTCGTTCTTCTCGTTCGGCGGCGGCGTGGTGATCTGATGGACGAGGCGGTCGCAGGTTTTGTCGTGCCGGTTCACCGTGCGCTTACCGAGCCGATCCTGATGGGCGGTGCGCCGCGGGCGGTCGCCATCGTCAACGGCACGTTGGCGGCCGCCCTTGGACTCGGACTGCGGCTCTGGATCGCAGGTCTTGTCCTCTGGTTCATCGGCCACATGGCCGCCGTCTGGGCTGCCAGGCGCGATCCCGCCTTTGTGGATGTCGTGCGGCGCCATCTGCGCATTCCCGGTCATCTCAACCTCTGAGTTCTCGGTCATGATGAACCTTGCCGAATATCGCCATTCCAATGCGCGTCTTGCCGATTTCCTGCCTTGGGCCGCCCTCGTCGACAAGGGCATCATCCTGAACAAGGATGGCTCGTTCCAGCGGACAGCGAAGTTCCGTGGACCCGACCTCGATAGCGCGGTGCCAGCTGAACTTGTCGCGGTCGCCGGTCGTCTGAACAACGCACTTCGCCGCCTGGGATCCGGCTGGGCCGTGTTCGTTGAGGCGCAGCGCCATTTTGCCGGCAGCTATCCTCCGAGCACATTTCCGGATGTCGCATCCGCGCTGGTCGACGCCGAGCGCAGGGCCCAGTTCGAGGAGGCCGGCGCCCACTACGAGTCCAGCTACTTCCTGACTTTCCTCTATCTGCCTCCGGAGGAGGGCGCAGCCAAGGCAGAGCGACTGCTCTATGAAGGGCGCGATCGGACCGTTGGAGCCGATGCTCGCGAGGTACTTCGCGGCTTTATCGATCAAACCAGCCGCGTACTCGGGCTTCTGGAAGGATTCATGCCCGAATGCGCATGGCTCGATGATCAGGCCACGCTGACCTACCTGCACTCGACGATCTCGACCAAGCGTCATCGGGTTCGCGTGCCCGAAATTCCCATGTACATCGATGCGTTGTTGGCGGACCAGCCGCTGACCGGCGGTCTCGAGCCGATGTTGGGCTCGGCGAATTTGCGAGTCCTCACGATCGTCGGCTTCCCGGGGGCAACGACGCCGGGAATTTTGGATGACCTCAATCGCCTGCCATTCTCGTACCGCTGGTCGACCCGGGCGATCATGCTCGACAAGACCGATGCCACCAAGCTTTTGACCAAGATCCGCCGCCAGTGGTTCGCCAAGCGAAAGTCGATTGGCGCCATTCTCAAGGAGGTCATGACCAATGAGGCGTCGACGCTGCTCGATACCGACGCCCACAACAAGGCACTCGATGCCGACGCGGCGCTGCAGGAACTGGGATCGGACCAGATCGGACAGGCCTTTGTCACGGCAACGATCACCGTCTGGGACGGTGCTGCCAATGTTGCGGATGAAAAGCTCCGCCTGGTCGAGAAGGTCGTTCAGGGCCGCGATTTCACCTGCATGATCGAGACGGTGAACGCCGTCGAAGCCTGGCTCGGCAGTCTGCCCGGACATGTCTATGCCAATGTGCGGCAGCCGCCGGTGTCGACCCTCAACCTCGCCCATATGATTCCGATGTCGGCTGTATGGGCGGGCGAGGCTCGGGATCTGCATTTTGGCGCTCCGCCGCTCCTGTTCGGCAAGACCGAGGGATCAACGCCGTTCCGTTTTTCGCTTCACGTCGGTGACGTCGGCCATACCCTGGTGGTGGGGCCGACAGGTGGTGGCAAATCCGTCCTGCTGGCGCTGATGGCAATGCAATTCCGCCGTTACCCGAACTCCCAGGTGTTTGCGTTCGATTTCGGCGGTTCGATCCGGGCAGCCGCGCTCGCCATGGGCGGCGATTGGCATGATCTCGGCGGTGCCTTGTCCGACGGAGGCGATCGGCCCGTCTCGTTGCAGCCGCTGGCTTGGATCGACGATCCTTCCGAGCGCGGATGGGCCACCGAGTGGATCGGCGCGATCCTGTCACGGGAAAGGGTCGAGATCACCCCAGAGGTGAAGGACCATCTGTGGTCGGCACTGACGTCTCTCGCGTCCGCGCCGAGGGAGGAACGTACGCTTACGGGCCTGTCAGTCCTCTTGCAATCGAACTCCCTGAAACGCGCCCTGCAACCCTATTGCCTGGGCGGGCCTTCCGGCCGGCTGCTCGATGCTGAATTCGAGCGCCTTGGCGAGTCCTCCGTCCAGGCGTTTGAAACCGAAGGTCTGATCGGAACGAGTGCTGCGCCCGCCGTGCTGGCGTATCTGTTTCATCGCATTGAGGATCGTCTCGACGGCCGTCCCACACTTCTCATCGTCGATGAGGGTTGGCTTGCCCTCGATGACGAGGATTTCGCCGGCCAGCTCCGCGAATGGCTGAAGACGCTTCGCAAGAAGAACGCGTCCGTCATCTTCGCCACCCAATCGCTTTCGGACATCGACGGCTCAGCAATCGCGCCGGCGATCATCGAGAGCTGCCCAACACGCTTGTTGCTGCCGAACGAACGGGCCATTGAACCTCAGATTACGGCCATCTATCGCCGCTTCGGTCTCAATGACCGCCAGATCGAACTACTGAGCCGGGCAACGCCCAAGCGTGACTACTACTGCCAGTCCCGTCGCGGCAACCGGATGTTTGAACTTGGCCTTGGCGAGGTTGCGCTCGCATTCACGGCGGCCTCATCCAAGACAGACCAGGCTGCCATCGCACAGCTCCTCGCCGAACATGGACCTGACGGGTTCGTGCCGGCCTGGCTTCAGCACCGCGGCGTTGCCTGGGCCACGGACCTGATTCCCGGTCTCATCAATCTGGAGAAGTCGCAATGAGACGCCTTGGTCTATTTGCCGCGGCCAGCACGATCGCCCTGACGCTTTGCGTCACGGTGCCCGCACGAGCGCAGTGGATCGTCTTTGATCCCAACAACTACGTCCAGAACGTGCTGACGGCCGCGCGCGAGCTGCAGCAGATCAGCAATCAGATCACCTCGTTGCAGAACGAAGCGCAGATGCTGATCAACCAGGCCAGGAATCTGGCAAGCCTGCCGTATTCTTCGCTCCAGCAACTGCAATCCTCGATCCAGCGCACCCAGCAGCTGCTGGCCCAGGCCCAACGCATCGCCTACGACGTCCAGCAGATCGATCGCGCGTTCTCGACCAGCTATGCGCCGGCCAGCGGCAGCCAGTCCAGCCAAGCGTTGATCATTAACGCTCAATCCCGGTGGCAGAATTCTGTCGCGGCGCTGCAAGACGCGCTCCGGGTCCAGGCTGGTGTCGTGGGCAACCTCGATACCAATCGCGTCCAGATATCGGCGCTTGTGACGTCGAGCCAGGGTGCCAGCGGCGCCCTGCAGGCGACCCAGGCTGGCAATCAGATCCTTGCGCTTCAGGCGCAGCAGCTTGCCGATCTCACTGCCACTGTCGCGGCGCAGGGCAGGGCGCAAAGCCTTGAAGCGGCGCAGCGTGCGGCAGCCCAAGACCAGGGGCGAGAACAACTCCGCCGGTTTTTGACGCCGGGGCAGGGCTATCAATCCCAAAACGTGCGGATGTTCCATTGATGACTGATACAGGCCCATTCAAAGCGCTATCGCTACTCATGTCGGTCGGGGTGCTGGTCGTCGCAGGCTGCGCGATCCAGCTAAGTGGCGGAGAAGATACGTCTTCGCCGCCTAAGGCAGAGCAGGCCAAAGACGTTGACCGTTCCGAGCTTGAGCGCTGCCGCACCGTCTCTTCGGAAGATGCCGCCGGCTATCAGCATTGCCAGAAGGTCTGGGCCGAAAACCGCCGTCGCTTCTTTGTCAGGCGGGACGGTGCTGCCGCTGCAGACACCGGCGTGACAGCCGCGCCAAAGGATCAGAGCCGGATGCCGCAAGGATATCCGTCCGTCGGGGTGCCCGAGGAGGATAGGCCATGACCGGCACCGGCATCATCGACCAGTTCCTTGAGACATTCACCCGCTACATCGATAACGGCTTCGGGCTTTTGGGTGGTGAGGTCGGGTATCTCGCGACAACGCTTGCCGCCATCGACATCACGCTCGCCGCGTTATTCTGGAGTTGGGGCCCGGACGAGGACATCGTCGCGCGTCTTGTCAAGAAAACGCTATTCGTTGGCATTTTTGCGTATGTGATCGGCAACTGGAACAGTCTGGCGCGCATCGTTTTTGAGAGCTTTGCCGGGCTTGGTCTGAAAGCGTCCGGTTCAAGCCTCTCCGCATCAGACTTCCTGCGACCGGGAAAGATCGCTCAGGTCGGGCTCGATGCCGGTCGGCCGCTGCTCGACTCGATCTCGAACTTGATGGGCTACATCAGCTTCTTCGAGAATTTCGTGCAGATCGTCGTTCTCCTGTTCGCGTGGGTCGTGGTGCTGCTCGCCTTCTTCATCTTGGCGATTCAGCTCTTCGTCACATTGATCGAGTTCAAGCTGACGACGTTGGCCGGCTTCGTTCTCATTCCCTTTGGCTTGTTTGGCAAGACGGCATTCGCGGCGGAGCGGGTCCTCGGCAATGTCATATCGTCCGGGATCAAGGTTTTGGTCCTGGCCGTCATCGTCGGCATCGGTTCAACCCTGTTCTCACAGTTCACGGCGGGCTTTGGCGGCGCGCAGCCAACAATCGAAGATGCGATGACCCTGGTGCTCGCGGCCCTCTCCTTGTTGGGCCTCGGAATCTTCGGCCCGGGAATCGCAAACGGCCTTGTATCGGGCGGACCCCAGCTCGGCGCCGGCGCCGCGATCGGGACGAGCCTTGCTGCCGGCGGGCTTGTTGCGGCAGGTGCCGGCCTTGCCGCTGGTGGCGCTGGTCTCGCTGGTGGTGCGCTCGCAGGTGCGGGGCGCGGTGGAGCTGCCATCGTGAGTGGCACATCAGCGGCGTATCGAAGCGGCGGTCTTGCTGGTGTCGCCGAGGCGGGTGGCTCGGCTGTGTTGAGCCCTTTACGTCGAGCCGCGGCCACATTCGCCGGCAGCGGTCAAGCGAGTGAGCCGACTGCGAGCACAGGCACAGACGGGCAACCCGATTGGGCGCGCCGCATGAAACACGCCCAGACCATTCGGCACGGCGCGTCGGCGGCCGGTCATGCTGTGCGCTCCGGCGATCATGGCGGCAGCGGCTCCTCAGTCGATCTCTCGGAAGGAGAGCGCTGACAGCCTGCCAACACCCGCCGGTTCGCCGGGCGCCAGCAGCGGCGTCAATCGGCACACCGCGACACTCGCAACCAATCACTCGATCTCAGGGGCGACATCCATGTTCAGACGACCTTCCGTTCACTACGGGCGTATGCCCGAACCTGTCACGCCCTACCAAAAGGCAGCGCAGGTCTGGGACGAACGCATTGGATCGGCGCGCGTGCAGGCCAAGAACTGGCGCTTGATGGCATTCGGTTGCCTCATGCTGTCAGCCGGTCTCGCCGGAGGCCTTGTTTGGCAGTCAATACAGGGATCAATCACGCCCTGGGTGGTCGAGGTCGATCGCCTGGGCCAAGCCCAACGTGTCGCGCCAGCCAACATCGACTATCAGCCCACCGACGCCCAGATCGCCTACCATTTGGCGCGGTTTATCGAGGACGTCAGAGGCTTACCGGCTGACGGCATCGTTCTGCGCCAGAACTGGCTTAGGGCATATGACTTTACGACCGATCGCGGCGCGGCCGCGCTCAACGATTTTGCACGTAACAATGATCCCTTTGCCAAGCTGGGCAAGGCGCAGATTTCCGTCGATGTCTCGAGCGTCATCCGTGCGTCTTCAGAGAGCTTCCGGGTCGCCTGGACCCAACGCGTTTACGAGAACGGCTCCCTGAGCGCGACCGAGCGCTGGACCGCAATTCTCACGGTGGCAATCGAGACGCCGCGCGATGCCGAACGCCTGCGCAAGAATCCCCTTGGCGTCTACGTGCGCGCCATCAACTGGTCAAAGGAGCTGGGGCAGTGATCAAGACGATGCGTAACATGCATTCAAAAGGTCCGATCCAATATCGCAGGTTCAGCTCGAGCAGGTGCAAGCTCGTGGCTTCGAGGCGAGCCCTTTTATCAGCTCTGCTGCTTGGCACATCGGCCCTTGCTGGATGCGCCACCTACATTCCGCCGGAAATCAGCTATGACGCGGAGGTCCCGCCCTTGCCAGTGCCTCCAGCGGCACTCGATGACCGACCTCAGCCGCTTCACGTTCCGCCGCTATGGAAACCGGTTCTCGGCGGCAAGTCGGGGGCCAAGGAAGAGGCTGAACCCGTGAGCCGGGTTGAGACCGCAAATAGCGCGGCGCGAGTCGAGCCGTGCAAAAGGGGATACTTTAACGCGGCGCAAATTTACGCCTTCAGCCCCGGTGCGCTCTACCAGGTCTACGCCGCTCCGGGACAGATCACGGACATTGCGCTGGAAGAGGGAGAGCAATTGACGGGATCTGGACCGATCGCGGCCGGAGATACCGTGCGCTGGGTAGTCGGAGATACCGAGAGCGGGAGCGGGGACACGCGTCGCGTCCACATCCTGGTCAAGCCGACGCGGGCGTCGATCGGGACCAATCTTGTCGTCAATACCGACCGGCGCACCTACCTGATCGAGCTCCGCTCCCGCGAGCGGCCGTACATGCCGTCTGTTGCCTGGTACTATCCGGAAACCGTTCGCGAACGGTCGCGCTCAGTCGCCCTTAGACCCGTCATTCCAAATCCAGCGCAGCGTGTGTTTCGGTATGCGATCGAGGGCGACAGTCCGCCTTGGCGGCCGCTAGCGGCCTATGATGACGGCCGGAAAGTTTATATCGAATTCCCACAAGGGATCGTCCAGGGCGAGATGCCACCGCTCTTCGTTATCGGCCCGGACGGCAAGACCGAACTCGTCAACTATCGTGCCCACGGCAATGTGCTGATCGTGGACCGGCTGTTTGCAGCCGCAGAACTGCGGCTAGGCAGTGAGCACCAGCAGAAGGTCAGAATTGTCAGGACCGACGGGAGGCCGTCGTCATGAACACGCAGAACGAACATCATCCGGAGGCGATTCCGCCGCAAACACCGGAGGAGCAATCCAGGAGCTTCCGCCTCCGAGCCGAACCTCCGCGGGTTACCCGATTGTCTCGCAAGGTACTGGCGGGAGGGAGCGCGGTTGCCCTGTTGATTATCGGCGGAGCCGTATTGTGGTCATTGCAAAGCAATCCCCCACGCAACCAGGCAACCGACGAGCTCTATAGCACCGATCATCACAATATTGCCGATGGTATCGAGGCGCTGCCGAAGGACTATACTTCACGCCAAACCGTGCCGCAGCTTGGTCCGCCGCTCCCAGGCGATCTTGGACGGCCAATCCTGGCCGCTCAAGGCCAGTCGCCGGCGGCCGGCGGAGATCCGGAACAGCAACGTCGGGATCAGGAGAGCGAGGCGGCCCGTATCAGCCATCTGTTCGCTTCGACCAACGGGAGAGAAGTGCGTCCACTCGCCGCGGTGGCAGCTGGAGGCGAGCGCGTCGTGCCGCTGAACGCAACGAGCACCGGCGAGGATGGATCCGCGCAAAACGCGCAGGACCGAAAACTTGCCTTTGTGAGCGCTTCTGTGGACCGTCGCACGGTGAGCCCTGACCGCGTCAGCAGGCCCGCTTCACCATACATTGTGCAGGCCGGGACGGTGATTCCAGGAGCGCTGATCACCGGGATCAGGTCAGACCTTCCCGGCCAAGTCACAGCGCAGGTGACGGAGAATTTATACGACACTCCGACCGGCCGCTTTTTGCTCGTGCCCCAAGGAGCGAAGCTGATCGGCAGTTATGACAGCCAGGTTTCGTTCGGCCAGTCGCGAGTGCTGCTGGTCTGGACCCGGTTAATCATGCCGAACGGCCGCTCGATCGTTCTGGAGCGGCAGCCTGGTGCTGACAGCGCAGGCTACGCGGGGCTCGAAGACCAGGTCGACAATCATCTGGGTGAACTATTAAAGGCTGCTGCGTTATCGACGTTCTTGGCTGTCGGGACGGAAGTAGGCGCAGGCTCCGACACCAATAGAAACGACAGCGCCATCATTCAGGCATTGCGGCATGGCGCCTCCGACTCACTAAACCAAACTGGACAGCAGGTGGTTCGGCGCAGCCTCAATATTCAACCTACTTTGACCGTACGACCTGGTTTTCCGGTCCGTGTTCTCGTCAATCGTGATCTCATACTCGTGCCATACGGGGGGTAACAGCATGCCCAAGCTTAGAATAGGAGCACTGCCCGACGACAAGCCGGTCAAGGTCCCCGTTGAACTTCCGGCATCTGTGCATCGGGATCTTGTTGCCTATGCAGAGGCAATGGCACGCGAAAGCGGGCAGCGGATCGATCCGACAAAGCTGGTCGCGCCCATGCTGGCCCGCTTCATGGCCACGGACCGCGGATTTGCAAAGGCAAGGCGAACCGGTCATCCGCCGAGAGCCGCCGGGGGCGAGGGATAGCGCTCTGCCAGTAGATCGAGGAAACGCTTCAGAGCCGGATTTTCGTTGTCATCGCGCCAATGCGCATAGAAGTCCAACCGGCTTGGTCCCGATCCGTCCTGCAACTCCCTGTACACGAGGCCTGCAAAACTTGCACCAATATCCGATTCCATCACCAGGCTGAGCCCCATGCCCATACTCGTCAGACTCTTGATAATGCCGCGGCTTACGTCATGGCGCTGCACCCTGGGTCGGTCGTCGGGTAGTAGGAGTTTCGAGATCAGCAGATCCTCAAGTTCTCGTCCGGGATCATACTCGCTTACAAGAATCGTCTGGTCACGCAAATCGGTCCAATAGATGATCTCACGTGACGCGAGGCAGTGATCCTGAGGCAGCGAGATCAGGATGCGTTCGCTCCAGAGCAATAGTGATCTGGTGCCCCTTGAAGGCAGACGTCCAGGGCTAACGACAACGTCGACGGTTCCGCTACTTAGCGCAGTCATCAGACGGAAGCGAGAGCGCTCCATCGTTGCCAATTCGAGCTGTGGGAGCAGCTTCTTAAGCTCACCTATCGTCGCTCGCAAATTGCCGGTGGACATGGAGGTGAAGAAGCCGATCACAAGATGGCCAGTCTCTCCACGACCACCGGACCTCCCGGTGTCAACGAGCATGTCGACTTGTTCCAGAATCAACCGTGCGATCCGCAGAATGGCCTGTCCAGCCTGAGTAGGCTTAATTCCTCCGCTTGAACGCTCAAACAGTGAAGTACCCACGAGGTGCTCGAGTTGACCGATAGAGCGGCTGAAGGCGGTATGTTTGATTGCAAGCGCCTCCGCGGCTCGTCGAAAGCTTCCGCAATCACAAGCGACAACTGCCAGTCGAAGCTGTTGCAGGTCAATAGCTCTGGCTGCGTTCCGCCGATGATTCCTGATCTTAATATCCGTCATGTTCATAGCTCGCCAGGCAAAGCGCAAGATACGGCGTCCCCGCTCTAGGCGGGGACGCGCATATCGTTTGTTGACATGGACCGTTCTAGGCGGCCGCGAAGATTACTGGCGTCCAAACGGCCGGTGCCGAAAGACCGCCGGCTTTACGAAGGCTGGCCAGAATATCGCGCGAAATCTCCAGGTAACCCGCCACGGCTAAGGTGTTGCCAATTGCGGAAGGATTGCCAATGCGCCGTAGGGGCCAGCCGGCTCGCCGAAGGATTCTCTCCATACGGACGTCCGTTACGGTGACGATGTCAGTGAGTTGTCGTGAGAGCCCGAACTCGACCATTCCCGCAAACAGCTCGTAAGCAGCACGAGTGATACCGTGGTCCCCTTTCGGGGCATCGGCAGCAACATCGATTGCGAATCTACTACTTTCCCAAACGAGAGGAGTTGACGGCGCCGGTCGGCCTTCAAGAAGCGCGGGGAAGGTGTCACAAAGCATGGTCGGGCCAAGTGTGGGGAGGAGGCGTACGGAACCTTGCACCTGCCCGTTGTCACATAGCTGGGTTAGGTAAGCGGGATGCAATGCATCAAAATCGTCGATCTCCATGTCGCCACTGGTTTGAACGTCCCATGCCATGCGAAGCTTGAAAACGCGATACCGTAGCCGATGCATTTCGACGAGAGTTTCGGCGAACTGGCCATACAAGGGTGGTGTGATAAGCTGAATCATAGTCCCTCCAGGTGTGTACATCGCCACCTTTGGAGCGGATCACGGATCTTAAGTCATTACCTGTAGTTGTAGGGGGGCTGCGTCCCTAATTTTGCTCTTTTCTTTTCACGGCGGCTAAGCGGGCTACCGCTTGTACAATCGTCCGAACACCGAGTTTTTTCTTCGCGCCTTCTAGGTAGAAGGCAACCGTGTTGCGCGAGATGCCGAGAATGCATCCAATCTCCCAAGCGCTCTTGCCCCGAGCTGCCCACTCCAAGCATTCGAACTCGCGCGGGGATAGGCATGCCCCCTCTATTTCGTGTGCATTTGCTAGCTTTCGCCGGGTATGAGCATGGAAATACATCGCCATTAGCTGAAGAACGCGTCCATGCGATTCAATGAACCGTTCGAATTGTGGGCGGCTCTGGTCAACGGCAAAGGTCAATGCAGCGATGGGGCCGTGGCCATCGTGAATGGGCACCGTAAAGCCAAACCGAATTCCGAATTCCGCGGCCTCTTCGAAAAGCCGATGCTGTGCTTTCGATGTGAACTTCGAGTTGAAATTAACCCCCCATCGAAAGGGCTCGGGGTTTCGAAGAGCTTCTCCGATGACGGGATCAAGCACTTGATAATTGTTTCGTAGATAGTGTGCTACCCACCGCGATGGATATGTAGAGATTAGGCGCGGTTTGCCTTTGCTTGAGTGCTGGAGGGCTAGATAGGCAAAACACGATAGGTCCAAAGCGGTCGCTGTGTCCGCCATGGCTTTGGAGAAGTCTTGAAGATCTTCTGCGGTCGCTAGGAGATCAATGAAATTTTGAAAGATGCGGTGCATCGCTGCCAAGCAAGCCGTGCATGGTGCGAGAGCAGAGATCTCGCCCAATTCGTTGATTGTGCCTACAACAAGTGACCAAAGAGCCGCGCTTCGCGGCCGGTGAAGTCAAGGCAAGACCCTCTTGTACCAAACACCACAACGTCGTGCCTCGTACAGTTTGTCTTTGCCTATTCTCATAACGCCCCCGGCATTTTGTGCCGAAATCGCAGCCGTCACCCCCAAAGCGCCGAATGTGATGCGGCTACGGTAACAAACGCTAGTTGTTTCAATGCTCCGGACCAGACTACGAATCTGAGGGTCGGACGTTCGAATCGTTCCGGGCGCGCCATTCGGCTTTGTTTTCATTAGATTTTCTTGGCGCCGGCTGAGCGCGTTACCGAGCGTTACCGTAAAACGCCCATGGTGTTTGGCGGTGCGTTGCGGTTTCCAACATTGACTTGCACCGTCGCAGTCGTTCCGACGATCAGGCGATCGACATCTTTGCGCGGGATGCGGACCCGAACCGGAATGCGCTGGGCGAGCCTGACCCAAGAGAACGATGGATTGACGCTGGCGAGCAGGCTGGACCCCAAACTTCGATCGCGGTCCTCGATTCCGCCAGCGATACTCTCGACCCGACCGCTCAGCGTCGCTCCGCTCATCAGCTTCACGTCAACGGCGTCACCGAGGTGGATCCGCGGGATCTTGGTCTCCTCGAAATAGCCTTCGACACGCACGGTGTCGATGTCGATCAGCGCCATGATGCCGCGCCCCGCGGCGAGATAGGTGCCGGGCCGTAAATCGAAATTGGTCACGCGGCCGTTCGCGGGTGCCCGGATTTCGGATCGATCGAGATCGAGCTGCGCGATCTGAAGGTCGGCCACGGCCTGACCATAAAGCGCCTTGGCTTGCAAATCCGTAGCGCGGATCGTCTCGCGCTGTTGCTGCGACACGACACCTTCGCTCAGCTTCTCGTATCGTACGCGGTCGCTCGCTGCCTTCTCCGCGGCGGCTTCGCGGTTGGCCAGAGACGCCTCTGCTTGTTGGACGGCGAGGCGGAAACGGTCGGGATTCAGCCGCAGCAAAATATCGCCCTTGCGGACGACCTGATTGTCCCGGACCAGCACCTCGTCGACCAGCCCGGAGACATCGGCGGCAACGGCGATGATGTCGGCGCGGACGCGGCCGTCCCGTGTCCATGGTGCCGCCTCATAATGCTCCCACATGCCGATGCCGACCGGTGCCGCGACGCTCACCATCAGGACAGTGAGCATCATGCGGGGAAACATCGAACTCATCGTTGTCATAGCGGCAGCTTTCCCAGAACAGCGTAGAAGATCTTGGTCAGAATGACGAAGACGGCGAGGTCGAGCAGCGCGGGGTGCCACGCATACCTTCGAATATCGACGCCGATGAATTTGCGGTTGGCCGCGGAGGCGATAAAGAAGGCCGCGAGCGCACAAGCACAGGCCAGCGCAAACGTCGGAACGTAGACGCCGGCAATGGCGATTTCTTCGTTCACGGCATGGCCTTGCTGGACAAAGCATGAGCATCCGGAAACATCGTCCGACGCAGGCCGATCAGCGCGAGCGTTCGCTGCTGGCAGGCGGTCGTGTCTTTGCGCGTGTCGCACAGCGCGTTGTCGATCGCGGCCAGAAGGGCGCGCGCAACGTCAGGCTTCAGTTTCGCGTTGCCGCGGGCCAGCCAGCGGAATGCCTGCGACAGCATCGGCAGAAGCTGCTGGAGGCCAGGGTCGCTGCGCGCGTCCTCGTGCACTGCGGCTTGCCTGAGCGCGAGCAGATCGAGGCCGATTTGCAGCCAAGGACGGGCTTCCACCGCGATGTCCGTCGTCGCGCCAGCCAGCCGAGGGATCACCAGGCCGAATCGATCAAGCATGATGCTGGTCCATCTGGCGCGGCTCATCGGCCGCCGTGCAGCAGCCAGCCTCGCCAGATCGGACCAGCCGTGGCGCAGCAGACGCTGCGCCGCTCCCGATGCTGACAGTGAACGCAGCAATCGAATTGCGATGAACACTGTGAGAAGTCCGATCATCGCAGCCGCATTGCTATTGATGAATAGAGCGAAGTCGGCGCTGAATTTGTTCTGGAGGTCGAGCGCGCTGATCAGTCCGAGACCGAGCGCCAGCGCCTTGATGAAATGCCGGGGATTGGCCTGCAGATAGCCGATCACCAGAAAGGTCGGCGCCAGCGAGAACACCAGCATCGGAAAGCCGGTGATGGCCGGGAAGATCACGAACAGGTAGATCGCGGCGATCGGCAGGCAGGCCAGCGTCCAGAGCGCGTAGGAAATCAGCGTTGGCGCGGGATCGTCGAGGCTGCTGTAGAGCGCCGCGGCGATGGCGGCGATTTGCGTGGCGACGCCGCCTTCCGGCCAGGCCGTCGTGATCCAGACCGTGCAGCAGCCGAGCACGGCGACGCTAAGAGCCACGACCGACAGAACGGCAAGGCCGGGATCGCTGTGCAGGCGGCGCCTCACGTGTCGATCCCGCAGGCCAGCTTGGCTCCAAATGGCAGGGTGAGCACCGCTGTGCAATGCGCGCGACAGGTTTCGCGCGGCAGCCAGCGCTTCGATCAGCGTGGCCAATCTGGCCGCGGTTCCGGCCTCGATCAGCCGATCCCATTCGCTGCGATCGTTGCAACAGGTCGCTTCGAACGATGTGCACTTTCTGATCAGTTCGTCGGAAGTGGCCGGTGATCGCTCCGGCGCACGTGTCCAGTCGGCGAGTTCAGACAGCAGGTGGTTCAACTCGGCCGAGCGCCGCTCTCCCAAGGCGGCGAGTCCGTCCTCCACCGACAGCAGCATCGGCAAGACCAATGCGAGCTGGTCCTGCACGGCACCGATGGCGCGCAGGTCCGGCTTGCTCGCGGCGGTGTCGTAGCGCAGGTGCGTCGACAGGATCTCGATTTGCGTGATGTCCGCAGCGAGCTTCCAGCGCCCCGTATTCGGTGCCTTGTCGACGCGCGCGCAGAGCACATCGGTGGTCCGGGCGAAGGCGTCCGACAATGCGGCGCAGAGGGATTTCAGCACAGGAGTAGTGACGTCGCGCGGGAACAGCAGGGTGTGCACCAGGGTCGCACAGCCGATGCCGAGCAGGATCTCCTCGACACGCGACAGCGCGGTCACAAATACCATCGCCGGAACGTTGACGCTCGAGAACGCGATTGTCGTCGCGGTGTAGCCTGCCAGCAGGAAAGCATAGCTGCGCGGCGTGCGGTCCTGCAAGGAGATATAGAGGCAGAGTCCGGCCCATGCGGTAACGGCAACCGACAATAACGCGGGTTGATCGACCAGGATCGGGACCAGCGCCAGCGCCGCGCAGGCGCCCAGCAATGTCCCGACAAAGCGGTAGACGGCGCGTGACCGAACCGCGCCGGCGAACGGCTGTGCGGTCAGATAGACCGTGAGCATCGCCCAATACGGCCGCTCCAATCCGAGCCGGAAGGCAAAATAGATCGCGAGCATTGCCGCGATGAAGGAGTTCGCCGAGAACAGCGCCCATTTCGGATCGAGCCGGCCGGGCGCTGCTGCTGCGAGAAGCCGAGACAGAAATGGTGAAGGCATGATGTGATCGTCCGTGAAGCACGGAGACCATAGGCGTTGCTGCGTCGAGAGAATTTCGTTATTCTGCCAATTAATTGCTAAAGGATGACAATGCGCGGCACGCTCTATCAGCACTATCGGCGGTTCGATCCTGACATTTTGGACCGTCCGATCGTGGCCGGCATGGTGGATACCCGGGAGCAGGAGGACGAACTGCCGGTTCATATCCATCGCAAGGGACAGCTCGTCCTCGCCCAGCGCGGCGGTGTGACGTGCGAAGTGCCGAGCGGCCTGTGGATGGTCCCGCCGCGCTGCGGCGTCTGGATTCCCGGCGGTATGCCCCACAGCAATCGCGTCAGCGGCAACGCCAGCCTGCTGTTTCTCTATGTGGACATGGATGCGGCGAGCGTGCCGCAGGAATGCTGCACGCTGTCGATCTCACCGCTGTTGCACGAGCTGATCCATCGGATGGCGACGCTGCCCCCGCTCTACGATCCCGACGGCCCGCCCGCGCAGATCGCCGCGGTGCTCCTCAACGAGTTGATCGCCATGCCGACCGAACGGCTGCATCTTCCGATCACGCGGAGTTCGAAACTGCGTATGATCGCCGATGCCTTGATGGACAATCCGGCCGACCGTAGGACCGTGGCGGAGTGGGCGCAAGCCGTCGCGCTCGGCGAGCGGACGCTGATGCGCATTGTGCTCGCCGAGACCGGCATGACCTTCAGTCGCTGGCGTCAGCAGCTTCAGATCATCGTCGCCATCCAGAAATTGTCTGCTGGCAACACGGTTCAGTCCGTGTCCGAGGCGCTCGGCTACGAGTCGGTGAGTGCGTTCATCACCATGTTCAAGAAGGCGCTTGGCAAATCGCCGGCGCGCTACTTCTCCGAGCGCGAGGCCGGCCAGGCTGGCCCGGGGGAGACCTGCCGCGAGACGAACTGCAAGCTTCGCCGGATGCCTGAGGTGCGGGACGCGCTCAATGGACTTTCGCAACGCGGATGGCTGGAGTTAGAGCGCTTCGTTTCGGACGATCTCGATGCCGAAGCCTGACAGTCCCTTGAAGTGATGCGTCGACGACGTGAGGTGACGGATGGAGCTGATCTTGAGATCCCGCAGGATCTGGGCGCCGACGCCGATCTCGCGCCATTGCCGATTACGGTCGTCTTCGCGCGAACTGATCGGGCCTAGCGGCGCAGGCGGAACGCCCGCCGCGCCGTCGCGCAGATAGACGAGCACGCCGCTGCCATTATCCTTGAAGCGTTGCAGAATGACGTTCATCTTGGCCTGTTCCTGACCCGAGAACAAATCGCGCAGGATGTTGGGTTTGTAGAAGCGCGTAAGGACGTTGGTGCCGTCGCCCAGTTCTCCGTAGATATAGGCGACGTGATGAATGGGGTCGAACGGCGAGCGATACGAATAGCCCTGGAGCGGGCCGATCGGGCTCTCCGCCGTGACGCTCGAGACGCGCTCGATCAGCGTCTCGCGGGCCTGCCGGAAGCTGATGAGGTCTGCGATGGTGACCTGTTTCAGCTTGTGCTTGTCGGCGAACGCCGCGACTTGCGGCCCCTTCATCACCGAGCCATCGTCGTTCATCAGTTCGCTGATGACGCCGACCGGCTCGAGACCTGCCAGTCTGCACAGGTCGACGGCGGCCTCGGTGTGACCCGAGCGCATGAGTACGCCCCCTTCTTTTGCGATCAGCGGGAAGACGTGTCCCGGCCGGCAAAAATCGCCGGCGCCAGCGTTGGGGTTGGCGAGTGCACGGCAGCACGAGGCCCGCTCTGCGGCCGAGATGCCCGTACCGTTATCCGGCCGGTAGTCCACTGACACGGTGAACGCCGTGGTGTGAGCCGAGTCGTTGTTGACAACCATCGGGTCAAGCCGCAGGCGTCTCGCGTCTTCGAGGGTAATCGGAGCGCAGACGATTCCCGATGTATGGCGAATGATGAAGGCCATCTTCTCAGCGGTACACCGCGAGGCGGCAACGATGAGGTCCCCTTCGCCCTCGCGATCGTCGTCGTCGGTGACCACGACGATTTCGCCGTCGGCGAGCGCCTGCAGGGCCGCTTCGATCACACCCGTCATCTCGGTCGCTCTGCTCGCTGGAACCGACGGGTGGTCGCGTTGGGTCTTGTGCGGATTGTCAGGCTCGCAGCGCCGCTCGAGCACTCTGCCGATCTTAACTTCACCATTATTGTCAACTGGCCGGAGCGCATGGCGGGGCGCCTCATAGTCTTTCCACGCTGTAGCTGGGACGATTGGTGTCCAGCCCGATCGGCGCATCGGACAGCAAAGGACCAGTTGGGTCGTATCGGGGTCTTGGTGAGCGCTCCAGAGGGCGCGAGGGGTTGGCGCAAGCCTTGACGGTGACCGGCCGATTGGTGTCGATCGGCAGCACGGTCTTGTACGAAATGCGCTTGAGGGCCAGATTTGATCGAATGCTGCTGACGCCGGGGATGCGGGATAGTTTGTTGACAATCAGGTCTTCGAGATCTTCGATGTCGGCCGCCATGACGCGGAGCATGTAGTCGCTCTCACCGGTCATGAGATAGCATTCCATTACCTGGGCCAGCCGGTCGATGGATCGTGTGAAATTCTCGAGGGACGTCTGGACCTGCTTTTCCAGCTTGATCTGGATGAAAGCCGTTACACCAATGCCGAGCACGGCGGGATCGAGAAGGGCGATCCGTCGATCGATCACACCGAGCTTTTCGAGTGTTCTGACGCGTGCCAGACACGGCGACGGCGAGAGATTCACGCGTGATGCGAGCTCGACATTGGTCAAGCTCGCATTCTGCTGGAGCTCGTTGAGGATCTTGATATCTATTCTGTCGAGAGAGGTCGTTGACATCGCGTATCTCCCAATTATGGCAGTCTTCTGCGGCGCGTATCACCGTCGTTTGCGGGGTGATGACAATCGCGTGGTAAAAGCTAACCGCAATTGCGCTTGTGGGATTTCGACAAATCATCGACTTATATTGAAAAACCGTCAACCTTCGCATTGTGCATTGCGATCAGGAGGTTAGTTGCCTAATTCTGATACATTTTTTGCGTATGCGATATGCAGGCCGACGTTGATCCGCGGATTCGGTCAAGATGTAATGCCCGCCGCTCCATCGATTGGCTCCCCGTGTCACTTGACGGGATGTGCAGCAGAGCTCGATGTCGAGAGCTGCCTGTTTCGTACAACCGCCTGTCGTCGCGTGTGGCCCTGGTCCCACTTCGCTGACCACGCCGCGGGCGTTGCGTGAGACAAAAGGTTCGGCAGCAACGACGCCCACCCTCGTCAACCAGAAAATGGCAAAGATCGGCCGGATGCAGAGTTGGATCTAGCGACTCGACAAGTTGTTACAGCATAAAATGCTGATGAAGTTTCTGTGACAGGCGTTGTTCAAGCAGTAATGCTGAGAGGCTCGGGCGACTATCCACCCACGATCGCACTTGGGTAGCGACGGTTTGGATGTCGAGCGTGAAACTGAAGCAAGTCTATTTGACAGCGAACGATCCTGGACGCCTGGCCGAGTTCTACGAAGGCCTGGGTCTGAAGGTGCGCTTCGCTGACCCCGGCAAGTGGATCCAGTTCGTGAGCGATGCGGCTGCGTTCTGCGTCGCCGGACCGACGGAGTCGGTCTCGGACCAGCTGCAAGATGCCGTTCTTGTCTTCGATGTCGATGACCTCGAGGCCGCCATGGAGCGTGCCGCAGCCATGGGGGCGCAAGTCGGCGCAGTTCGGGACATGGCCAGTCACGGCCGTGCGGTGAAGGTGCGGGATCCGGGCGGCAACGTCATCCAGTTCTATCAAGCAGCCGGATAGCTCAGACGTTCACCGGGGCAGCGCTGCATGCCCGGACTCACAACCAGACAAAGAGGGCGCATCCATCCCATGAATCCAAGGGTCGTAGCCATGCCGTCCGCAACACCGCCGCTGTCCGAAACGAGCCCACTCGATGCCGCAGCATTCCGCGCTGCAATGCGCAGCGTGCCGGGCACCGTGTCGATCGTCACGACAGGCCGGGCGCCGAACCGCCATGGTCTGACACTGACGGCGGGCTGCTCACTGTCGGCGGCTCCGCCCAGCGTGCTGGTTTGCGTCAATCGATCTGCCGGTGCGCACGACACCATTCTCAGCAGTCGGTCGTTCTGCTGGAATATTCTGGGGGTCGAGCATCGCGATCTGGCGCTCAAGTTTTCCGGGCAGGACGGCAGCAAGGGCGATATCCGCTTCGGCGACGGTTTGTGGTGCGATCTCAAAACCGGAGCACCGAGTCTGGTCGGCGCGGTCTGCAGCTTCGATTGCCGCGTGGTGAATGCTTACAGCGACAGTAGTCACACCATTTTCACCGGAGAGGTGGTGGCTCAGACCACGAGAGCCGGATGTGAGTCGCTCGTCTACATCGACGGATGTTTCGCCGCGCCAAAGGCGGTCTGAAACACAGACGACGTCAGGCGCCGCTACGTTTCCGCTACAGCCAAGATGGAACCGATCAGCATGCAAGGAAGACGAAGACTTTCCATCGCGCATCCATCAGCGGTCGGTCGCTGATGCTGTCGCTCTGGCTCAATGTCATCGCCGGCGGGGTGCTCATCGGACTGGTTTACGGGCTCGTCGCGCTCGGTCTCACGATCATCTTCGGCGTCATGCGCGTGGTCAATTTCGCTCATGGCGAGATGGTCGTGTTCGGGATCTACATCGGATACTGGACCGTTCGAATTTGGGACGTCCCGATCTTTCTAGCCGCTGCGGTCGCCGCGGTCGTCATGTTCGTGTTCGGCTATCTGCTGGAGACGCTCGTCGTGAAGCGGTTCGTCAATCGGCCGCATCATTATCAGTTTATCGTCTTCATCGGCCTCTCACTGCTTTTCAGCGGCGTATTGCTGATGTCGTTCGGTCCGGATCCGCGGCCGACGGCGTCTCAGCTGTCCTTCCAGACCGTGAGCGTGGGACCGCTCACCTTGGATTGGGCCCGCATCCAGGCGGCCGCTACGGCCGGCCTGCTAATCGCCGCACTGGGAGCCTATCTGAAGTACTCCGCATTCGGCCGATCGCTGCGGGGCGCCGCCAATAATCGACTCGGCGGACTGGTGGTCGGGCTTAATATCCCTCGGGTCTATGCGGTGACCTTCGGCATCGGAGCCGCCTGCGCTGGCGTCGCCGGCGCATTGATCTCGCCGCTGTTCGAAGCGCAACCCTATCTCGCCGTCGACTTCACGCTGCTGGCCTTCGTGACGGTGATCGTCGGCGGTCTCGGCAGCTTCGGCGGCGCTCTTCTGGGCGGCCTGACGATCGGAGTCGCCGAAGCGATCGCGGCCTTGATGTTCACGCCGTCGATGAAAACTGCACTCCCTTACGCGCTCCTGATAATCATCCTGATTTTACGTCCGAGGGGGTTTTTCGGTGCAAAGGACATCTGATCAAGCCAGCGACACCAAGCGTTGGGGCGCCGGCGCTCTGGTCTTCGCCGCCCTGGCCATGGTGGGTGGCATGTCCAACGCCTACGTCATCTCGCTTCTGACGATCGTCCTGTTGTTCACCTTCCTGGGACAATCGTGGAACCTGATGCTCGGGATCGGCGGGCAGCTATCCATCGGTCACGCGCTGTTCGTTGGAATCGGTGCGTATGCGGTGGCGATCCTGAACATCAAATACGGCGTCACCCCGTGGATCGGTCTGCTGCTGGGCGCGGTGATTGCGGGCTTCGTCGGCGCGGTGCTGGCGTGGCTGAGCTTCCGCTTCGAGGTCCGTGGCATCTATTTCGCGCTGCTCACGATCGCAGCCGCCGAATTCGCCCGGATCATGTTCGGCGGGTGGGACTATGTCGGCGGCATGCAGGGCCTGTTCTATCAGGCGCCGAGCGGCACGATGGACCTCGGGATGCTGCGCGGTGACGCGCGGTTTTACTACTTCGTCGCGCTCGCGCTTGCGGCCATCGGCGTCGCGGGAACGGAGCTGATCTCGCGGTCCTATTGGGGCTATGTCTGGCGGGCGATGCGGGACGACGACGAGGCCGCCCGCGCGCTGGGGGTGCGGACGTTTCGCCACAAGGTGCTGGTGGTCTCGATATCGGCCGCGACGGCCGCGATCGGCGGCGGCGTCCTGGGCCTGGTGCAGGGCGCGATCTTTCCGGATTCGATCATGGGCATGGCGATCTCGGTCGATGTCCTGATCGGCCCGGTGGTTGGCGGATTGGGCACTGCATTCGGCCCGCTGGTCGGCTCGATGGCCGCGATCCCGCTGCATCACGCCATGGGGGCGCTCGGCGACAGCCTGGGGCTCCCCGGACTGAACAGCGTCGCCTACGGGGCGGTGCTGATCCTGGTCGTGTGGTTTCTGCCCGACGGCATCTGGCCGGCGATCGTCCGGCTCTACGGGGCGATCCAGCTGCCGGCGCGCGGCCGGATCTCACAACTGCGGAAGGCCGAGGAATGACCGCGCTGCTCGAAGTGAAGAACTTGACCAAAGCGTTCGTTGGATTGGTCGCGGTCAATGACGTCAGCTTCTCACTGCAGGCAGGCCGCATCACCGCCCTGATCGGGCCGAACGGCGCCGGCAAGACCACCTGCTTCAATCTCGTCGCCGGGGCGCTGAGACCGACCGCCGGGCAGGTGTTGTTCGAGGGGTGTTCGCTCGAGCGCGAGCCGCCCGAAGCGGTGTGCCGCATGGGCATTGCGCGCACCTTCCAGATCGTCCGGCCGATGAAAGATATGTCGGTGCTCGAGAATGCCATGGTGGGCGCCTTCAGTTGGACGACGAACGTCAAGGAGGCGCGGGACAAGGCGTATGAGTCGCTCGAAAATGTCGGGCTCGCCGGCAAGGCGAATGCCCGGACGGATCAGTTGACGTTGCCCGATCGCAAGATGCTCGAGATGGCGAAGGCGCTCTCGACTCGCCCTAAGTTGCTGCTGCTCGACGAAGTGATGGCGGGGCTGCGTCCGACCGAAGCGGCCGGCGTCGTCGGCGTGCTGCACCGGCTCGCCGAGAGTGGACTGACGATCCTACTGGTCGAGCACGTGATGCGGATCGTGATGGAAGTGGCGTCGACCGTGGTGGTGCTTCACCACGGCGCCAAGATCGCCGAGGGCAAGCCGTCAGAGGTGGTAGCGGATCCTGCGGTGCTGGAAAGTTATCTGGGAGCCGGTTTCCATGCCTGACGACGCGCTTCTCGAAATCGACGACCTGTGCGTGGCCTATGACGGCTCCAATGCGCTGAACGGCGTGTCGCTCCGCATCGGCAAGGGTGAACTGATCTGCGTGGTCGGCGCCAACGGCGCCGGCAAGACCTCTCTGATCCGATCAATCGCGGGGATCGTGCCGTCGTCGCGCGGTTCCGTCAGGATCAACGGAGTCGAAATCTCGCGGCGACCGCCGTGGGACATCTGCGAAATGGGCATCGCTCAGGTCGCCGAGGGCCGCCAGATCTTCAGTGCGCTTTCCGTCGAGGACAATCTGCTGATCGGCGGCTCGCTGAAGCGGGCCAGGCACGACCTGGCAAATACGCTTGATTCCGTCTATCAGCTGTTCGGGCGACTTCGCGAGCGCCGCGACCAGCTCGCCGGCACGCTGTCCGGCGGCGAGCAACAGATGCTGGCGATCGGTCGGGCGATCATGTCGAAGCCAGAAATCGTGATGTTCGACGAGCCGTCGATCGGACTTTCGCCGGCGCTGACCGATGTGATGTTCGGCGTCGTCAAATCCCTTAACGAGCAGGGCATCACGGTCCTTCTCGTCGAGCAGAATGTCGCCAAGTCGCTCGCGATGAGCAGCCGCGGCTATGTGCTCGAGAACGGCTCCGTGGTGTTGCATGGATCTAGCCGCGATCTGCTCGAGAACCCCGATGTCCAGCGCGCCTATCTGGGATTGTGAGGCGCGCCGTCTCGGCGAGGCGTCGGGCGTTGCGGCTCTCGTCGCGCCGCCGTTCGGTCCACCGCTCCCGGCTGTTGCAGCCGCCTCTCGCTTGGGTCTCATTGATGAACACTGCCACTTCTCTCCTGATCGAGCGTGATCAAGACCTGGTCACGATCACGATGAACCGGCCGCCGGCCAATGCGCTGAATGCGCAACTCATCGTCGAGTTGCTGGAGGCGATCCGGCGCCTTGCCGACGACGAGAATCCGCCCGGCATCGTGCTCACCGGAAGCGGCGACCGCTTCTTCAGCGCAGGCGGCGACATCAAGGAAGTCGTCGGGATCGACGTCGCGAGGCCGCGCATCCGGTTCTTCCACGAACTCCTCGTGGCGATGGAGAACTATCCGGGCCCGATCGTCTGCGCCGTCCGCGGCTATGCGGTCGGAGGCGCCCTGGAGTTTCTGCTGCATGCGGACTATGTTGTGGCCGATGCGGTGTGCAAGATTGGATTTCCGGAAATCAACCATGGCCTGCTGCCGGTGACCAAAGGCATGCGCCGGGCCGTCGAGAAGCTCGGCGTGCGGGCGGCGCAAGAGCTGCTCTACTGGGGCGAGCTCGTCGGCGCGGAGCGCGCCGTGGCGATCGGCGCCGTGAATGAGATCGTCCCGACCGAGGAGGTCGCGTCCCGTGCGCGAAACGTGTGCGGCGTGTTGCGGCAGAAAGACCGCAAGCTGTTCCATGCCATCAAGCGATCGCTCAACCTCACCGCGCAAATGAGCGATCAGGCGCTCGAAAAAATGACCGTGGCCGACCTCGATGCCTATGTCACAGCCGAGAGCTCAACCAACGCGCGTGCGAGATTTTTGTCGAAGAACAGTAAGGGCTGAGCCGATGACGCGCGGATATCCCGATCAGATCTATCTGGAGCAGATGAGCCACGAGGAAGTCGCCGCGGCGCTGGCCGATGGGTGCACGACGGTAGTGATCCCGCTGGGGGCCGTCGAGCAGCATGGGCCGCATTTGTCTTTGGGCATGGATGCGGATCATGCCGATGCTCTGGCCGAGCGGATCGCGCGCAGCCGCGGCAACACGCTGGTGGCGCCGACCATCACGGTCGGCTGCTCGTCTCACCATCTGCCATTCGCGGGTACGATCTCGCTACGGCCGGAGACGCTGGAAGCGATTTGTGTCGATTATTGCACAAGCCTGGCGCGGCACGGCTTCAAGCGTATCCTGATTCACTCGGGTCACATCGGCAATTTTCCGGTCCTGAAGGACATGCTCGGTCGCTTGCGCGAGGCCGTCCCCTCGGATGTCGAGATCCTGGCGTTCTTCGACTCGACGAAATGGATCGACACGTGGCGCGATGCGGTGCGCGAAGCCGGAGGAGACGTGTCGGCCGTCGGCGGGCACGCCGACATCGCCGAGACGTCGCTGATGATGGTCATTAGGCCCGACAGCGTCAGACCGGACCGCTTCGAGGTGGGCCATCTTGGCGGCTTGTCGGAGGCTGATCTCGAGCTGATGTGGAAGAACGGCATCCGATCGGTTTCGCAGAACGGCGTGATCGGAAGTCCGATCGGCTCGAGCTACGCCATCGGCGAAGCGTGCCTCGCGGCGGTCGCCGAGTTGCTGATCAAGACCTTCGATAGCGAGGCCGGAGCCGCCAGCGCCCGCCGTTGACGGTCAGCCCGTCCGCTGCGTGGCGAAGCTTCCCGGGGCGTCTACCATGTTGCGAATGCTGACAGCATAAAATTCGGAAAGCGTTACTACGCAACGCGGCTTTCGGGCGAAAATATCGCCACGCCTATGAAACCCTGTGCCATCTCGCAAGCTAAAAGGATTGAGACATGGCACTTACGTTTGGGTTCTGGTCTGAACAGGAAACCCAGGTCGGCCACAGTTACTCGCGCAGGCTTCACGAACTGGTCGACGAAGTCCGTCTGGCCGAGAAGGTCGGCTTCGACTGCGTCGCGCTCTCCGAGCAGCACGTGGCACTGGGCGGGATCTCGAGCTCGGCGCCCGAAGTGGTGTTCGGCTATCTGGCCGCGGTGACGTCGCGCGTCAAGCTGCGCGCGGCGGTGACGCTGATGCCGCAGCGCATCAATCACGCCTTGCGTTCGGCCGAGCGGCTTGCCGTGACCGACATCCTGTCCAACGGCCGCATGGAATTCTACGGCGGCCGCGCCAACACCACCATCGCGATGCGGGCGTTCAACGTCGATCCGAACGAAACGCTGGCGCAGATGGAAGAAGGACTGGCGCTGCTGAAAACGGCGATGCGCCAGGACATTTTCACGTTTGACGGCAAGTACTACCAGATCCCTCCGCGCCAGCTGGTTCCGAAGCCGCTGCAGAAGCCGCATCCGGTGATCGGGATCGCGGCGACCAGCGAGCGCAGTCATCTCTGGGCGGCCTCGCAGGGCTTCGCCGTGATGAGCAGCAACATCTATCAGGGCTGGGAAGCTCAGCAGAAGCTGATCGACGCCTATCAAAAGAACTGGAAGTGCGACGCGGAGGGACCGCTGCAGCGTCCGCGTATCGGCATTCCGCTGTTCATCGGCATCGGGAAAACGGACGAGCAGGCCAAGGCAGATTATGCCGGCCCGCTAATGCACTATGCCAAGATCTCGACCGATGCCTATCCGCGTCTCGCGGCGATTGCCGACGACTACAAATACATGGGGGAGAGCGTGCCGTCGATGGAGCGCGCCGCCAACGACTGGGACTATCTGGTCAACGAGTCGGCCACGACGGTGTGCGGCAGCCCCGATACGGTCATTCGTCAGATCGAGAAGTTCGAGGCCATGGGTATCGACGAGGTGCTGCTGCACATGGACTCCGTCCCGCACGAAAAGATCATGGAGGCGATCGACATGGTCGGTCGCTACGTCATCCCGCATTTCAACGACGGGAACAATGTCGTGCGGCCGACCGAGGAGATCCTCGGGCAGATCCGGCTGATGCGGACCCAGAAGCAGTAATCGAACGGTGAAATCAATGTCGCAATACGGCTACAAGTACCTGATCGTCGAGCAGCGCGCCACTGGCGTCGCGATCGTCACGATGAACCGCCCGGAGATCCTCAACGCGATCAACTGGGAGATGCACGAGGAGCTCGAAGGCGTCTTCGTCAAGCTGGATCACGACAGTTCTGTCAACGCGATCGTTCTCACCGGTGCGGGCCGCGGATTTTGCTCTGGTGGCGATCAGAAGTCGCTGGATAAGGGAACGCTGCCGTCGCCGACGCGCAGCGGTCGCCACCTCATCCGCAACATGCTGGAAGTCGAAGTGCCGATCGTCGCGGCCGTCAACGGTGTCGCGGTCGGCCTGGGTGCCACGCTCGCGCTGTTCTGCGACGTGATCTATGCGAGCTCGACAGCCCGTTTCGCCGACACGCACGTCAATGCCGGCGTCGTCGCGGGCGATGGCGGCGCGGTGATCTGGCCGCTGCTGATGGGGCCGGTACGCGCGAAGCACTATCTGATGACCGGCGAATTCATCTCCGCCGAGAAAGCGGCTGCTATCGGCATGATCAACGAGGTGGTCGCAGACGGCAACGTTCTCGATGCCGCGATCGAATACGCCGAACTGCTGGCAAGCGGGCCGAAGGAATCGATCGTGTGGACCAAGTACAGCGTCAACAAGATCATCAAGCAGTACGCCCACCTGCTGCTCGACACCTCTGCGGCGCTGGAGATGTTGACGTTCAAGTCGCCCGAGCGGGCCGAGGCGGTTGCCGCATTCGCAGCCAAGCGCAAGCGTTTCGCGGAGCGCTGAGATGAACGTCGCTGAGATGACATCCGGCGCCCAGTTGGCGGATACGACCGTCGTGCAGCTTTTGGCCGCGCGACTCGCGGAGCGGCCCGACAAGATCGCCTTGCAACAAAAGCGTCACGGCGCCTGGACCGCCATGACGTGGGGCGCCTATGCGCAGCGTGTCGTGAACCTGGCCAGCGCGCTGCGGCGTGCTGGTCTCGAGCGCGGCGATCGGGTCGCGATCATGGGCGATTCGTCCGAGGAATGGCTGATCGCGGACATGGCCACGATGTGCGCCGGCGGCGTCATGGTGGGCGTGTACTTCACCTCGTCACCCGAAGAAGTGGCTTACTGCTTCACGGATTCAGGCGCGAAGTTCGCGTTCGTCGGCGGGGAGCCGCAGCTTCGCATCGTGCTCGCCTCCGGTCGGGCCGAGCAGCTCCGCGGCATCATCGTGCTCGACCTGGATTGGACCGGCGAGGCCTCGGCGTCGATCAAGTCGCTGGCCGACTTTGTTGGAGCACTCGATGTCGATGCGCATGACTATCTGCAGAAGGAGAGCGCGACAGCAAAGGCGTCCGATGTCGTCAGCATCGGCTATACGTCCGGGACGACCGGAAACCCCAAAGGCGCCATGCTGACGCACCTTTCCATTCTCGCCGGCGTTCATTGCATCACCCTGTTCGGCCCCAGCATGCGCGAAGAGGAGCACCGGGTGGTCGTGCATTTGCCGATGTCGCACACCGTGGCGCGCGGGCAGGCGACCACGTTGCCGCTGATCGCCGACGCAGTTCCATATTTCGGCGAGACGACCGCGGATTTCGCCCAGACGATCAAAGAGGTGAAGCCGACCTACTATATGGCGCCGCCGCGGTTCTACCAGCGCTTTGCGACACAGATCCTCAGCAAAGTGCATCCCGCCGGGGAAGCGGGAGATCAGAACTACACGCTCGCCATGACGATCGCGCGCAGGGCGCTCGAAGACCGTCAGCGCGGCCACGAGGATGCCTTCGTCTCGAAACTGTTCGCGGCCTGCCGCGAGCAAGTGTTCCTGCCGCTGCTCGCGGAGGTCGGTTTCGACGAGCTGAAGGTCGCGTTCACCTCGTCGGCGGCGATGCCATCCGAGCTGATGTCGCTGTGGCAGTTGTGGGGCTTGCAGCTCAAGGAGTGCTACGGCCAGACCGAACTGGTCGGTGCCAATCTGGTGCAGATGGCGGAGTGGCCGAAGGCCGGCAACGTCGGGGTCCCGCTGCCGGATCCGGCCTGGGAAACCGCCGTGCTCCAGGACGGCGAGATGATCGTCCGTGGACCGGGATTGTTCGCGGGCTATTGGAACAAGCCGGACGAGACGAAAGCGGCGCTTCGCGACGGCTGGCTCTACACCGGCGACATCGTCGAAGTGTCGCCGGAAGGAACCTTCAAGCTTGTCGACCGGAAGAAGGAGATCATCAACACGTCGAACGGCAAATCGATCAGCCCGACTCAGATCGAGAACCAGCTGAGGCACAGCCCGTTCATCTCCGAGGCGGCTGTGATCGGCGAGGGGCGAAAATATCTCGCCGCCCTGATCGAAGTGGATGCCACCGCCACAATGGACTGGGCGAAGTCGCGCGACGACAAGATCGCGAGTTACGCGGACCTGGCAGGCTCCGAGATCGTCAACCGGCTGATCGAGGCGGAGATCGGCAGGGCCAACGGAAGGCTGGCGCGAGCCGAGCAGATCAAGGCGTTCCGCATTCTGCCGGAGGAGCTGTCGCTCGAGAATGGCGTGATGACGCCGACGCGGAAGAAGCGTCGCAAGCAGATCAACGAGCGCTATCAGTCGCTGATCGCGTCGCTCTACGACGAATCCGAGGAGAAATTGATCAAGGCCGAGATGGGCCTTTGACGTCGGCGGTCGCTCCTCAAACGTACGAAACCACTAGTCGAGAGAGATTTCACCCCTTAGCAACAGGACGTTGAGATGACCAAGCGAAGCGGAATCACGCGGCGGACGATTGTAGGAAGCGGATTGGGAATTGCGGCAGGCCTGGTATCTAGGCCATCGTTTGCGGCGAACACGAAGGTGAAGGTGGGAGCGATCATGCCCAGCAGCGGCGTGCTGGCGTTTCCCGGTCAAGCCTGCGTGCGCGGCATCGATCTCGGCGTCAAATTCGCGCGTGAGAAGTTCGGCCTCGACATCGAGATCGTTCACGCCGATACGCAAAGCCGTCCGGAGAACGGTCGGATTGCCGCCGAGAGCCTGATCCGGCAGGGCTGCGCCGTGCTGATCGGCGCGTGGGATTCCGGCGCCACCATTTCGGCGTTGCAGGCCTGCGAGGCCGCCAAGGTGCCCATGGTGGTCCACATCGCGAGCGCTACCCAGGTGACTTCGCAGGGCTTCACCCAGGTGTTCCGCTATTATCCCACGTCGCTGACCATCGTGCGGCAATCGCTGACCGAGCTGAAGTCCGTGCTCGGCACGCTGAAGGATCCGCCGAGCAGCGCGGTCGTTCTCCATCTCAACAACACGATGGGGCAGTCGACGGCGGCCAGCATCGATCAGGCGTGGAAGGAAGTGGATGTTCCACTCAAGATCGCGCAGTACATTGCCTATGACGAGAAAGCGAAGGATCTGTCGGTGGAGGTCGCCAAGGCGAAAGCGTCGGGTGCCGATGCTTTGATCTCGGTCACGCGCGTCAACGACGCGATCATGATCGCGCGCGAATGCATCAAGCAGGGCTGGGACCCAAAGATGGTGTTTTCGCCCAACTCCAACGGCGTGTCGGACAAGGCGTATCACGACGCGCTCGGAAAGTATGGTGACGGTCCGATTCTGTCGGCGTTGTGGCTCAATCCCAAGGGCGCCGAGACCGACAAGATCGTGAAGATGTTCGCGGCCGACTACCCGAATGACTGGTTCGATGCCAATGCGGGCTGCGCGTTTGAGGCGGTGCAGATCGTCGCAGACGCCGTGACGCGGGCGGCGTCGCCGGAGTCGGCGGCGATTCACGGCGCGCTCAAGAAGACCGACATGAAGCCGATCCTGATGTACGGCGACAACACCAAGTTCGACGAGACCGGCCAGAACATCCACTGTTCGATGGTGATGCTGCAGGGTCTGAAAGGCAGGCCGCGGGTGGTGGCTCCAAAGGCCATTGCGGAAGCGTCGCTCGAGTATCCGCTTGCGCCTTACAGCAAACGCTGACGTCGTTACGGGCGGCCCCACGAAAGCGTCGTGGGGTCGCGGTCGTCAAAGGCTCAGGCAGGGACGTGCGAACTAGGGCAAACCGTCCGAATTGATCAGGCGCGACCGCTCGGCAAGGAAGCGGCGGGGGCTCTTTCCCATCGTCTTCTTGAACATCGTGATGAACGCGCTGGGCGTTTCGTAGCCCAGTTCCAGCGACACAGCCTGGACCGAAGTGCCCGCCGTGAGGCGCTGCATGGCGATCAGAATGTGGAGACGCTGGCGCCAGCGTCCGAAGGTCATCCCTGTTTCCTTGGTGATGAAGCGTGCGAACGTACTCTCGCTCATCGCGTAGCGCGAGGCGACTTCGTCCATCGTGCTGCGGTCGCCCGGATTATTCAACAAGGAGGTCGCGAGGTGTTGAAGACGGGCGTCGGGGGAGATCGGCAGATACATTTCATCCGTTGTCGACATCTGCACGAGTTCGTCGAGCAAAACGCGGCCGAGACGGCTGGTTGGTCCTTCCAGCGGATAGAGCGGTGGGAACACCGAGAGACGGTGGATCAATTCGCGCACCAGCGACGTGATCATCAGCGTGCAGCAGGTCCGCGGCAGCATGCTGACCTGCGGATCGATGAACACGGTGTAGAGTTTGCCGAAATCGGCCACGCAATTGCTGTGCTGCACGCCGGCCGGGATCCATACCGCGCCTTGCGGAGGCACGATCCACAAGCCGCCAGGCGCCCGGCACATCACCGAGCCATGAGATGCGACGACCAATTGGCCTTTGCGGTGTGAGTGCAGCGGCAGATCGTCATTGTCTTTGCTGGTTTCGAGACAGAATGAAGTGACGGGACGATCGAACTGATCCGGATCGACAGGATCATAGTTGATCCGAAGATCGGGCAGATCCATTCGCGCAAATTCGCGATCGAACTCGGTCTCGGGCGGCATTTCAATCCTGCCAATTCGTCAAGTCGGTCAAGCTTTGATGCAGATCCTGCTGCTAGCCGAGGTTAGCTGTTTTGAAAGGTCAGGTCACTAGTCGCGGCGAGCCGTCGAGTTCGCTGATCTGCGACAAGATGCCCGCTACTGCGGCGTGAGCGCTGAGCGATGCGGCATGCTGCGCCGTGACCAAGCGGGAGCACCTGTCAGGCGGCCGACGGCTCGATCACTCGCCCGATTAAACCAACAGCAGAGAATGCTGCAATGCGAGCCTCGGCGTCCCGCCGGAGCCGGGCAATCCGTCGGAACGCGGCCGTATTCAGCAGCACGTGCCATAGCACCCGATGCTACCAAGTGCGGGCTTTCTCGGAGCCCGACGCATGACTGCACACATCGATCCGCCACGCAAGGCCGTCAACGCCGATCAGGATCCGGTCGAAACCGCCGATTGGCTCGCCTCGCTTGGATCGCTCTACCACAGCGCCGGTGCCGAGCGCGTGCGATATATCCTGGCTGCGCTCGATCGGCGCGCGAGGGAGCTCGGCGTTCCGCCGGACTCTCCGCCGTTTTCGCCCTATCGCAATTCTATTCCGCTCGAGCAGCAGAAGCCCTACCCCGGCGACATCGCGATCGAGACCCGCCTGACGGCGATCATTCGCTGGAACGCGCTCGCGATGGTGGTCCGTGCCAACAAGGCCTATGGGGAGCTCGGCGGGCACGTCGCCAGCTACGCCTCGGCCGCGGAGATTTTCGAAGTCGGTTTCAATCATTTCTTTCGCGCGTCAAGCTCCGAGTCGGAGGGCGACTTGGTGTATTTCCAGCCGCATTCGTCCCCCGGAGTCTATGCACGAGCGTATCTCGAAGGCCGACTGTCGGACGAAAATCTGAAGCTGTATCGCCAGGAACTGAGCGGCCCCGGTCTGTCGTCCTATCCGCATCCCTGGCTGATGCCGGAGTTCTGGCAGGTGCCGTCGGCGTCGATGGGCCTTGGGCCGATCAGCGCGATCTACCAGGCGCGGTTCATGAAGTATCTGGAGCATCGCGGCCTGGTGCAGACGGCTGGTCGCCACGTCTGGGGTGTGTTCGGCGACGGCGAGATGGACGAGCCGGAATCGATCGCCGGGCTCGCCCTGGCGGCGCGGGAAAATCTCGACAACCTCACCTTCGTCGTCAATTGCAACCTGCAGCGCCTGGATGGGCCGGTCCGAGGCAACGGGCAGGTGATTCAGGAACTCGAATCACTTTTCCAGGGCGCCGGCTGGAACGTCATCAAGGTGCTGTGGGGATCGGACTGGGACGATATCTTCGCGCGCGATAGCAAGCATGCGCTGCTGCGCAAATTCGCTGACACCGTCGATGGCAAATATCAGACGCTCGGCGCCAAGGATGGGGCCTACAACCTCGCCCACTTCTTCAGCGAGGATCCCGACGTCCGGGCGCTAGTTGCGCACATGTCGGACGCGGATATCGACGGCCTGAAGCGCGGTGGCCACGACTTCAAGAAGCTGTTCGCGGCCTTTGCCGCCGCGAAGGACATTAAGGGTCGGCCGACCGTCATTCTGGCGAAGACCAAGAAGGGCTACGGCATGGGCGGCGCCGGCGAGTCGCGCATGACGTCGCACCAGGCCAAGAAGCTCGACGTCGACGCGCTGTATGCGTTCCGCGACCGGTTCGCCCTGCCGCTCAGCAACGAGCAAGTCGAGGATCTGGAATTCTTCAGGCCTGCGGAAGACAGCGCGGAAATTCAGTACCTGCGCGCCCGTCGCGCGGCACTCGGTGGCTACATGCCGGCGCGGCGACGCGCTTCGGCGGCGCTGCCGGTGCCGCCGCTGCAATCCTACGCGAAGTTCGCGCTGCGCGGCGACGGCAAGGAGACGTCGACCACGATGGCGATCGTGCGGCTGTTCACCAATTTGCTCAAGGATAAAACGCTCGGCCCGCGCATCGTTCCGATCGTCGCCGACGAAGCCCGCACCTTCGGAATGGCGAACCTGTTCAGACAGGTCGGCATCTACTCGCCGACGGGACAGCTCTACGAGCCGGAAGATGCCGGTTCGATGCTGTACTACAAGGAAGCGATCGACGGTCAATTGCTGGAGGAGGGGATCACCGAGGCGGGGGCGATTTCGTCATGGACCGCGGCGGCGACCTCCTATAGCATCCATAACTTCCCGATGCTGCCGTTCTATATCTACTATTCGATGTTCGGCTTTCAGCGGGTCGGCGATCTGATCTGGGCGGCGGCGGACCAGCGCGCGCGTGGCTTTTTGATCGGGGCGACGGCCGGCCGGACGACGCTCGGCGGCGAAGGCTTGCAGCATCAGGACGGGTCCAGCCATCTGATGGCGGCGACCGTTCCGAACTGCCGGGCCTACGATCCGGCATTCTCCTACGAGGTGGCCGTCATCGTCGATCACGGCATGCGGTCGATGCTCGAGCAGGGCAACGACGAGTTCTATTACCTCACGGCGATGAACGAGAACTATGCGCAGCCCTCGATGCCCGACGATGCACGCGACGGCATCATCAAGGGTCTCTATCGGGTTCTGCCGAGCGCTGACGGGCCGGCGAAGATCAGGCTGGTCGGCTCGGGCGCCATTCTCCCGGAGGCGCTCGCCGCCGCAGCGATGCTGCAAAGCGAATGGAAAGTGGCCTGTGAAGTCTGGTCGGCAACGAGCTTTTCCGAGTTGGCGCGGGAGGCGCGCGATGTGGAGCGAACTAATCGGCTCTCGCCACTGTCGACCCCGGTCGAGAGCCACGTCGTACAATGCCTCGGCGGCAAGGTGCCGATCGTCGCGGCATCGGATTATGTCCGGGCGTATCCGCAACTGATCGGTTCTTACATCGAGGCGCCCTATACGGTGCTGGGCACCGACGGCTTCGGGCGCAGCGATACACGCGCGGCGCTGAGATCGTTCTTCGAGGTCGATCGCAAGCAGATCGTCGTTGCGGCGCTGTCGGCACTGGCAAAATTGGGTCAAGTGGCGCGTGAGCAGGTCGCCGAAGCCATCGCCAGCTACGAATTGCCGACCGGCGTTGCATCGCCTTGGTCGCGCTGAGAGAGGGCGAAGCGCGCATGTCTCGTTCAATTGAAGTCGTTCTGCCAGATATTGGGGACTACAAGGATGTCCCGGTAGTCGAAATCAATGTGTCGGTCGGCGACGAGGTCACGATCGACATGCCGTTGCTGTCGATCGAGTCCGACAAAGCGACGATGGAGGTGCCATCCCCAGCCGCAGGCACGGTGGCCAAACTGATGATCGACGTCGGGGTGCGGGTTTCTCAAGGTTCGGTTCTGATGGTCCTCGAAGGTCGCGGCGAATCCACCGCGCCTCCGCCGGCGACTGCGTCGGCACCGCTGGTGGAGCAACGGATCTCGCAGCAGGAGGCGCTGTCACGGCCGGCGCCCGCGGCTCCAGTCGATGACTCGCGAGCACGTGCACAGCAGCCGCAGCCTAGCGGGGCGGCGCATGCATCGCCGTCGGTCCGCGCTTTGGCGCGTGAGCTCGGCGTGACGCTGGACTCTGTCGTGCCCACAGGCCCCAAGGGCCGGATTTTGCGCGAGGATGTGGCGGCCTTCGTCAACGGCCTGGTGCGATCGAGACCGGCGATGGCGCCTGAGCCCGGCGCCCCGGTCGATTGGCCCAAGGTGGATTTCGAGAGGTACGGCGCGGTCGAGCGCCTGCCGCTGACACGGATCCAGAAGCTGACCGGTACGAACCTCTCGCGCAACTGGAGCGTCATTCCCCATGTAACGAATTTCGACAGAGCGGATGTGACCGACGCCGAAGCCTTTCGTCAGCTCGCCAATGCCGAGGCCGCGAAGGACACGGCGAAGCTCACCATGGTGTCGCTGCTGATCAAGGCCGCGGCCTTGGCGCTGCAGAAATACCCGCGCTTCAATTCGTCGCTCGATGGCGATGAGTTGATCCTCAAGCACTACGTCCACATCGGCGTCGCTGTCGACACGCCGAGAGGTCTGGTCGTGCCGGTGATCCGGGACTGCGATAAGAAGGGCCTTCGGCAGATTGCCGCGGAGATGCGCTCGCTCGCCGACAAGGCGCACGCGGGGCAGCTCGCGTCGGGCGACATGCAGGGCGGCTGTTTCTCGGTGTCGTCTCTCGGCGGCATCGGCGGTCAGGGATTTACGCCCATCATCAACGCGCCCGAGGTGGCGATCCTCGGCGCCGGGCGGGCCGCCACCGAGGCGGTCTGGAACGGCCGCGAGTTTGAACCGCGCCTCGTCCTTCCGATGAGTCTGTCGTGGGATCACCGGGTCGTCGACGGCGTGGCTGGGGCCCGGTTCCTGGGCTTCGTCGCGTCGGTGCTCTCCGATCTGCGGCGCTTCGCATTGTGAGGACGCAGATGCGGACAGAGGAAATCCGGGTCCCCGACATCGGGGATTTCCGAGACGTCGAAGTCGTCGAGGTCCACGTCAGGGCGGGCGACGTCGTCGTGCGGGAACAGGCGTTGATCACAGTGGAATCCGACAAGGCCACGCTGGAGATTCCGTCGCCGATCGCAGGGGTGATCACGAGCATGCCGCTCCGTGTTGGAGACAAGGTGTCTCAAGGCTCCATGATTGGCACGGCGTCGGCGTCGGACGAAGCGGGCGCGCAAGGCGAGCCGATCTCGGCGGATCAGGATGTTGGCCAGCGCGCAACAGATTATACGCGCTACGATCTTGTCGTGATCGGAGGCGGGCCGGGCGGCTATTCAGCAGCGTTTCGGGCCGCAGACCTTGGACTGAACACCGCGATCGTCGAACGATACGGCACCTTGGGCGGAGTTTGCCTGAACGTTGGATGTATCCCGTCGAAGGCGCTGCTTCATGTTGCGGCCGTCAAGGAGGAAGCCGAACGGATCGCGGACAAGGGCATTCGCTTCGCCGCGCCGCAGATCGATCTGCAGGAGCTGCGCGCCTTCAAGCACGGCACCGTCAAGAAGCTGACGGATGGGCTGAGCCAGATGGCGGCAGCGCGCCGCGTCACGGTGATCCGCGGCATCGCGAAATTCGCCTCCGCCATGCGGCTCGAGATTGTCGGTGAGGGGGCAGGCTCGCAGCAAATTGAATTTGGTCAATGCATCATCGCCACGGGCTCGCGCGCGGTGCAGCTGGCGGTGCTTCCCAAGGACGAGCGGGTCGTGACCTCGACCGGCGCGCTCGCGCTGCGAAGCATTCCGGGCCGCATGCTCGTGATCGGAGCGGGGATCATCGGGCTGGAGATGGCGACCGTCTACAGCTCGCTCGGCGCCAAGATCAATCTTGTCGAAAGGCTTCCCGATATCCTGGCGGGCGTGGATGCCGACGCGGTGAAGATCTGGCGTTCGCGCAACGCGCATCGCTTCGAGCATATCGACGTCGCAAGCAGCGTATCAACCGCCGAAATCACGCCGGACGGCGTGAGGGTCGGTACCACAGGCGCATCGGTACGGACACGATCGTACGATTTGGTGTTGCAATCGGCCGGCCGTGTTCCCAACAGTAGCGAGCTCGGCCTCGAACGGATCGACGTTGCCATCGATTCGAATGGCTTCATTCAGGTCGACGAGCAGATGAGAACGACGGCGCGCAACGTCTTCGCCATCGGCGACGTCGTCGGCGGTTCGATGCTGGCGCACAAGGCCGTTCACGAGGGGCACGTCGCCGCGGAAGTAGCTGCCGGGAAGCCGGCGGCCTTTACCGCGAAGATCGTCCCCAATGTCGCCTACACCGATCCTGAGATCGCCTGGGTCGGCAAGTCCGAGCGTGATGTCGCCGAATCCGGACGGAAGATCCGTTCGGCAAAATTCCCATGGGCCGCGTCCGGCCGGGCCATCGCGTCGGGCGCGTCCTATGGCATGACGAAGCTGCTGTTCGACGCCGAAACCGGTCGCATCGTCGGGGGCGTGATCGTCGGACCGCATGCCGGCGATATGATCGGGGAAATCTGTCTCGCTATCGAAATGGGGGCTGACGCGATCGATATCGGAAAGACCATTCACCCGCATCCGACCCTCGGCGAGACGATCGGCATGGCTGCCGAAGTCCATGAGGGCATTTGCACCGACCTGCCTCCAATCGCCAGAAAGCGGTAGATCAGTTGGCCCAATCGATGTCCGTTATCGAGGCCCTTGAACAACGTCGCGCCGGCGCCAAGCTCGGCGGCGGCGAGAAGCGCATCGACGCGCAGCATGCGCGCGGCCGCCTCACCGCGCGGGAGCGGATCGATCTGCTGCTCGACAAGCATTCGTTCGAGGAGATGGACATGTTCGTCCAGCACCGCTCGACCGAATTCGCGATGGAGAAGACCAAGATTCCGGGAGACGGCGTGGTCACCGGCTGGGGCACCGTCAACGGCCGCAAAACCTTTGTCTTCGCCAAAGACTTCACGGTGTTCGGCGGTTCGCTGTCGGAGACCCACGCTCTGAAAATTACAAAATTGCAGGACATAGCGATGAAGGCGCGTGCGCCCATCATCGGCCTCTACGACGCGGGCGGCGCCCGCATCCAGGAAGGTGTGGCCGCGCTCGCCGGCTATTCCTACGTGTTCCGACGGAACGTGCTCGCCTCGGGCGTGATCCCGCAGATCTCCGTCATCATGGGCCCCTGCGCCGGCGGCGACGTCTATTCGCCTGCGATGACCGACTTCATCTTCATGGTGAAGAACACCAGCTACATGTTCGTCACTGGCCCCGACGTGGTGAAGACCGTCACCAACGAGGTCGTCACCGCGGAAGAGCTCGGCGGCGCCTCGGTGCATGCCACGCGCTCCTCGATCGCCGACGGTGCCTTCGAGAACGACGTCGAGACGCTCTTGCAGATGCGGCGCCTGATCGACTTCCTGCCGTCCAACAACACCGACGGCGTGCCGGAATGGCCGAGCTTCGACGACATCGGCCGCGTCGACATGTCGCTCGACACTCTGATCCCCGACAATCCGAACAAGCCCTACGACATGAAGGAGCTGATCCTGAAGGTCGTGGACGAGGGCGACTTCTTCGAGATCGCGGATGCTTTCGCCAAGAACATCGTCACCGGCTTCGGCCGCATCGCCGGCCGCACGGTGGGCTTCGTCGCCAACCAGCCCATGGTGCTGGCCGGCGTGCTCGACTCCGACGCTTCGCGCAAGGCGGCGCGCTTCGTTCGTTTCTGCGATGCCTTCAACATCCCGATCGTCACCTTCGTCGACGTGCCGGGCTTCCTGCCGGGTACCGCGCAGGAATATGGCGGCCTGATCAAGCACGGCGCGAAACTCCTGTTCGCCTATTCGCAATGCACCGTGCCGCTCGTGACCATCATCACGCGCAAGGCCTATGGCGGCGCCTTCGACGTCATGGCCTCCAAGGAGATCGGCGCCGACATGAACTACGCCTGGCCGACCGCGCAGATCGCGGTCATGGGTGCCAAGGGTGCGGTCGAGATCATCTTCCGCAGCGACATCGGCGACCCCGACAAGATCGCGGCCCGCACCAAGGAATACGAAGATCGCTTCCTGTCACCCTTCATCGCCGCCGAGCGCGGCTATATCGACGACGTCATCATGCCGCATGCAACGAGGCGCCGCATCGCACGGGCGCTGGCCATGCTGGGTGACAAGAAGATGGAAATTCCGGCCAAGAAGCACGACAACATTCCGTTGTAGGAAGAGCTGTGTTCAAGAAGATTCTGATCGCCAATCGCGGCGAAATCGCCTGCCGGGTCATCAAGACCGCCCGCCGGATGGGAATTCAGACGGTCGCGGTCTATTCCGAGGCTGACCGCGATGCCCTCCATGTCGAGATGGCCGACGAGGCCGTGCTGATCGGCCCGCCCGCCGCCGCCGAGAGCTATCTGGTGATCGAGAAGATCGTGGAGGCCTGCCGCAAGACGGGCGCCGAGGCCGTGCATCCCGGCTACGGCTTCCTGTCCGAGCGCGAGGCGTTCCCGCGGGCGCTGGAAGCCGCCGGCATCGTCTTCATCGGCCCCAACCCGGGCGCGATCGCGGCGATGGGCGACAAGATCGAATCCAAGAAGGCCGCGGCCGAGGCCGACGTTTCGACCGTGCCGGGCTTCCTCGGCGTGATCGAGGACGCGAAGCACGCGGTCAAGATCGCCGACGAGATCGGCTATCCCGTGATGATCAAGGCCTCGGCCGGCGGTGGCGGCAAGGGCATGCGCATCGCCTATTCGACCAGCGAGGTCGCCGAGGGGTTCAACCTCGCCAAGGCGGAGGCCAAGGCCTCGTTCGGCGACGACCGGGTCTTCGTCGAGAAGTTCATCGTCGATCCCCGCCACATCGAGATCCAGGTGCTGGGCGACAAGCACGGCAACGTCATCTATCTCGGCGAGCGCGAATGCTCGATCCAGCGCCGCAACCAGAAGGTCATCGAGGAGGCGCCGTCGCCGCTGCTCGACGAAGCCACCCGCCGCAAGATGGGCGAGCAGGCGGTCGCGCTGGCCAAAGCCGTGAACTACGATTCTGCCGGCACCGTCGAATTCGTCGCAGGGCAGGACAAGAGCTTCTACTTCCTGGAGATGAACACGCGCCTCCAGGTCGAGCATCCCGTCACCGAGCTCGTCACCGGCATCGACCTCGTCGAGCAGATGATCCGGGTCGCCGCCGGCGAGAAGCTGTCCATCAAGCAGAAGGACGTCACGCTCACGGGGTGGGCCGTGGAATCCCGCCTTTACGCCGAAGACCCGTTCCGCAACTTCCTGCCCTCGATCGGGCGTCTGGTGAAGTACCGCCCGCCGGCGGAAGTTAGCCAGGACGGCATCACCGTTCGCAACGACACCGGCGTGCAGGAGGGCGGCGAGATCTCGATCCATTACGATCCGATGATCGCCAAGCTCGTCACCCACGCGCCGTCGCGCGCCGCCGCGATCGAGGCGCAGTCGACTGCGCTGGACTCGTTCTATGTGGACGGTATCCGCCACAACATCCCGTTCCTGTCGGCGCTGATGAACCATCCGCGCTGGCGCGAGGGCCGGCTCTCGACCGGCTTCATTGCCGAGGAATTCCCCAAGGGCTTTGCGGTGCGGGTGCCCGAAGGCGAGGTCGCCCGGCGGATCGCCGCGGTCGGTGCCGCCATCGACCACGTGCTCGGCGAGCGCAAGCGCCAGATCTCGGGCCAGATGGGCGGCCGGATCGTGCAGCGCGAACGCCGCCGCGCGCTCTGGCTCGACCGCCAGGAGATCCTGCTCGAGGTTGCCCGCGAGGGCGAGGCGATTGCGGTGAGCTTCATCGATGCCGACGGCAAGGCCGGCAGAGCGCATCTGTTGCAGTCATCATGGAAGCCGGGCGATCCGGTCTGGCAGGGCACCATCGATGGCCATGTCGTCGCGGTGCAGGCGCGCCCGATCGCCAACGGCATCCGTCTTGCGCATCAGGGCGTCGAGGTGCCGGTCTATGTCTGGACCGAAGCGGAAGCCGCGTCCGCCCGGCTGATGCCGGTGACGACGGCCGCCGATACCGGCAAGAAACTGCTCTGCCCGATGCCTGGCCTCGTCGTCTCGATCGCGGTGACCGAGGGGCAGGAGGTCAAGGCCGGCGAGACGCTCGCGGTGGTCGAAGCCATGAAGATGCAGAACGTGCTCCGCGCCGAGCAGGACGGCACCGTGAAGAAGATCCACGCCAGTGCGGGTGCGACGCTCGCGGTCGACGCGCTGATTTTGGAGTTTTCCTGAATACCGCAAGAGGCGACCTGAGATGGGCAGCCTGACTGCAGGAATTCCGGTTACTTCCAGGCAGAAGTCATGTTGGGCAGCTCGGCGTCACTTGGGATTAGGTGGACTTGATGAAAACCGAACGATTGGCATTGGCATCGGGCTTTGCGCCTGCTTCACGCCAGGACTGGCACAAGCTGGTTGATGGCGTGCTAAAGGGAGCGCCGTTCGAAAAGCTGATTGGTAGGACGTACGACGACTTGAGAATCGAGCCGATTTATCTCCGCGCGAAAGACATTGCACTAGTCGACGGGCGGGCACCCGCGGCGCCTTGGCAGATCATGCAGCGCATCGATCATCCAGACCCGGTGACGGCCAATAGGCAGGCCCTTCACGATCTGGAGAATGGGGCGACGGGCCTGGCGCTCGTCTTTGCCGGCGCCAACAGCAGCCGCGGGTTCGGTCTCGATCAAACGGCAGGTACCGTCGCCAAAGCTTTAAAGGACGTCCACCTTGATGCCGGCATCGGGATTGAACTCCAAATTGGTACAGACGGGCGTAAGACCGCGATCCATGTTGCGGAATATGTGAAGTCGGTCGGTCTCGATCCTGCCGTCTGCGACATTCGATTTGGGCTCGATCCGCTGGGCGCGTGCGCCCTAAGCGGACGCAGTCCATACACTTGGGAAGAAATCGCACGGAACGTTGCCAGCACGATCAAAGGGCTTGTAACGCTGGGGTTCAAGGGGCCGTTTGCCGCGAGCGACGGGCGTATCGTTCATGACGCCGGCGGCTCAGAAGTGCAGGAGCTTGCCTTTGTGCTCGCCTGCGGCGTGGCATATCTGCACGCTATGGAGGCAGCGCGCATTCCGCTGGATCAAGCGCGAAGTATGATCTATGCGCGACTCACTGCTGACGCCGACCAGTTTTTGACTATGGCTAAATTCCGCGCGTTGCGACTCCTCTGGGCGCGCATCGAATCGGTGTGCGGTGTGACGCCGAGGCCGCTGTTCATTGCGGCTGACACGTCCTGGCGCATGTTGACCCGGCGCGATCCCTACGTAAACATGTTGCGCGCTACCTTGGCTACATTCTCTGCGGGAATCGCCGGTGCCAATGCGATCACAGTCCTGCCGCACACGTTGGCGCTCGGCCTTCCAGACTCGTTTGCCCGGCGCGTGGCCCGCAACACGCAACTTCTGCTGCTGGAGGAAAGCAATCTTGCCAAGGTTAGCGATCCTGCCGCAGGTGCTGGCGGCATTGAGGCGCTAACAACGGAGCTTTGCGACGCGGCCTGGAGGAGTTTTCAAGAGACTGAAAATGCGGGCGGCATTTTTGCCGCTCTACAGCAAGGAACGCTTCAGGCGAAGATCACAGCTACACGCACAGCGCGCTGTGCAAATCTCGCGAAACGCAGCGACCCGCTGACCGGAGTGAGCGAGTTCGCAAACCTTAGCGAAGGCGCAGCGGCGGTACTAAGCGTAAGACCGATGGCTCTTCCGCCTAGCTTTGATCAGAAATTCGTATTCGACCCACTGCCGCCGATCCGGCTTGCGGAACCGTTCGAATCGCTCCGCGATAAGTCCGATGCGATATTGAAGCTACTCGGCGCGCGGCCGCGAGTGTTTCTTGCTAATCTCGGCACACCGACCGACTTTACGGCCCGCGCGACATTCGCCAAGAGCTTCTTCGAAGCGGGAGGAATTGAGGCTATCGACGGCGCCGGCTTCGCCGACCCAGCCGAGCTTGCCCTCGCATTCACGGGCTCTGGTGCCGAACTTGCCTGCCTTTGCTCCAGCGATAAGATCTATGCGGAGTGCGCCGAAATCTCCGCCCACGCGCTTCAGCAAGTCGGAGCTAGGCACATCTATTTGGCGGGACTTCCCTCTCTATCCGACCCCGCGTTTCGGCGGGCTGGCATCTGCAGCTTTATTCACGTCAGTTGCGACGCCTTGGCAACGCTAAATGCCGCTTACAACCGGATCCAAAACCCGAAGGTTTTCGGATAATCGACAATCGAACGCGAACACTCAGATGTCATCCATCAGCGTTATCCCGAATTTTGCAAGTATTGCTTTCGAAAGGTGCTCGGTCGCCGCTTCTTCCGTCTCCGTCGATCCGTGGGTGACTCCGGAGGGCATTCCGGTCAAGTCGGCATACGGAGAAGCAGATATCGCCGGGCTCGATTTCCTTGAGACCTGGCCAGGCATCGCGCCGTTCCTGCGCGGTCCCTACCCGACCATGTATGTCAACCAGCCCTGGACGGTCCGGCAATATGCCGGCTTCTCCACGGCGGAGGATTCCAACGCGTTCTACCGCCGTAACCTCGCGGCCGGACAGAAGGGCCTCTCGGTCGCGTTCGATCTCGCCACCCACCGCGGCTATGACTCCGATCATCCGCGCGTCGGCGGCGACGTCGGCATGGCCGGCGTCGCCATCGATTCCATCTACGACATGCGCACGCTGTTTGCGGGCATTCCGCTCGACCAGATGAGCGTGTCCATGACCATGAACGGCGCGGTGCTGCCGATCCTGGCGCTCTATGTCGCCGCGGCGAGCGAACAGGGCGTGCCGCCGGAAAAACTGTCGGGCACCATTCAGAACGACATTCTGAAAGAGTTCATGGTGCGCAACACCTATATCTATCCGCCCGCGCCCTCGATGCGGATCATCTCGGACATCTTCGCCTATACCTCGCAGAAGATGCCGAAATACAATTCGATCTCGATCTCCGGCTATCACATGCAGGAGGCCGGCGCGACGCAGGACCTCGAGCTCGCCTATACGCTCGCCGACGGCGTCGAATACTTACGCGCCGGCATTGCCGCGGGTCTCGACGTCGATCGCTTCGCACCACGTCTGTCGTTCTTCTGGGCGATCGGCATGAACTTCTTCATGGAAGTCGCCAAGCTGCGCGCCGCGCGCCTCTTGTGGGCGAAGCTGCTGAAGCCGTTCAATCCGAAGGACCCACGCTCGCTGTCGCTGCGCACGCATAGCCAGACCTCGGGGTGGTCGCTGACCGCGCAGGACGTCTTCAACAACGTGATGCGCACGACGGTCGAGGCGATGGCGGCAACGCAAGGCCATACCCAGTCGCTGCACACCAATGCGCTCGACGAAGCGCTGGCGCTGCCGACTGATTTCTCGGCCCGCATCGCCCGCAACACCCAGCTCTTCCTGCAGCAGGAGAGCGGCACCACCCGCATCATCGATCCCTGGGGCGGCTCGTATTACGTCGAGCGTCTCACCCGCGACCTCGCCGCCAAGGCCTGGGGCCACATCCAGGAGGTCGAGGAGCTCGGGGGTATGGCCAAGGCGATCGAGGCCGGCGTACCGAAGCTGCGCATCGAGGAAGCCTCGGCCAAGACCCAGGCCCGCATCGACGCCGGCAAGCAGGCGGTGATCGGCGT